>JBFKAV010000011.1:0-43375 GCA_041621405.1 Paracoccaceae bacterium
GCGTAGGTCAGCGCCTCTGCCACCTCCGGCACCTTGCCGCGCTCGATTCGCGCGCCGGCGGCCTCGAGCCGGCGCACCGCGTCGTCGAAGGCGGCAGCGGGTTCGGGGCGGAGGTCGTCCAGAGCCGCGGTCTCGAGCACCAGGAGGCGGGTGCCCTGCAGCGTGGCTCCGTTGAGGTCGGCCGCCTTGCCGCCATCGAGAAGGGAGAGCATGAGGCTCGCATCCTCGACCGTTCGTGCGAGCGGGCCGACCGTATCGAAGCTGTCGATGAGCGCGACGACTCCCGTTGTCGGCAGCCGGCGAATAGTTGTCTTCAACCCGACGAGATCGTTCCAGGCAGCCGGAATCCGTACCGAGCCACCGGTATCGGTGCCGATCGCGCCGGCGGCGAGGCCGAAGGCCACCGAGGCCGCCGCGCCGGAAGACGAGCCGCCGGCGACAGCGGCGGGGTCGTTGACGTTGGGCGGCGTTGCGGTGACGGGATTCAGCCCCAGACCAGAGAACGCGAACTCGGAGAGATGGGTCTTGCCGAGGCAGACCGAGCCCTGGGCGGTGGCGTTGGCGAGGACCGTGGCATCGGCGGCGGGCACCCGGCCGGCAAGCAGCGCAGATCCCGCCTCGGTGGCGATGCCGGCAGTGTCGAAGAGGTCCTTCCACGAGATCGGCACGCCGTCGAGCGGGTGCTTGCGGTGTCCAGCCTTGGCCCGCGCTGCCGCGGCCATCGCCTCGGCGCGGGCGCGCTCCGGCGTGGTGCGGGCGTAGATGCGGGCGGCATCCGGGTGGGCGGCGATGGCTTCGAGGAATGCCTCGGTCAAATCCACCGGATCGATCCCGCCCGAGGCGATGCCCCGCCCCATGTCGCCCGCGCTCATCTTCCGCCAGTCGGCCACGCCTGCCCCTCCCACGACGTCGCTGGCGAGGCTAGCCGGGGCGCTCCCCGTGGACAATCCCGCCCGGGCCGCCATATTCGAGAGGATGGACTGCGATGTCGTCATCGTCGGCGGTGGGCTCAACGGCCCCACGCTCGCGCTTGCGCTGGCGCAGGGAGGGATGCGTGTCAGCGTGCTCGACGCGCTGCCGCTGCCGGCCCGCCGCGATCCCGGCTTCGACGGCCGCGGCTACGCGCTGGCGCTGGCCTCGCAGCGGCTGCTCGCCGCGCTCGGCGTCTGGGACACGGTCAAGGAGCACGCGCAGCCGATCCTCGAGATCGTCGCCTCCGACGGACGCGCCGGCGAGGGGCCGGCGCCGTTCTTCCTGCACTTCGACCATGCCGAGATCGAGGAAGGCCCGATGGGCTTCATGGTCGAGGACCGCTACCTGCGCAAGGCGCTGCTCGACGCGATGGAAGCGGAGGCGCGAATCGACCACCGCGCCGGGGCCGAAGTCGTGGCGCAGGAGGCGGGGGCCGCGTGCGTGTCGGCAACGCTTGCTTCGGGCGAGCTGCTTTCTGCGCGGCTCCTCGTCGGCGCGGACGGGCGGCGGAGCGGCGTCGCCGAGCGCGCCGGGATCGGCCGGACCGGATGGGACTACGGCCAAGTGGCGCTAGTCTGCGCGATCGAACACGAGAAGCCGCACAACGGCGTCGCGCACCAGTTCTTCATGCCACCGGGACCGCTCGCGATCCTGCCGCTGCCGGGGAACCGCTCCTCCATCGTCTGGAGCGAGCGGGTCGAGACCGCGCGCGCGATCCAAGAAATGGGCGAGCAGGAATACCTCACCGCGCTCAAGCCGCGCTTCGGCGATTTCCTCGGCGAGATACGGTTGGCGGGCGACCGCTTCTGCTATCCCCTTGGTCTGTCCCTTGCCCATTCCCTGATCGCGCCCCGGGTGGCGCTCGCGGGCGATGCCGGCCACGGCATTCATCCGATCGCCGGGCAGGGGCTGAACCTCGGCTTCCGCGACGTCGGGGCGCTGGCCGAGGTGCTGACGCTGGCCCGCCGCCGCGGCGAGGACATTGGCGCCGCAGACGTGCTCGACCGCTACCAGCACTGGCGGCGCTTCGACACAGCGGCGCTGGCGCTCGCCACCGACGGCTTCAACCGGCTCTTTTCCAATGACATCCCGATCCTGCGGGCCGGCCGCGACCTCGGGCTCGGGCTGGTGAACGCCCTGCCCGGGCTGAAGCGCGCCTTCATTCGCGAGGCGGCGGGGCTTTCGGGCGACTTACCGAAGCTGTTGCAGGGGAGCGCGGTCTGACCGCAGGACGCGCGGTCAGTCGAGCTTGCGCGCCTCGGAGGCGAGCATAACCGGGATGCCGCCGCGGATCGGGTAGGCCAGATGCGCGGCCTTCGAGACCAGTTCCTGCCGCTCGGCGTCGTAGCTCAGGGGCGCATGGGTCTCGGGGCAGACCAGCGCCTCGAGCATGCGGCGGTCGAACTTCACCATATCGCTCATTGCATCGTCTCCTCACCGGGCCCGCCGCGGAGCGCGAACTCGATCAACGTGACCAGGGTCTCGCGCCGGGTGCTGAGCGAGGGCGCCTCCAGCAGTGCCTGCTTGTCCTCTGGCTCGAAGGGGCAAAGCATCGAGAGTGAGTTGATCAGGAGCTCGTCCTCGGCCTCTTTCAGGCTGCCCCAGTCGGTCGAAAGCCCCTGGTCGTCGAAGTAACGGGCGAGCAGATCTAGGAACGGCCCGCGCTCGAAGCCCGGATCGGCCTCGGGGTGGCCGAGGTCGCGCTCGAACCCGGCCCAGGAGACGTCGCAGCGGCGGTAGGGCGTGAAGCCGGTCACCTCCTCCTTCACGCGGAACCGCGACACGCCGCTCAGCGTGATCATGTAGCGGCCGTCCTCGGTTTCGGAGAACGCGGTCAGGCGGCCGGCGCAGCCGATGGCATGGAGCTTGTCGGGCCCCCGGCCTTCGAGCGGCTGGATCATCCCGATCAGCCGGTGCGAGGTCTTCATCGTGTCGTCGAGCATGGCGAGGTAGCGCGGCTCGAAGATGTGCAAAGGCAGGCGCGCGCGCGGCAGAAGCAGCGCCCCCGGCAACGGGAATACCGGGATCGTGTCGGGCAGATCGGCCGCCGTGAGCATGAGCATCGAGTTAGCGTGCCGACGGCGTCAGGCAAATATCATGGACGACAGCCGGCGCCGGCCCTTCAGCGCCACCGGGTCGGTGGGCTTGAGCGAATCGAAGATCGTGAGCAGTTGGGACTTGGCGGCGCCGCCATTCCACTCGCGGTCGCGCCGGAACAGCTCCAGGAGTTCGTCCACCGCCTCTTCTACCATGCCGGCGGCGTGCAGCGCCCGGGCCAGCTCGAAGCGTGACTCGTGATTGCCGGGATCGGCGGCCACCGCGGCGCGAAGCTCTGCGACCGGTCCGGCATCGGCGGCTTGGCGCAAGAGCGCGAGCTGGGCGCGCACCGCCTCGACCTCCGCTGCCTCGGCGATCTTCGCTGGAACAGCCTTCAGGAGCGCCTCGGCCTGCTCCTCCTGGCCGAGCGCGAGATGCGCCCGCATCAGCCCGCCATAGGCGCCGGCATGCTCGGGCTGCTCGGCGAGGATCGCGGCGAAGGTCTGCGCGGCGTCGGCAGCCGCGCCCTCGACCAGCATCGCCTCGCCGGCCTCGACCGCCTCGCCGAGGCCGCCGTCGCCGGCCAGGCCCATGAGCCGGTCGATGAAGGCCTTGATCTCCGAAGCGGGAACCGCGCCCTGGAACCCGTCGACGGGCTGGCCCTGCCAGAAGGCATAGACCGTGGGAATCGACTGGATCCGGAGCTGCCCGGCGATGCGCTGGTTCTGGTCGACATCGACCTTGACCAGCTTCACCTTACCCTTGGCGGCGGTCACCGCAGCCTCGAGCGCCGGCCCCAGCGTCTTGCAGGGCCCGCACCAGGTGGCCCAGAAATCGACGATGATCGGCACCTCGCGCGAGGCCTCGATCACGTCGGCCATGAAGGTGGCTTCGGTGGCGTCCTTGATCAGATCGCCCTCCGCGGGCGCGGGTTTCTGGCCGAGTTCGAGCATAGGCTGGCTCCTTCGCGTCGTGTGGCGCGGATTCGCAGCCTTAGATGGCGCAAAGGGGGGGGCTTCGCAAGACCGCCCCCTTTCCCGACCGCTTGGGCAGTGTCAGTTGCCGAGCAGACGCTCAACCCGGGCGCGGCCATCGGCAAGGCGCAGGAGCGTCGGCGAAAGCTCGGTCACCGGCAACGCCAGCACCTGCCGGCTGTCGCCGTTGGGCTCGCTCAACCGGACTAGGGCCCCGAGGTCCTCCTCGGACGGAGCGCGAACCAGAAGCAGCACCTGGCCCGCGCCCGCAACGTCGGTGATCGAGCCGCCGGCACGGGCGATGGCGGTGAGCGGCGCCACCGCCTCGGTTCCCGAAGCGGTCTCGATCTGAATGCCCTCGCTGCGCGGGCCCACTACCGTCACCGCCGGGATCGACTGCAGCGTGTCCTGGCCGATGCCGGTGACCACGGCGCGCAGCCTTGCCGGCGCCTCGGGCAGGTCGGGCAAGGAGACGAGGCTGCGGAAGGCGCCGCGCGTGCGATAATCGATGTTGAGCGCGATCATGCGCTCCCAGTCGCGCGGGCTGTTGCCGCGCTGGTCGATCAGGTCGCGTGCGGCGGCGGTGTAATCCCAGGCGGCACCGGGCGCGGCCGCCGCCTGTGCGAAGGCCGCCGCCTGGGCGGCCGCGAGATCGTCGAGCGGCGCGCGTGCGGCGCCGCGGACCAGCGTGGCGACGCGGCCGAGCGTTTCCTCGTAGGCCGCCCTGGCGACGAAGCTGGCGGTGAACCCCGCACCTTCGCCGTAGATCGCGAACTTGGCTTCGGTCGGAAGGCCAGCGCCAGTGTCGGCGCCGCGCACCGCCGCGCAGGCGGCGTTCCAGTAGCCTGTAACCGCTGGAATGAAGCTGAACTCGTGCGGGTCGCTCGCGGCTAGGGTGGCGGCGTAGTCCTCATTGGCGCGTGCCACCACATACCCCGGCAGCGCAGCGTAGGCGCGGCCCGCCGAATCGAGCGTCGACGGCGGCGCGCGGCCCTCGGCCGGAGCCCGGCAGGAGTATTCGGTATAGGCGATTGGTGCGCCGAGGCCGATCACGGCCAGAATCGACAAGATCACCAGCCGCCGCAGCCAGAGCAATACCCACAACACGAGACGCATCAGCCGGCCCTTCCCGCGAGGTGCAGGTTGGGCCGGCGCGCGATGCGGCCGCGGCAGACACAGGAGGGAAACAATGCCATGCCTTACTGCTCCGATCGTTTCGAACTGGACGCTAGGGCCAAATTGTGGCGGAACCTAGAAACCAAATGTGGCAAAAACCGGCGCAGGGCCGGTCGAGCGCGTCAGCCCCCCGCCGGCCTTCTTGCCCGCGGCAGTCCGATTATCTCAGGGCAGCGACTTCGCCGCGCAGCCGCCCTTGCCGGCGTCGAGGACGATCTGCGCCCCGGCCGCGCGCAGGGCCTCGGTCAGCCCCGAAGTGCCGCGGATCGTCAGCTGCAGCGGCGCGGTTGCGACGATGAGGGACCCGTCCGGAAGCGCCTCGGCGAGCCCGTCGGGCGGGAACAGGACGACAACCTCCTCGCCCCGGCTGGCGAAGACCGGAACAAGGGCGGCGGCGAGGCCGATCGCCAGGAATGCGTTCATGGCCCAGTGGCCGCTGAAGAACTTGAAACCGGTGCGCATTGCGACTCTCCCGCGGCGCCGCCGCCCAAAGGCGCCCTATCGGCCTAAGATTCTCGCCGAATCGCGCGTCCGGCAAGCGAAATCCGCGTGTGATCCGCTGCCGCTACAGGTCGAAGGTCGCGAAAACCGGGGCGTGGTCGGACGGCTGCTCCCAACCGCGCGCCGCGCGCAGGATTCGGCTGCCGTGGCCAGCGCCCGCGATGTCGGGCGTCGCCCAGACGTGATCGAGCCGACGGCCCTTGTCGGCCGCGTTCCAGTCGGGAGCGCGATAGGACCACCAGCTGAAGAGCCTCCCGTCAGGAATGTCCTGCCGGGTGACGTCGACCCATTTCCCGGCCTCCTTCGCCTCGGCCAGATGCGCGACCTCGATCGGCGTGTGCGAGACGATCTTCAGGAGCTGCTTGTGGTTCCAGACGTCGTCCTCGCGCGGCGCGATGTTGAGGTCGCCGACGAGGATAGCCTTCCGCGGCTTCTCCTTGCGCGCCCAGTCGCGCATCTCCGCAACGTAATCGAGCTTCTGGCCGAACTTCTCGTTCGCCTTGCGGTCTGGCACGTCGCCGCCAGCGGGGACGTAGAAGTTGTGGATCGTCACCCCGTTCTCGAGCCGGGCTGCGACGTGGCGGGCATGGCCGAGGCCGGCAAAGTCGACGTCGCCGGCGTCCTCGAGCGGCAGCTTCGAGACGATGGCGACGCCGTTGTAGCCTTTCTGGCCACGGGCCACGGCATAGGTGTAGCCCAGCGCCCGGAAGGTCTCGAAGGGCATCTTTTCGACCGGGCTCTTGCATTCCTGCAGGCAGAGGACATCGGGCGCCTCCTCGGCCATGAGCCGAGCCACCAACCCCTCGCGCAGGCGAATCGAATTGATGTTCCAGGTGGCAAGCGTGAAGGGCATCGGGGTCTCCTGCGGCGAGGACCCTAGGCCGGCATCATCCTATGCACAACCTGCGGAAAAAAAGGCCCGGGCAAAGCCCGGGCCAGTCCAACAGGGAGGTTCCCGCGTCATAACCCCGGCGCGGGCAGGGGATCTTCGACGAACGTCAGGCCGGCCGTCGACCGACCTCATGCTACCAATCTATAGCCTCCCGATTCGGTTACAAGAAGGCGAGCGTTTGACGGATCTGGTTCTATTTTTTGGCGAAGCCGGTAGATGTGGGTCTCCAGCGTGTGCGTCGTGACGCCGGCGTTGTAGCCCCAGACCTCGTGCAACAGCACGTCGCGCGGCACCACTCCGTCGGGCGAACGGTAGAGGTACTTCAAGATGTTGGTCTCCTTCTCGGTGAGACGGATCTTCCGCTCGCGCTCGTCGATCAGCATCTTCATCGCCGGCTTGAAGGTGTAGGGGCCAAGCTGGAACACCGCGTCCTCGCTCTGCTCGTGGGTCCTGAGCTGCGCGCGGACCCGTGCCAGCAGCACCGGGAACTTGAACGGCTTCGTCACGTAATCGTTTGCGCCGGCGTCGAGTCCGAGGATGGTATCGGCGTCGCTGTCGTGGCCGGTCAGCATCAGGACCGGGCTCTTCACGCCGTGCTTTCTCAGCACCCGGCAGAGCTCGCGGCCATCGGTATCGGGCAGGCCGACATCGAGGATCACGAGGTCGTAGTGCTGCTCCTTGGCCTTCTGCATCGCTTCCGAGCCATTGCCGGCCTCGAACACGTCGAAGTCCTCGGTCATCACCAGCTGTTCGGAGAGCGCCTCGCGCAGGTCGTCGTCGTCGTCGACGAGGAGAATTTTCTTCAGTGCAGCCATGACCGGTGCCTCCCATCTGTGATGCTCGAAGATGTGTGCCCGCAGTCTCCGGGGGGCAAGAAATGTGACCGGAGCCTCACGTGGACGTGTCACCTGGACAGATTTTGTTTCAATTCGTTGCGGCCGGGACTACATGATCGGGCGAACCCGAAACACAAGATCTTGCGGCCCATGAGCCTCTCGCCCTCCATCGTCGAGCTCCTCGCCCGCGCCCGGGCCGACCTGCGCATGGGCGTGCCTGTGGTGCTGACAGGCAGCGGGGGAGCCGCGATCGCCGCGGCGGCCGAGACGGTGGACGCCGGCCGGCTGGCGCGGCTGCGGGTGATGGGCGGAACGCTGGCGCTTGCGGTCACCGACCGACGGGCCGAGACGCTGAAGGCCCGCGCCTATGATGGCGACTTGGCGCGGATCGTGGTGCCGGAGGATGCCGGGCTCGCCTGGGTCGAGGCCGTGGCCGATCCGGCCGACGATCTCGCGCAGCCGATGAAGGGGCCATTGCGGACGCTGCGCGAAGGCGACGCCACGCTGGCCCGCACCGCGCTCTCACTGGTGAAATCGGCACGGCTGCTGCCGGCGGCGCTGGTCCTAGAGGTGCCCGACGGGCCTGCGCTCGCCGCCGCCGAGCGGCTCACGCTGCTCGACCTGGATGCCGCCGCCGTCGAGCTTTCCGGCACCTCGCCCTTGCAAGCAGTGGTCTCGGCCCGGGTGCCGATGGCGGTGTCCGAGGCGGGGCGGCTCCACGTCTTCCGCCCCGAGGACGGCGGCGAGGAGCATTACGCCGTCGAGATCGGCGCCCCGGCCCGATCGGAGCCGGTGCTGGCGCGGTTGCACTCGGCCTGTTTCACCGGAGACCTCCTCGGCTCGCTCAAGTGCGATTGCGGGCCGCAACTGCAGGCGGCGCTGGAACAGATGGGCGAGGAAGGCGCCGGGGTGCTGCTCTACCTCAACCAAGAGGGGCGGGGGATCGGGCTTGCGAACAAGATGCGCGCCTACGCCCTGCAGGACCAGGGCTTCGACACGGTCGAGGCTAATCACAGGCTGGGATTCGAGGACGACGAGCGCGATTTCCGGATCGGCGCGGCGATCCTGAAGGAGATGGGGTTTTCCGTCGTGCGGCTGCTCACAAACAACCCCGCCAAGGCGCGGATGCTGGAGGCGCACGGGGTGACGGTGGCCGAGCGGGTGCCGCTAAAGGTGGGCCGAACGCGGCACAACGCCGAGTACCTGGCTACAAAGGCGCGGAAATCGGGGCATCTGCTCTGAGTGCGCGTCCGCCTCGCGGCGTTCCCGACAAGTCGGAGATGGCCACCAAACCCCCGATTGGCACCCGTTTGGCGCAGCCGCGCCCTGCCTTCCCCCAGCGACCGCGATCCCCTAGTCAGGGCACATGACCACTGCCGATCTCGTCGTCACGCGTTGGGGAGCCCGCCTCCTCGGCCGCGCCATGCCCGTGGCCTTCGGCCGGGGCGGCATCGTGCCGGGGCATGCCAAGCGCGAAGGCGACGGCGCGACGCCGGCCGGGACGCACCACATCGTGGGCTGCCTCTGGCGGGCCGACCGCCTCGCCCGACCCTGCGGCTGGGCGCTGCCCATCGGACCCGGCGACCTCTGGTCGGACGACGCGCGGGACGCCGAGTACAACCATCCGGTCCGCGCCCCGCACCCGTTCTCGCACGAGCGCCTCGCTCGCGCCGACCCGCTCTACGACGTGGTGCTGCTGACCGACTGGAACTGGCCCCATGCTACGCCGGGCCGAGGCTCGGCGATCTTCGTCCACAGCTGGCGGGGGCCGCGCCACCCCACTGCGGGCTGCGTCGCCTTCCGGCGCGACCACCTGCTGTGGATCGTCCGGCGGATCGCTCCCGGCAGCCGGCTGATCGTGCAAGTTTGAACACCCGCGCTGGAAGATCCACGTCGGGGCGCGAGGTCGCTTTCGACATGCGTAATCCAGGCATCGCCCACCTTCCAGCCCGCTATTGCGGCAGGCCGACGCCGTGGTGCCCCATGCCGCGGTCCGGCTCGGCTGGCGGGCACGAAACCGTCGCGCCCGTGTCGTATCTGCTATATTCCCCGACCCTAGGATCGCCATGCTCGCGGGAAGGAGGCGCCATGACCGCATTTCTCGACCATGTCCGCGACACCCTGGCCGCGATCGAGGCGGAAGGGCTGACAAAGCGCGAACGGCTGATCACCTCGCCGCAGGGTGGCCACGTCACGGTCGAGGGTCGCGACATCCTCAACCTTTCGGCCAACAACTACCTCGGGCTGGCCAATGACCCCAGGCTCCGGGATGCCGCAAAGGGCGCACTCGACGACCACGGCTACGGCATGGCCTCGGTGCGCTTCATCTGCGGCACGGCCGACCTGCACCGGGCGCTGGAGGAGCGGCTGGCGGCCTTCCTCGGCACCGACGACGCGATCCTCTTCGCGGCCTGTTTCGACGCCAATGGCGGGCTATTCGAGCCGCTCCTCGGACCGGAGGACGCAGTGATTTCGGACGCGCTCAACCACGCCTCGATCATCGACGGGATAAGGCTTTGCAAGGCGCGGCGCTACCGGTACGCAAACGCCGACATGGCCGACCTCGAGGCGCAGCTCGAGGCCGCGCGCAAGGACGGCGCCCGGCACGTGCTGATCGCCACCGACGGGGTGTTCTCGATGGACGGGCACCTGGCGAAGCTGCCGGAGATCACCGAGCTCGCCGCCCGCCACGACGCGCTTGTGATGGTCGACGACTGCCACGCCACCGGCTTCCTCGGGCCCCAGGGCCGCGGCACGCCGCACCATTTCGGCGTCGAGGCGGGCGTGCAGATCCTGACCGGCACGCTCGGCAAGGCGCTGGGCGGCGGGCTTGGAGGCTACGTGGCCGGTTCCGAGCCGGTGATCGACCTCCTGCGCCAGCGCGCCCGGCCCTACCTCTTTTCCAACGCGCTGCCGCCGCCGATCTGCGCCGCCTCGCTCGCCGCGCTCGACATCGTCGAGCATGGCGACCACCTGCGCCACCAGCTCTTCGCCAATGCCGCCTATTGGCGCGAAGGGCTCGGGCGCCTCGGCTTCGAGCTCCTGCCCGGCGAGCATCCGATCGTCCCGGTCATGCTCGGCGAGGCCCGCCTGGCCCAGAATTTCGCGGCAAGGCTCTTCGAGGAGGGTGTCCACGCCCCGGGGTTCTTCTTCCCGGTCGTGCCAAAGGGCAAGGCGCGGATCCGCACCCAGATGTCGGCGGCCCTTACCCGCGCCGATCTCGACCGCGCGCTGGCCGCCTTCGAACGCGCCGGCCGCGCCACCGGAGTCCTGCCATGAGCCTCCCGAACGAAATGAAGGTGCTCGCCAAGGCGCGTCCCGAGCCCGGCCTCTGGATGGAACGCCGCCCGGTGCCGGAGATCGGCCCCGACGACGTGCTGATCCGCGTTCGCAAGACCGGCATTTGCGGTACAGACGTGCATATCTGGAACTGGGACGACTGGGCGCGGCGCACGGTGCCGGTCGGGCTCGTCGTCGGGCACGAATTCGCTGGCGAGATCGTCGAGATCGGCAGGAACGTCGACGACCTCAAGATCGGTCAGCGGTGCTCGGGCGAGGGCCACCTGATCGGCAAGCATTCCCGGCAGTCGCGCGCCGGCAAGTTCCACCTCGACCCCGAGACCCGTGGCATCGGGGTCAACGAGCCGGGCGCCTTCGCCGAATACCTGCGGCTACCGGCATTCAACGTCGTGCCCTTGCCCGACGACATCGACGACGAGATCGGTGCGATCCTCGATCCCTTGGGCAACGCTGTGCATACCGCGCTCAGCTTCGACCTCGTCGGCGAGGACGTGCTGATCACCGGCGCCGGACCGATCGGCATCATGGCCGCCGCCGTCGCCCGCCACGTCGGCGCGCGCCACGTTGTGATCACCGACCTCAATCCCGACCGGCTGGCGCTTGCCGCCCGGGTCGCCGACGTGGTGCCTGTGAACGTCCGCGAAGAGGAGCTGAAGTCGGTGATCTCGCGGCTCGGCATGAAGGAGGGCTTCGACGTCGGCATGGAGATGTCCGGCTCCCAGGCCGCGCTCGACCAGATGGTCGAGGCGTTGGTGATGGGCGGGCGGGTCGCGCTCCTCGGCATCCCGCCGGGCAAGTCGCCGGTCGACTGGAGCCGGATCGTGTTCAAGGCGATCACGATCAAGGGCGTCTACGGGCGCGAGATCTTCGAGACCTGGTACAAGATGATCGCGATGCTGCAGAACGGGCTCGAAGTGCGCGGGGTGATCACCCACCGGATGATGGCCGACGATTTCGAGGCGGGTTTCGCGGCGATGCGCTCAGGGGGCTCCGGCAAGGTGGTGCTTGACTGGAGTTGAGTGCGAACGCGGCGCCGGATCCGGGGGGCTGTCTGCCCCCCTGTCCGGCATCCGGCCGGACTCCTCCAGAGGATAATTGAGCCAAGGTGAAGCGGGGGATGTGGGACGGATGCTTGACTTCGTTGCATTTGCAACGATAATCTCGCTGAGCTTCCCGGGGAGGATTCCATGACCACGCATTCCCTGCCGAAAGGCATGGTCCGCGCGCCGTCGCTGAAGGGGCTGCACGAGGGCTACATGCCGGGGTTCGGCAACGACTTCGAGACCGAGGCGCTTCCGGGCGCGCTTCCGCAGGGCCAGAACAGCCCGCAGAAGTGCAACTATGGGCTCTATGGCGAGCAGCTGTCCGGAACCGCCTTCACCGCGCCCAGCCACCAGAACGAGCGTACCTGGTGCTACCGGATCCGGCCCTCGGTGAAGCACACCCACCGCTTCGAGAAGGTCGAGCTGCCGTACTGGAAGACTGCGCCGCACGTCGACCCCGACGTAATTTCGCTCGGCCAGTACCGCTGGGACCCGATGCCGGTGCCGAAGGAGCCGCTCACCTGGCTCACCGGCATGCGCACGATGACCACGGCGGGCGACGTGAACACTCAGGTCGGCATGGCGAGCCACATCTACCTGGTCACCGCCTCGATGGAGGACGCCTACTTCTACTCGGCCGACTCGGAGCTTCTGGTCGTGCCGCAGGAGGGGCGGCTCAGGTTCTGCACCGAGCTCGGTCTGATCGACCTCGAGCCGCAGGAGATCGCGATCATCCCGCGCGGGCTGGTCTACCGCGCCGAGCTGGTCGAAGGGCCGGCGCGCGGCTTCGTCTGCGAGAACTACGGGCAGAAGTTCCAGCTGCCCGGCCGCGGCCCGATCGGCGCCAACTGCATGGCGAACCGCCGCGACTTCAAGACGCCGGTCGCTGCCTTCGAGGACCGCGAAGCGCCCTCGACGCTGACGATCAAGTGGTGCGGCCAGTTCCACGAGACGAAGATCGGCCACTCGCCCCTGGACGTGGTGGCCTGGCACGGCAACTACGCGCCCCTGAAGTACGACCTGAAAACCTACTGCCCGGTCGGCGCGATCCTGTTCGACCACCCCGACCCCTCGATCTTCACCGTGCTCACCGCTCCCTCGGGGGTAGAGGGGACGGCGAACATCGACTTCGTGCTGTTCCGTGAGCGCTGGATGGTGATGGAACACACCTTCCGCCCGCCGTGGTACCACAAGAACATCATGTCGGAGCTGATGGGCAACATCTACGGCCAGTACGACGCCAAGCCGCAGGGCTTCGTGCCGGGCGGCATGTCCTTGCACAACATGATGCTGCCCCACGGTCCGGACCGTGACGCATTCGAGGGCGCGTCGAACGCGGAGCTGCAGCCCCACAAGCTCGACAACACGATGTCCTTCATGTTCGAGACCCGCTTCCCGCAGCACCTGACCGAATTCGCCGCGAGGGAGGCGCCCCTGCAGGACGACTACATCGACTGCTGGAAGGACCTCGAGAAGAAGTTCGACGGCACGCCCGGGCTGAAGTAACTGCGGTAGGGTGGGCAACATCGCCCACCTTTCGGGAGGCCCCATGCCCCTGTTCCCAAGTTGGATCGAGAGCGCCAATTCAGCGGAGACGGCGTTCCCGCTGAACAACCTGCCCTGCGGCGTCTTCTCGACCGAAAACGGGCCGCGTTGCGGTGTCGCCATCGGCGCGATGATCCTCGACGTGAGCCGGCTCGAGGCCGACGGCCGGCTCGACCTGCCCGAGGAGCATGTCTTCGCCGACGGCGCCTGGAACGCATTCATGGCACGCGGGCCGGAGGCCTGGGCCGCATTCCGGGCGAAGATCACGCAGTTCCTGACCGAGGGATCGGAGGCGCGAAGCTGGCTCGGGCCCTACCTCGTGCCGATGGAAACGGCGGTGCTGCACCTGCCGTTCCGGGTGGCCGAGTACACCGACTTCTACGCCGGCCGTCACCATGCCTTCAACGTGGGCTCGATGTTCCGCGGGCCGGAGAACGCGCTGCCGCCAAACTGGCTGTCGATCCCGATCGGCTACAACGGCCGCGCTTCCTCGGTCGTGGCCTCAGGCACGCCGGTCCGGCGGCCCTGGGGCCAGCTCAAGCCACCCGACGCCGAGGTGCCTCGCTTCGCGCCCTGCCGCCGGTTCGACTTCGAACTCGAGATCGGGGCTGTCGTGGGGGTGCCGTCCGAGGGCATGGTGTCGGTCGCCCGGGCCGACGAGATGATCTTCGGCTACGTCCTCCTCAACGATTGGTCGGCGCGCGACATCCAGGCCTGGGAATACCAGCCGCTCGGGCCGTTCCAGGCCAAGGCTACCGCCACCACGATCAGCCCCTGGATCGTGCCCAAGGCGGCGCTCGAACGGTTCCGCGTGGCGACGCCTCCACGCGAGCGGGAGCTTCTGCCCTACCTTCGGGAACCGGGGCCGATGCTCTACGACATCAACCTCGAGGCGCACCTCGCGCCCAAGGGCAAGGTCGCCACCACCGTCAGCCGGACGAACTATCGCGAGATGTACTACTCCGCCGCGCAGCAACTCGCGCATCACACCACCTCGGGCTGCCCGATGGCGGCTGGCGATCTGCTCGGCTCGGGCACGATTTCGGGGCCGGACAAGGGCAGCCGGGGCTCGCTCCTCGAGCTCTCCTGGGGCGGCAAGGAGCCGATCACGCTCGACACCGGAGAGAGCCGCAGCTTCCTCGAGGACGGCGACACGGTGACCCTCGCCGGCTGGGCCGAGGGCGACGGCTACCGGATCGGTTTCGGCGACTGCACGGGCGAGATCCTGCCGGCCCACCAGGATCCGGTGGGGGCCGGGCGATGACCTCAGCCGCCCGGTTGCAGCCCTGCCTGCCATTCCAGCACCGCGTCGACCGGCCAGAGCAGCATGACCACGTTCAGCGCCAGCCCGTCGCGGATCACGAAGGCCGTCAGCACCTCGAAGCCGACGATCGTGGCGAGGCTGGCCCAGACCGGCACGAATCGCGCCATGTAGAAACCCGCCACCATCGCCAAGATGTCGGCCGTCGAGTTCACGACCGAATCGCCGAAGTAGTCGACCGCCATCGTCACCGTCCGGTAGCGCTCGATCACCAGGTTGGAGTTCTCCAGGATCTCCCAGGCCGCCTCGACCAGCGTGGCCGCCATCAGCCGCCAGCCGAAAGCCAGGCGAGGCGCCACGAGCCAGAGTGCGCCGTAGAAGATCAGGCCATGCAACAGGTGCGAAGGGGTATACCAGTCGGAAAGGTGCTGCGAGTTTTCGCCGGAGAGCACGGCACCGTGCCAGAGCTTGACGTAGCCGCAGGTGCAAATCGGCACCCGGCCCATGGCATAGAGGATCAGCGCGGACACCAGCACGATGAAGGCGGTGATCCAGTAGGGGCGCAGATCTCGGGTCATGGCGTCATCGGAAGCAGAAACCGCCGCCGCCGTCCACGGTGGAATTCCTGACGCAGCGGCAGATTCCAGGGAGACACATATGGCCAAGGCCTTCGCTTCGCAGGGCGACCTCACCGAGAAGAAGACCTCATTCACCGAGATCGGCGCGGGCCTTTACGCCTTCACCGCCGAGGGCGACCCCAACTCGGGCGTGATCATCGGCGAGGATGCGGTGATGGTCGTCGAGGCACAGGCCACGCCGCGGCTGGCGCGAAAGGTGATCGACTGCATCCGGAGCGTCACCGACAAGCCGATCACCCATCTCGCGCTGACCCATTACCACGCCGTCCGGGTGCTCGGCGCCTCGGCCTATGGCGCGCCGCAGGTTGTCATGTCGGAGAAGGCCCGCGCCATGGTCGCCGAGCGGGGGCAGGAGGATTGGGACAGCGAGTTCGGACGCTTCCCGCGCCTGTTCCAGGGCCACGAGGAGATCCCCGGCCTGACCTGGCCGACGACCACGTTCCACGGCCGCATGTCGGTCTATCTCGGCGGGCGGCGGATCGACCTGATGCAGCTCGGTCGGGCGCATACCGCGGGCGACATGGTCGTCTATGTCCCCGACCAGAACGTGATGTTCACCGGCGACATCGTCGAGTACCGCTCGGCCTGCTACTGCGGCGACGGCCACTTCCACGACTGGCCTGATACGCTGGAGCGGATCCGGGCCTGGGAGCTCGACGCCATCGCGCCCGGCCGGGGCGACGCGCTTCTGGGGCGCGAGATGGTCAACGCGGCGCTGGACTCCACGGCCGACTTCGTGACCTCGACCTACCGCCCGGCGGCCAAGGTGGCGCTCGGCGGTGGCACGCTGAAGGAGGCGTGGGACGCGGTGCGGCAGGCATGCGACCCCAAGTTCGCCGACTATGCGATCTACGAGCATTGCCTGCCCTTCAACGTCGCCCGCGCCTGTGACGAGGCCCGCGACATCGACACCCCGCGGATCTGGACCGCCGAGCGCGACAAGGCGATGTGGGAGGCGCTGCAGGGATGACTCACATCGACCCTCCCGCCCATGGCAGCACCTTGAGCGCCCACGCGAAGGCCTGATCCGATGCCCTACGACTACAAGCGCTTCCCCTACCGCCGCGCCAAGGGTCTCGACGCGCCGGAGCCGCGGCACAGCTGCGTGATCGTCGGCGCCGGGCCGATCGGGCTGGCGCTGGCGCTCGACCTCGCCGGCCGCGGCCGGCGCGTCACCGTGCTCGACGACAACGATGTCGTCTCCGTCGGCTCCCGCGCGATCTGCTGGTCGAAGCGCTCGCTCGAGATCCTCGACCGGCTGGGCGTGGGCGAGCGCTGCGTCGCGAAGGGCGTGACCTGGAAAGTCGGGCGCACCTTCCACCGCGACAACGAGATCTTCTCCTTCGACCTCCAGCCCGAGTCCGGGCACAAGATGCCAGCCTTCGTGAACCTGCAGCAGTACTACGTGGAGGAGTATCTCGCCGAGGCCGCGCTTGCCTCGCCGCTCATCGACCTGCGCTTCAAGAACCGGGTCGACGTTGTCACGGTCGAGGGCGACCACGTGCGCATCGGCGTCGAGACGCCGGAGGGCGACTACACGCTGGACACGACCTACCTCGTCGCCTGCGACGGCTCGCGCTCGCCGGTGCGGAAGATGCTCGGGCTCGACTTCGCGGGCGAGCTCTTCGAGGAGCATTTCCTCATTGCCGACATCGAGATGGAGGCCGACTTCCCCTCGGAGCGCCGGTTCTGGTTCGAGCCGACCTTTCATCCGGGCCAGTCGGCGCTTCTGCACAAGCAGCCCGACAACATCTACCGCATCGACCTGCAGCTCGGCTGGGACGCCGACCCCGAGGCGGAGAAGAAGCCCGAGAAGGTGGTCCCCCGGATCGAAAAGGTGGTGGGCCACCGCGACTTCCGTCTCGACTGGGTCAGCGTCTACACCTTCCAGTGCCGGCGGCTGGAGCGCTTCGTCCACGGGCCGGTGATCTTCGCCGGCGACAGCGCACACGTCGTCTCGCCGTTTGGCGCGCGCGGCGGCAACAGCGGGCTCGAGGACGTGGCCGCGCTCGGCTGGAGGCTCGCGGCGGTGCTCGAGGGCCGGTCGGCGCCGCGGCTGCTCGGGGCCTACGACCGCGAGCGGGCGTTCGGCGCCGACGAGAACCTACTCAACTCCTCGCGCTCGTCCCGCTTCATGACCCCCGCCCCCGGCGCCGAGCGGCTGTTCCGCGACGCGGTGCTGGCGCTCGCCTCCGAAATTGACTTCGCCCGGCCGATGGCGAATTCCGGGCGGTTGTCGAAGCCCTGTGTCTATCCGCTCGAAGCGCCCGACGATCCGCGACTGCCACCGGCCTCGCGCCCCGGCGCGGTTGCGCCCGACGCGCCGCAGGGCAAGGGCTGGCTGGGTGATGCGCTCGGCAGCGGGGTCACGCTGATGGCCGTCGGGACCGAGCCGCCGAAGACCGGGCTCCGCGCGCTTCAGGCCGAGGTCAACGAGGCCCTGGCCGCCCGCTACCTCGGCGACGCGACCCGGGCGCTATACCTGATCCGGCCCGACCAGGTGGTCGCCGCGCGCTGGGTCGAGGCCACGGCCGAGGAGATCGAGACCGCCGAGGCGGCGCTCTGGGAGGAGCCGAGATGACGCTGGTGACCAAGCCCAACATCCCCGATACCGACGGCTTCTACGCCGAACTCCTGGCGGCGCACCAGGGTCTGACCGAGGCCGAAAGCCAGGCGCTGAACGCCCGGCTGATCCTGATCCTCGCAAACCATGTCGGCAACCGCGGCGCACTCACCGAGGCATTGACGCTGGCGGCGAAGACGGGCGCGTGGGGCCAGCCCCCCGCGACCCCCCGGGATATTTGAAACCGGAAGAAGCCCGGGGGATCAGGAGACGGGGGTCCAGATCACGTCGTCGATCCTCGGGGCGGCGGTGGAGAGCATCACCAGGCGATCGAAGCCGAGCGCGATGCCGCTCGACTCGGGCATCTCTGCCAGCGCGTCGAGGAAGTCGTCGTCGAGCGGGTATCGCTCGCCGTAGACGCGCGCCTTCTCGTCCATCTCGGCCTCGAAACGGCGGCGCTGCTCGGCCGGGTCGGTGAGCTCGCCGAAGCCGTTGGCGAGCTCGACCCCGCAGGCGTAGAGCTCGAAGCGCTCGGCGAGGCGCGGGTCGTCGGCAGTGCGGCGGGCGAGCGCGGCCTCGGCGGCGGGGTAGCGGTCGAGCAGCGTGGACCGGCCGAGGCCGAGGTTCGGCTCGACCTTCTCGACTAGGACGCGGGAGAGCAAATCGGACCAGCTGTCTCTGGCACCCGGCTTCAAGCCCGCAGCCTTCATCGCGGCGCGTAGCGCCGTGGTGTCAGTGCCGCCATCGGAGCGGATGGTGGCCAGAAGGTCGATCCCCGCATGGCGCGCGAATGCCTCGGAGAGGCTCAGCCGTTCCGGCGCGGCGAAGGGGTCGCAGACGCGGTCGCGGAAGCGCAGCTCGCGCGCGCCCGCCGCCTCGGCGGCGCGCCGCAGGACCTCTGCGCAATCCTCCATCAGCCGGGCGTAGGGCGCGCCCGCGCGGTACCATTCGAGCATGGTGAATTCAGGCGAATGCAGCGCTCCGCGTTCGCGGTTCCGCCAGACATGGGCGAATGCAAAGATCCGCGCCTCGCCCGCCGCCAGGAGCTTCTTCATCGCGAATTCCGGCGAGGTGTGCAGGTACATCCGCCGCGCCACACCGTCAGGGCCCGTGGCCTCCGTGGCGAAGGCATGAAGATGCGCCTCGTTGCCGGGGCTCGCCTGCAGGGCGACAGGGTCGACCTCGACGAAGCCCTCTGCCGCGAACCAGCCGCGCAGGGCGGCCTGGATCCGGTTCCGCGTCAGGAGAAGGCTACGCCGGTCGGCATGCACATGCGGGCTCCACCAGGGCGAGGCGTCGGAGGGGCGTTGCATCGGGGCGGCTTGTCTCTGGCGATTTCGGCGGCGATGCGCTAGGGCGTCACGCGACGGCCCCGCCATACGCCAGCACCTCCTCCTTCACAAGGAAGACCCGAGATGAAAGTCATCGCCTCCTCCGTCCGCAAGGGAAACGTGCTCGAGATCGACGGCAGGCTCTACGTCGTGCTCTCGGCCGAGAACTTCCACCCGGGCAAGGGCACGCCGGTCACGCAGGTCGAGATGCGGCGGATCTCGGACGGGGTGAAGGTGTCAGAGCGCTGGAAGACGACCGACCAGGTGGAGAAGGCACATGTCGACGAGCGCGCCTACGACTTCCTCTACGAGGACGGCGAGGGCCACCACTTCATGGAGCCCGAGACCTACGAGCAGATCACTGTCCCGGCGGACGTGATCGGCGACCAGAAGGTCTATCTGCAGGAGGCGATGCGCGTATTCATCCAGACCCACGAAGGCCGAGCCATCGCCATCGAGCTGCCGCAGAAGATCACCGTCGAGGTTACCGAGACCGAGCCGGTGGTGAAGGGGCAGACCGCGTCGTCCTCCTACAAGCCGGCGACGGTCGACAACGGGCTGAGGGTGATGGTGCCGCCGCATATCGGCCCGGGCACGCGGATCGTGATCAACACCGCCGACAACAGCTACGTCGAGCGCGCCAAGGACTGAGGCCTGCGCCTCAGCCGCCCGCTTCGGCGCGGTCGATCAGCTCCAGGACGCGCGGCCCCAGTGCCTTGACGATCAGCGCCACCCCGGCGGCGCTCGGGTGCAGTCCGTCGGCCTGCATGAGGTCGGCCACCGGCTCGCCATCGGCTGCGCGCGCGGAAATCGGCGCGAGGAAATCCGCCACGTGCAGTGCGCCGTATTCGGCAGCAAGCTCGGGATAGATTGCCTCGAAGGCCGTCTTGTAGTCGGGCCCGTAGTTGCCCGGCACCGGCAGCCCTGCCAGGAGCACCGGCACGCCGGCCACCTTCGCCGCCTCGAGGATCCCCTCGAGGTTCGCCCGGGCGGCGCCCGGATCGATGCCGCGCAGGAGGTCGTTGCCGCCCAGCGCCACGATCATCGCGTCGACATCCGGCGTCAGCGTCCAGGCCACGCGGGAAAGCCCGCCGGCGGTGGTGTCGCCCGAGACGCCGGCGTTGACAAGGACCACCTCGGCACCGCTGGCGTCGAGCCAGGACTGGAGCTGCGGCACGAATCCCTCCTCGGGCGGCAGGCCGTAGCCCTGGGTCAGGCTGTCGCCCAGTGCCGCGATCGTGATCGGCTCGGCGGCCAGCGGGCTCACGCAGACGAGCGACGCCACGATAAGGTTGCGCGCACCGCGGATCGCGCCATATCCCAATCGTGCCAGTGAACGAGCGACAGACATGACCGAGCCGATCCTCTCCCTTGCCGACGCCCGGTTGACGCTCGCCGGCAATGCCGGGCCGGTGGAGATCCTGCGCGGCATCACGCTCGAGGTGGGCCGCGGCGAAAGCCTCGCGCTGGTCGGGCCGTCGGGATCGGGCAAGTCCTCGCTCCTCATGCTCATGGGCGGGCTCGAGCGCCCCACCGCCGGCGCGGTCCGCGCCATGGGGCACGACCTCACGGCGATGAACGAGGACGCGCTCGCCCGCTTCCGCCGCAACAATATGGGCGTGGTGTTCCAGTCTTTCCACCTGATCCCGACGATGACGGCCTTGGAGAACGTCGCGACGCCCCTGGAGCTCGCCGGCCATGCCGATGCCTTCGAGCGCGCCGAAGAGGAACTCGCCTCCGTCGGCCTGGCCACCCGGATCGACCACTACCCGGCCCAGCTCTCGGGCGGCGAGCAGCAGCGGGTGGCGCTGGCGCGTGCCGCCGCGCCGCGGCCGGCGATCCTGCTGGCCGACGAGCCAACCGGCAATCTCGACACCGCGACTGGCGCGGTGATCCTCGACCTGCTGTTCGGCCTGCAGGAACGCCATGGCGCCACACTGGTGCTCGTCACCCACGCCCCCGAACTCGCCGAACGCTGTGACCGCCTGGTCCGCCTGATCGACGGTCGCCTAGCCACCGGAGAGCCGGCGCGGAAGGCCGCAGAATGAACCCGCCTCTCACCGCCTTCGAATTCCACTTGCCGGAGTCCCCCGCCGCGCCGGCCAGGCCGGGCGCCGGACCCGAGGCGCCGCGATGAGCCCGGCTTTCGGCATCGCGCGGCGCGAGCTCAGGGGCGGGCTCAAGGGCTTCCGCGTGTTTCTCGCCTGCCTCGCCCTCGGCGTCGCCGCGATCGCCGCCGTCGGCTCGGTGCGGGTCTCGATCGAGCAGGGGCTCGTCCGCGAGGGCGCCACCATCCTCGGCGGCGACGCCGAGATGACCTTCACCTACCGCTACGCCGACGAGGTCGAGCGCGCCTGGATGGAAGAGGCGGCCGAGGCCGTCTCCGAGATCGTCGATTTCCGCTCGATGGCGACGGTCGAGCGCAGTGGTGCAACCGATCGCGCGCTGACCCAGGTCAAGGCGGTCGACGCCGCCTATCCGCTGAAGGGCGAGGTGCTGCTTGAGCCCGACATCCCCCTCGCTGACGCGCTCGGAACCGCCCGGGGTCTGCCCGGCGGCGTGATGGAGCAGGTGCTGGCCGACCGCCTCGGCCTTTCGCCCGGAGACACATTCCGCCTCGGCACGCAGGACTTCCGCCTGACCGCGATCCTCGAGCGCGAGCCCGACGCGGCCGGCAGCGGCTTCAGCTTCGGGCCGCGGACCCTGGTGCTGACCGGGGCGCTGGCCAACTCGCAGCTCCTCGTCCCCGGTAGCCTGTTCGAGACCAAGTACCGCCTGGCCTTCGCATCAGGCGCCGAGCTCGCCCAGCTCGAGCGGCAGGCCGAGCGCCGCTTCCGCGACAACGGCATGCGCTGGCGCGACGCGCGGAACGGCGCTCCCGGCGTGACGCGCTTCGTCGAGCGGGTCGGAGCCTTCCTCGTTCTGGTCGGGCTCGCCGGGCTCGCGGTCGGGGGCGTCGGGGTCTCGGCGGCGGTCCGGGCCTATCTCGACGGCAAGGTCGCGGTGATCGCCACGCTGAAGACGCTCGGCGCCGAGGGCCGCACCATCTTTGCAGCCTATTTCCTGCAGATCGGCGCGCTCGCAGCGCTTGGCATCGCGCTTGGCCTGGCCCTCGGCGCGGCGCTGCCGCTCCTCCTCGCACCGCTGATCGCCGCCCGGCTGCCGGTACCGGCCGAGCTCGGCCTCCACGCCGGCCCCTTGGCCGAGGCCGCGCTCTACGGCACGCTCACCGCTCTTCTGTTCACACTCTGGCCGCTCGCCCGCACCGAGGAGGTGCGCGCCGCCGCCTTGTTCCGCGACGTCGCGGGGGGCGGCCGCAACCTGCCGCGCACACGCTATATCGTCGCGACGCTGGTCCTGCTCGCGGGTCTCGTCGGCGCTGCGGCCTGGTTCACCGACGCCACCCGGCTCACGCTCGGGGCCGCGGGCGGCGTGGCCGGCGCGCTCCTGCTCCTGGTTCTCGCCGCCTGGGGCGCACGCCGCCTCGCCCGGCGGCTCGCCCGCACCCGCGCCGCCCGCGGCCGGACCGCGCTCCGGCTTGCGCTGGGCGCCATCGGCGGGCCGGGGGGCGAGGCCACATCGGTCGTGCTGTCGCTTGGGCTCGGGCTTTCCGTGCTGGCCGCCGTCGGCCAGATCGACTGGAACCTGCGCAACTCAATCGCCACCGAGCTTCCCGAGGTCGCCCCCTCCTATTTCGTCGTCGACATCCAGCCCGACCAGATCGACGGCTACCTCGCCCGGCTCGAATCCGATCCGGGCGTGGAGAAGGTGGAGACGGCACCGATGCTGCGCGGCGTGATTACCAGGATCAATGGCCGGCCCGCGCGCCAAGTGGCGGGCAATCACTGGGTGCTGCGCGGCGACCGCGGCGTGACCTATTCCGCCGCGCCGCCCGAAAACGCCACGATCACGGCGGGCGTGTGGTGGCCCGAGGATTACGCGGGCAAGCCGCTGGTCAGCTTCGCCGCCGAGGAGGCCGCAGAGATGGGGCTGACGCTCGGCGACGAGATCACCGTCAACATCCTCGGGCGCGACGTGACCGCGCGGATCACCAGCTTCCGCGAGGTCGATTTCTCCACCGCCGGAATCGGCTTCGTGATGTCGATGAACCCCGCGGCGCTCAGCGGCGCCCCGCACAGCTTCATCTCGACGATCTACGCCGAGGAGGCGGCCGAGGCGGCGATCCTGGGCGACCTCGCACGGGCCTATCCCAACATCACCGCGATCCGGGTGCGCGACGTCGTGGGCCGGGTGGCCGAAATCCTCGGCGCGATCGCCGCCGCCGTCACCTACGGTGCGGCGGTCACGCTGGTGACCGGCGTCATCGTCCTGATCGGCGCTGCGGCGGCGGGCGAGGCGGCACGGGTGTTCGAGGCGGCGGTGCTAAAGACGGTGGGCGCGGCGCGCGGGCAGGTGCTCGCCTATCTCGCGCTGCGCTCGGCGATGCTGGGCGCGGTGGCAAGCGTGGTGGCGATTGCCGCCGGTGGGATCGCGGGCTGGGCGGTGATGACCTTCGTGATGGAGGCCGATTTCAGCTTCGAGCCGGTCTCGGCGGTGCTGATCGTCGCGGGAGGCGCGCTGGCGACGCTGCTCGCGGGCCTTGCCTTCGCCTGGAGGCCACTGTCGGCTCGCCCGGCGCGGGTGTTGCGCGACAGGGAATAGCGGCGGAAGCGGGGGGCCGGCCCGCGCGCGCCAGCGTATTTCGATCAAGACGCGGGGACGGACCTCGCGCTGGGGTTTCAGCGCCAGCTGAAGAACCCTTCCGGCGCGCGTGCGCGCAGGCGTCGGGCAAGCTCGGCGCCGAGCGCGTCGCCGTCCTCCACTGGCGCTTCGCCGGCCTCGGACAGCACCTCCGAGCCGTCGGGGCGAAGGATCTCGCCGCGCATTCGGATCTTGCTGCCTTGAAGCTCGGCGAGCCCCGCGATCGGGGTTTCGCAAGAGCCGTCGAGCTGGGCCAGGAACGCGCGCTCGCAGGCCAAGCGGTGACCGGTCGGTCGGTCGTGTATGGCGGCGATAAGCTCGGCGGCGCGGCCGTCGTTCTCGCGGCGCTCGACGCCGATCGCGCCCTGTGCGACGGCGGGCAGCATCTCCTGGGGTTCGATGGCGCAGCGGGCCACGTGGGCGAGACCGAGGCGATTGAGCCCCGCCATGGCAAGGAACGTGGCCACAGCGACGCCCTCCTCGAGCTTCCTAATCCGCGTCTGCACATTGCCGCGGAACTCGACGAGGTCGAGATCGGGTCGGCGATGGGCGAGCTGCGCCCGGCGGCGCAGCGAGGAGGAGCCCACCTTGGCGCCGGCGGGCAGCTCGGCCAGGCGGGCGAAGGCAAGCGAGACGAAGGCGTCGCGCACGTCCTCGCGCTCTAGGTAGCAGTCGATGATCAGGCCCGCGGGCTGGATCGTCGGCATGTCCTTCATCGAATGCACGGCGATGTCGATCCGGCCCGTTACAAGGTCCTCCTCGATCTCGCGGGTGAAGAGGCCCTTGCCGCCGATCTCCTTCAAGGGTCGGTCGAGAACGCGGTCGCCTGTGGTCTTGATCACCACGATCTCGAAAGCCGCCTCGGGCAGGCTCCAAGCGTCGATCAGGCGATCACGCGTCTCGTGCGCCTGGGCCAGCGCCAAGGGCGAGCCGCGGCTGCCGATGCGAAGCGGGCGGTCCGGTGAGGGAAGCTCGAGCGACATGGGCCGAGCCATAGCCCGCGGCACAGGCCGCTGACAATGGGCATCCCGAGTTGACAATATGCAGCTTGCAGGCAACCAAGCGCTGCAGCTCGGGAGTGGGCGATGACGGAAAAGAAACTGATGCGCGCGCTCGCGGGCGAGGTGCAGCCGGTGCCGCCGGTCTGGGTGATGCGCCAGGCCGGGCGATACCTGCCCGAATACCGCGCGACGCGGGAGAAGGCCGGCGACTTCCTCGCGCTCTGCTACACCCCCGAGCTCGCCGCCGAGGTCACCCTCCAGCCAATCCGCCGCTTCGGCTTCGATGCCGCGATCCTCTTCGCCGACATCCTGCTCGTGCCCCAGGCGCTCGGCGCCGAGCTCTGGTTCGAGACCGGCGAAGGTCCGCGGCTCTCGACCTTGACCTCAGAGGCCGATTTCGCCCGCCTGCGCGGAGCCGATGACGTTCACGAAGGTCTGGCGCCGGTCTATGAGACCCTGCGCATCCTTGGCGGCGAACTGCCTGGCGATACCGCGCTTATCGGCTTCGCCGGCGCGCCCTGGACTGTGGCGACCTACATGATCGCCGGGCGCGGCACGCTGGACCAAGGCCCGGCGCATGCGCTGAAAGCCGCCAACCGTCCGCTCTTCGAGAGGCTCATGACGCTCCTCACGGAGGCCACGGTGAGCTACCTCTCGGCCCAGATCAAGGCCGGCGCCGAGGTGGTGAAGCTGTTCGACAGCTGGGCCGGCTCGCTCAAGGGCGCCGATTTCGACGATTTCGCCGTGGAGCCCGCCCGCCGGATCGTGGCGGCGCTGAAGGCGCGGCATCCCGACGTGCCGGTGATCGCCTTCCCACGCGAAGCGGGCATGCGCTACGAAGGTTTCGCCCGCGCCACCAGGGCCGACTGCGTGGCGCTCGATACCAGCGTCAACGCCGAGTGGGCGGCAAGGACGGTGCAGAGGGATGGCTGCGTGCAGGGCAACCTCGACCCCGGGCTCCTGGTCGAGGGCGGCCCGCGGCTGATCGAGGAAACCAGACGCATCGTCCGCACCTTCGGCCAGGGACCGCATATCTTCAACCTCGGCCACGGCATCACCCCGGATGCCGACCCCGACAACGTGCACCGCATGCTCGAGGCGATCCGTGGCTGACCGATTCCTGACCCGGGCGAACTGACTACAATCGCCGTCCCCCGGCCATATTGGTTCCACATTTGCACGGTCAAATCCCTGCAAGTGCCACAAGGGGCCGGCCACCATGAGACCCTACCATCTCGTTGTCGCGATCATCGGGATCTTCGGCGTGATCTTCCTGCTTTCGGGGAAGGACGTGGCACTGCCGACGGGCCTTGCTGAGCTCCGCTCCGGGCTCGGTGTCGGCAGCTCCGGGGGTCGGCTCTCTAGCGTGCCGATGGGGCAGAGCCTGCCCTCGCCCGGGATCGCTCTCGCAAATGGCGGGGTCGCCAACGTGCGCGACGTATCGAGCTTCTTCGAGCCCACCGTCGAATCCGAGACCCCCTCCGCCGCCGTGTTGCTGGCCGAGATGAACGGCTGCGCCTTCCGCAGCCCCCGCGCCGGCGAGGTCATCGGCAACGTGCATGTCGGCCGCGGCGGATTGCCGACGCCGGTCTCCGCGCTCTCGCGAAGCCGCATCGCCGAGATGGCACTGGCCGAGGTCCGCGCCGCGCGGGGAGGCGCCGCGCCCGCCGCGGTAGAAGACCCCGAACTGATGCGTGCGGTCGACGTGTTCATCACCGAGCGGAACGCGCCGGTCTACCTGATCCTGCAAAGCGGTGAGGGCGACGTCCTGTGGAACGTCCAGCCTTCGCCGGGCGCGCGGATCGCCCATGTTTCGGTGGTCGCCGCAGGCCAGGTCGGGCTGCTCCTGCCCGAAGCGGGCACACCGGTGCAGGTGCTCCGTACCGATGCGGAACCGGGCTGCGCCGTCCGCCCCGTGCGAAAGCCCGATCCCGCCTGGAGCGTCTTCCGGGGCGGCAGTGTCAGCATCGAGGATCACGCCGCCGCCTTCGAGGCCTACGACACCTGGTTCCGCGACCGCTTCGGCATCGGTGCCGAGGCGAACCTGATCGGCTTCCACGAGACCGCCCATGCTCTCGTCGGCCCGGTGCCCGCGCCCTACGACAAGGTGCTGCAAAACCGCCTCGCCGGCGCCCAGATCGCGGTGACTGACGTCGAGCTTGTGGCGATCGGCCCAGGAGAGGCGCGCACCGGTCGCGCCCAGGCGGCGGTGCGTCGCCTTGCCACCGATGCGGCCGGGGGCGATCTCGCCTCGCTCGGTTTCACAACTATCAGCCGGACGGAGTGAACGCCGATGAAGACCCTCCGCCTCGGCGCCGCCGGCCTCGCCTTGATCCTCCTGATCCCCACGCTGTTCGGCGTGTCCTACGGTGGCATGCTCTGGGATGCGCTCCGAGGCCTCGGCGAAGGCAGTGCGCCCGACGTCGCCGCGGTGTCTCAGCCCGTCGCGGCGCCCGAGACCGTGCCGACGCCGGCGGATACGCCGCAGACGCCACCACGCGAGGTGGCGCTGCTCGACACCGAATCGCTCAGTCCGGCACGCACCGTCACCGTGATCGAGACGGTGCCATTCGAAGCCTTCCTCGCCCCGGGCGAGGCGGCGCCCGACCCGGTCTACCGCGACCTCTACGCCGAGGCCCGCGCCGGCGCCCGCGCCCAGGCCGAATGCCCCCGGCTGATCGTCAGTCTGGCCCGGTCCTGCCTGCCGCTCGGCGTCACCGCCGAGCCCCTGGGCGGCGACCGCTACCGCGTCACCCTACGCCTCGCCTTCGCGCCGGCGGACAGGGTGCGCGACCTCGCCGAGGACGAAGCCTTCGAGCGCGCGGCCGAGGCGTCGCCGCTCGCGGTTCCGTCAGCGCTGGGCGTTGCACCGGAGGCGCTGGGCACCGCGCATGAGCACGTCTACCGCGCCGCGCGCTTCGCCTGCTTCATCGCCCGCGCACGCCGCGAAGCCTGCACCGTTGCCGAGCTCAGGATCGAGACTGCTGCCTCGTCCGAGACGCCTGGCACATTCGACGTCACCGGCGAGGTCCGGCTCGCCGTCACGCGCAACGTCGAGGGCGGCTAGGCCCCCGGTCCCGGCCGCCAGACGTCCGGCCCGAAACCGGCGCGGGGCGGCAGGCGCCGTTCTGCCCCTTGCGTCAGATACATCCAGAGGTGAACCGCGCACCGCCCGCGGAGGCAGAGCGGGAGTGGAACTGCACGGCGGGAGCGCCCCGGCCGCCCCGTGCTCACGGCCACTTCGCCACCGGAGGCAGGCTCATCAGCACCGCCTCGGGGTCGTGACCGGTCTCGAGCCCGAACTTTGTGCCGCGGTCGTAGACCAGGTTGTACTCGGCATAGAGCCCGCGATGGACGAGCTGTGCCTCGCGCTCGGCCTCGGCCCACGCGGTGTCGCGCCGCCGCTCGACGATCGGCAGGAAGGCCGGCAGGAAGGCCCGGCCCACCTCCTCGGTGAAGGCGAAATCGGCCTCCCAGTCGCCGCTGCTCAGATCGTCGAAGAAGATGCCGCCCACACCCCGCGCCCGGCCCCTGTGGGGGATGAAGAAATAGTCGTCGGCCCAGGCCTTGAAGCGCCGGTAGTAGTCCGGCGCGTGCCTGGCGCAAGCTGCCTCTAGGACGCCATGGAACGCGGCTGTGTCCTCGGGATACTCGATGCAGGGGTTGAGGTCCGTGCCGCCGCCGAGCCAACAGGCTCGGGGGGTCCAGAACATCCGGGTGTTCATGTGCACCGCCGGCACGTGCGGGTTCTGCATATGCGCCACCAGGCTGATGCCGGAGGCCCAGAAGCGCGGGTCCTCGGCCATCCCGGGCACTCCGCGCGCCGCCATTGCCGACTGCGCCCGCTCGCCAAGGTGGCCGTAGACCGTGGAGACGTTCACCCCCACCTTCTCGAACACCCTGCCGCCCCGCATCACGCTCATCAGGCCGCCGCCGGCATCGGCGCCTTCCTCTGCAGCCCGCCTGGTCTCTTTCAGCTCGAACCGACCCGACGGCGCGGTCGCGAAGGGGCCGGTCTCCTGGGCGTCCTCGAGTCCCTCGAAGGCGGCCACGATCTCGTCGCGGAGCGCGCGAAACCAGGCGGCGGCGCGCGCCTTGCGGTCGTCGTATGGCTCGGACATCGGCAGCTCTCCCCGGGGCGGTTTCCTGCCGGCCCGTACTTGGGCGTTTGGCGGCAGCGGCGCAAGCGCCTATCCTGCCTGCGCCGCCTTCGGAGGCCCCAGATGCACCGGACCCTTGCCCTCGTCCTTCTTCTCGCGGCCTGCGCCGAGACCCGTGGCGCCTGCCTTTCCCGCGCCGGTGCCGAGCTTCGCGCGCTCGACGCCGCGATCGCCGAGACCGACCTCGCGCTCGCCCGCGGCTATCGCGTGGCGCCGGGCTCCACCTTCACCGCCGGGCTCGCGATCTGCGCCGAGGACAGCCCGCTCACCCTCTGCCTCTCGGGCGAGCGCCCGATCTCCGAGCGACGCGTCGCCATCGACCCGGTCGGGGAGCGCGCCCGGCTCCGGTCACTCCAGGCGCGCCGCCCGGCCGTCGCCGCTGCGGCTGAGCGGGCCGCCGCCGCCTGCCCCGCCGCATGAGCCGCCTACCCTTGCGCCCGACCCCGCGCTTTGGCAGGAAGAGGCGCTTCTCCCGGAGACAACAGCCCACATGCGCCGCGCGTTCCTTGCCACCGCCCTCCTTCTCGCCGCCTGCGGCTCGAACCGCTACGACGACTGCGTCGCCCGCGCCCGGGCCGAGCTCGAAACCATCGACCAGCTGATCGAGGAGGTCGAGACCAGCCTGCTGCGCGGCTATGCGCTCGAGTCCGATGCCAGCCAGTCGGGCGGCTTCCGGCTCTGCGCCGGCGGCGACAGCCCGCTTTCGGTCTGCGCCGAGCGGACCCGGCCGGGCGACAAGAAGCCGGTGGCAATCAACCCGATCACCGAGCGGCTGAAGCTCGCCAACCTCAGGCAGCGTCGGCAGGGGATACAGGAACTGGCCGACCGCGAGGTCGCGCAGTGCGAGACGCTTTACCGCAGCCGGCTCTGAATGCGGGTGCCTAGTGCGCCGGCGCCGCCACCGGGTCGATCAGCGTGCGCCCGCCGTCCACGGTCAGCACCTGTCCGGTGACGAAGCTTGCGCCTTCGGAGACCAGGAATTGCACCGCGTCGGCGAGCTCGCCCGGCGCCGCGATCCGCGCCATCGGCGTGTGACCGGTGATGTCGCTGCGGAACTCGGCGTGGTCCTTCAGCGCGGTCCGGAGGCTCGCGCTCATCACCGAGCCGATGGCCAGCGCGTTTACCCGGATCCGGTGATGCGCCAGCGCCACCGCCAGCGAACGGGTCATCTGGTCCATCGCCGCCGCGGCGATCGAGTAGCCCATGAGCCGCGGGCTGGTGCGCCGCGCCGCGATCGACGAGATGTTGACGATCGCGCCGATCTGCCCTTCCTCGGAGCTGCCCTCCTCGGCCTGCTTGATCATCCGCTTGGCGACCACCTGGCTCAACCGGAGCGCGGGGAGCAGGTTGAGCTGCAGCATCTCCTCGACCGCATCGCCATCCGGGCTCAGGGGATCGGATTCGGCGCAGGCGCGTACGGCGTTCACCAGGATGTCGACCCGCTCGAATGCATCGAGCGTGGCCGACAGCAAGTTGGCCTGCGACAGCCGCTCGCGCAGGTCGCAGGTGAAGTAACGGATGTTGCCCTCGGCCTCTGCGGCTCCGCCGATCTCGTCCTGAAGTCGCGCCTCGTCCATATCGGCGAACATCACGTTCGCGCCTTCCTCGACGAAGCGGCGAGCGACGGCGAGGCCGATGCCGTTGGCGGCGCCGGTGACGATGGCGGTCTTGCCTGCGATGGAGAAGGACATCTGGTTTTCCCCGTTTCGGTGCTGCGGGCTTCTAGGCGATTTCATCGCCCTGCGCGAGACCCCGCTTTCGGGCCCACGGCGCGGTAGATCTTGTAGGCCGAGGGCGCCGGGAGCTCGACCACCTCGCCGAACTCCTCGGCCAGCGCCCGCTCGTAGGGCAGGTGGCGGTTGGCCACCAGATAGAGCACGCCCGAGGGGGCAAGCGCCCGCGCCGCGGCGGCGATGAAGGCCCGCCCGAGGCCCGGATCGGCGGCGCGGGTGCTGTGGAAGGGCGGGTTCATCACCACGGCGCCAAGGGGCGCGTCCGGCGCGAAGCGCGTGGCATCGGCCCAATGGAAGCGGGCGCGGGGGTCGCGGATGTTCTCCCGCGCGGCCTGAAGTGCGGCGTGCTCGGCTTCTACGAGGTGCAGCTCCTCCACGCCCTCGCGCTCAAGGATCTGCGCCGAGAGATAGCCCCAGCCGGCGCCGAAGTCGGCCACACGCGGCGGCAGGCGTGGCGGCAGCGCGGCGGCCAGCGCCGCCGAGCCCGGGTCGACGGCGTCCGCCGAGAATCCGCCCGGCGGCACCGTGAAGCCTTCCGCCAGGCGGTGCGGCTCTGCCGCCCAATCGGCAAAGGCTGCCGGCCCCGGATTGGCGAAGACGGCGATCTTGCCATGTGCCTTGGCCAGCGCCTCGCTCAAGCTCGCTCGCCCGCGCAGCTCCCTCAGACGCGAGTCCGCCCCGTCGGTCTTCTGGCCGTCGACCGCGATCGGCCCGCCCGGCGCCACCGCGGCGGCGGCCTGAGCGATCAGCTCCCGCGCCTCGGCCTTGGCGCGCGGAATGAAGACGACCGCGGCGGCAAAGGTCTCTGATGGCGCGACGGCAGTAGCGTAGCCCTGGACAGCGAAGGCGTCGTGGTCGGGGCGGAAGCCCTGGACCACCTCGACCCGCTCCCGCGGCAAGGCCGCAAGATCGGTGCCGGCCCGCGGCCGGAACACCGCGATCCGCCCCGCGGGCGGCAACGCCAGCAGGCCGGATTCAAGCGCGAGGGTCAGTCGGGAGGCCCGCATGGGCGGCGCGCGACGGCGCCTATTCCTTTTCCATGGTGCACTGCAGCGGGTGCTGGTGGCGGCGCGAGAAATCCATCACCTGCGCCACCTTCGTCTCGGCAACCTCGAACGAGAAAACGCCCACCACAGCCAGCCCTTTCTTGTGCACCGTCAGCATCAGCTCGAAGGCCTGGGCGTGGCTCATGCCGAAGAAGCGCTCCAGCACGTGGACCACAAACTCCATCGGCGTGTAGTCGTCGTTGAGCAGCAGCACCTTGTACAGGGGCGGCCGCTGGGTCTTCGGCTTCGTCTTGGTAATGACGCCGGTCTCGCCCTCGGGGCGGTCCTTGCGGTCGGCCATCATGACGGGGCGAAGGGTCACGGGTTGCGCGCTCCGCGGGTTCAAGGGTGGTTGAAGCTCGGACGCCACTATATAAGCGGGGCCGCCTTTCTGAAAAGGCCCAAGGGAAACGGTTGCATGGCGCGGCTCAGTACAATTGGATTCGATGCCGACGACACGCTCTGGCAGAACGAGCGATTCTACCGGATGACACAGGAGCGCTTCGCCGCGCTCCTGGCCGACTATGCCGAGAAGGACCACCTGGCCGAGCGGCTCCTGGCGGCCGAGCGGCGCAACCTCGGGCACTACGGATTCGGCATCAAGGGCTTCGTGCTGTCGATGGTCGAAGCCGCCATCGAGGTGACCGAGGAGCGCGTCCCGGCGCGCGTGATCCGCGAGCTGGTGGAGGCCGGGCGCGAAATGCTGTCGCATCCGATCGAGCTATTGCCCCACGCCCGCGAGACGGTCGAGGCGGTGAACGCTCGCTACCGAGTGCTGCTGATCACGAAGGGCGATCTGCTCGACCAGGAGCGCAAGCTCGCCCAGTCGGGGCTCGGCGAGCTGTTCCACGGCGTCGAGATCGTCTCGAGCAAGACGCCTGATGTCTACGCCCAGATATTCGCCCGCCAGGGGGCCGGGGCGACGCACGCGATGATGGTGGGCAACTCGTTGAAATCCGACGTTCTTCCAGCCATCGAGGCCGGCGCCTGGGGCACCTTCGTGCCGCATGGGCTGACCTGGGAGCTGGAACACGCCGAGGCCCCCGACGGCAACCCGCGCTTCACCGAGATCGCCGACCTCGGCCAACTCGGCCAGGTCATCGATCGGATCGAGGCCGGGGAGATCTAGCGGCCTCGGACGACCTTGCCCCCATATCTTGATCCACCTCAACTTCGCACGAAAAGTAACTGAGAATAAGGTGTTTTCCGGCGCGAATTGCTGTGCTACCCTGCCCGAAATAAAGAAAAGTCGCACCGGCGAAAGATCGGGCGGCATGAGGCAGTGCAAGGGCAGTTGTCGTGACGGTACGGCGGACGATGGGCGCGTTTCGCGCCGTCTTTCTGATGGTTCTCCTCGGACTCCTGGCGCCCGCGGGCGCCCGCGCTGCGCCTGAACTCATGGTCACGGTCCGCCAGGCCATCGGCGCCTTCCGCGCCCTGCTTTTCCTGGTTCTCCTCGCCGTCCTGATGCCCGCGGGCGTCCGCGCCGCACCCTACGCCGACATGGTGATGGACGCGCGATCAGGGGAGGTCCTGCATTCCACCAATGCCGACAGCCGGCTGCATCCGGCCTCGCTCACCAAGATGATGACGCTCTACATTGCCTTCGAGGCGATCCGGCTGGGCGAGATCTCGCTCGACACGACAGTGACGATCTCGCAGAAGTCCGCCGCCGAGCCACCGTCCAAGCTCGGGCTCCGCGCCGGACAGCGGATCCAGCTGCGCTACCTGATCCGCGCCGCGGCGGTGAAGTCGGCGAACGACGCTGCCACCGCGATCGGCGAGGCGATCGAGGGCTCCGAGGCCGCCTTCGCCCGGCGGATGAACCGCACCGCCACGGCACTCGGGATGACGCGGAGCACGTTCAAGAATGCCCACGGCCTCACCGAGTCCGGCCATCTCTCCACCGCGCGCGACATGACCATTCTCGGGCGGCACCTATTCTACGACTACCCGCAATACTACAACCTGTTCTCCCGCCGCTCGACGAATGCAGGCGGCACCGAGGTTTCCAACACCAACCGCCGCTTTCTCGATGCCTACCGGGGCGCCGACGGGATCAAGACCGGCTATACCCGCGCCGCTGGCTTCAACCTCGTCGCCTCGGCCGAGCGCGGCCGCGAGCGGGTCATCGCCACCGTCTTCGGCGGCACCTCGACCGCCCAGCGCAACGCACGCATCGCCGAGCTGCTCGACCTCGGCTTCGACCGGGCGCCCACGCGGGTGGCCCTGAACCGGCCGGCGCTTCCGCGCTACGACAACCTGCCCGCCGAGCCGGCTGCGCCGGTGCTCGTCGCCGAGGGAGCGGTGCCGCCGCAAACGGCCGCCGGCCGGATCCTCCGCGTCAGCGGTGCCGTCAACCGTTCGCCTCGACCCGCCTCCCGTGGCCGTGCCGGCACGGCGGTGGAACCACCGCCCGAGCTTCTGGCCGCGATCGAGACCGATGTGGCCGCCGCGCTGGCGGCCGTGACCAGCGCCGAGGCGGTGACCGAGGCGGCCGCAGCCGACGCCGCCGTTGTCGCGGCGGCCGAAGCGGCAGCAGAGACGGTGGCCGCAGCGGCCGAAATCGCGCTGGCGGCCACGGCCGCTGTGGAGAGTGATTCCGACCCGGCGGGCGAGGGCGACCCTGCCGCCGCCGAGCCGCTCGAAGGCGGAACCGCGCTGGCCGCCTTTGCCGCGCCGCCGCCTCGGCCGGAGGACCTTGCTGCGCCCGCGGCAACCGTGGTTGCCGACGCGACCGACACCGAATCCGAACCCGAACCCGACACCTCCCCGAGCCCCGAAATCCTCCTGGCCGCAGTCGGCGAGGGCGGTGCAGCCGGGGCGGGTGCAGGCCAGGCCGTCTCCCTCGCGGCCAGCCTCGTGCCCGCCCCGGCGGCTGAGTCCGAACCGGTGCCGGCCGCGGTGGCCGACGCGGCGCCACTCCCCCAGCCCGGGACCGCGGCGCCTGAGGCCGGGTCGGCGGCGCTGGTCGAGGTCGCACTGGCGGTGCCGCTACCGGCGCCGGCGGCCGATCCAGTGCTCCGCCCCGAACCGGTGGCGGCCGAGATCGTCAGCCGGCTCTCGACCTCGGGCGGCCGGCACGCGGGCGTCTCGATAGGCCGCTACCCGTCGCGCCACGAGGCCGAAAAGGCACTGATTGCCACCGCGCTGTCCGACACGACTGGCTTCGGCGCCGCGCTCCGCCGCATCGTCCAGCGCGGCGGCGGCTTCGAGGCCAACTTCATGGGGATGTCGGACGAGGAAGCCGACCGCGCCTGCCGCCGCCTCGCCGCGCGCGGCCAAGACTGCACGCCGATCGGCGGCTGAGCCCCGCAAAGGTCGCCGGTCAAGGCTTCGGCTTGTCGTCCCACTCGTCGCTCAGGATGCGCCTGCTGTCGCCCTCGGGGTCGTCGAATTGGCGCGTCTTCATCGCCCAGACGAAAGCCAGAAGCCCCAGCCCGCCGAGGCCCAGCGACACCGGTATAAGGAGCGAGAGCACTTCCATCGGGCCTATTTCCTGAGCCTGAGCGCGTTCAGCGTCACGGTAACCGAGGAGGTCGACATCGCCAAGGCGGCCGCAAGCGGCGTGGCAAGGCCGAGGATCGCCACCGGCACCGCGACGAGGTTGTAGAGGTTCGAGATCACGACGTTGCCGAACATCAGCCGCACCGCCCGCCGCGCCACGCCGAGCGCCTCGGCCACTGGCGCGAGGCTCTGGCCCAGAAGCACCACGTCCGAGGCCGTGCGCGCCGCGTCGAGCGCCGAGGCGGGCGAGATCGAGACATGGGCGGCGGCGAGCGCGGCGGTGTCGTTGAGCCCGTCGCCCACCATCAGCACCTTGCGGCCTTCCGCTTTCAGTGCCTCCACATAGGCCGCCTTCTGATCGGGCAGCACGCCCGCACGCCAGCTCTCGATGCCGAGCCGCGTCGCCAGCGCCGCGACCGGCGCCTCGGCGTCACCGGAGACGACGTGCAGCCCGAGCCCCTTCGCCCGCAAGGCCGCGAGCATCTCCTCCGCTCCGGGCCGGGGCCGGTCAGCGAAGGTGAACTCGACCGGCGCCGCGGCGCCAACGCGCAGCCAGGCCGCCATTTCCTCTCCCGCCTTGGCGCCGACCCAGTCGGCGCGACCGAAGCGCACGGTGTCCCCGTTCAGCCGCCCCTCGACGCCGTGGCCCGGTACCTCCCGGATCTCCTCAACGCGTGCCGGCGTCACTCCCGCGGCTTGCACGGCCTCGGCGAGGGCCTGCGCCAAGGGATGTGCCGAGGCTGCGGCCAGCGCCAGCGCCACCTCAAGGTCACGGCGCGAATGTGACGACAGGTTCGTGACCTCGGGGCGCCCCTGCGTCAGCGTGCCGGTCTTGTCGAAGACCACCGTGTCGGCCTCGGCGAGGCGCTCGAGCGCGGTGCCATCCTTGATCAGGAGCCCCTTGCGGAACAGCCGGCCGGAGGCGGCGGTCTGCACCGCCGGCACCGCGAGACCGAGCGCGCAGGGGCAGGTGATGATCAGGACAGCCGCCGCGACATTCAGCGAAAGGCGGAGGTCGGAGGTCGTCAGGTACCAGCCGAGGAAGGAGAGGAAGGCCGTGGCGTGCACGAACGGGGTGTAGACCTTCACCGCCCGGTCCGAGAGCGAGCGGAAGCGGCCGCGGCCCGCCTCGGCCACCGCCACGAGGTCGGCGATGCGGTGGAGCGCGCTGTCCTTTCCCGCGGCTGTCACGGTCAGGAGCAGCGGCCCGGTCAGGTTCACTTCACCCGCCATCAACTGGGTGCCCGGCCCGGCGAAGGCGGGCAAGGTCTCGCCGGTCAGGAGCGAGCGGTCGACCTCGCTCTCGCCCACAGCCACTGTGCCGTCGGCCGGCACCCGTGCGCCTGGCAGCACGCGCACCCGGTCGCCCGGGCAGAGCTCGGCCACCGGCACCACCGCCTCGCCCGCCTCGGTCACGCGGAGCGCGCGCGGCACTTCCAGCGCGGCGAGCTCGCGCGCCGCCGAGCGGGCGGCGGCGCGGGTTCGGTGGTCGAGGTAGCGGCCCACGAGCAGGAAGAAGGTCAGCATCACCACGGCGTCGAAATAGGCGTGCTCGCCCGACTGCGCGGTCTCGTAGACCGAAACGGTGGAGGCCAGGACCAGCGCCAGCGAGATCGGCACGTCCATGTTTGCCCGGAGGTGTTTCAGTGCGCCCCAGGCCGAGCGGAAGAAGGGCTGGCCCGAAAACGCGACGGCCGGGAGTGCGATGGCACCCGAGATCCAGTGGAATAGGTCGCGCGTGGCGTCCTCGGCGCCGGACCAGACGGCGACCGACAGCAGCATCACGTTCATCATCGCGAAGAAGGCCACGGCGAGGCGCATCAGCAAGTCGCGCCCCTCGGCGTCGGCATCGGTGGCCGCGAGCATGCCGGCGTCGAGCTCGTGCGCCTCGTAGCCGAGGCGCCGCGCCTCGGGGATGAGGTCGGCGGCGGTCAGCCCCGGCTCGGCCTCCACGCTGACCCGGCGAAGCGTCAGATTGACCCGCGCCGAGCGTACGCCCGGCACCTTCTCGAGCCCGCTCTCGAGGGTCGAGATGCAGGCCGCGCAATGGGCGCCCGGCACCGATATGAGGAGCCGCGCCGGCTCTTCCGCTCGCGCCGCCTCGGCAACGTCCCGGGCGGCGGGGACGACAGCGCAGGCGGGGCAGGCCGCGAGATCGGTCATTCGCGGACCGCGATCGACACGCGCTGGCGGAACGGCGTGCCGTCGGCCGCGAGGGCGCTCAGCTGCAGCACCCACTGGCCGCGGGTCACCTCCACCGGCGCCTCGAAAGTGGCCTGTCGCACGCGAACGAAAACGGGCGCCTGGTCGTCGACGGTGGAGGTGGCGCGCCCCAGGATACCTTCCACGGCTTCCACCTCGGCCGGTCGCCCGTCGGGCCCGGTGAAACGCACCCGCAGCACGCCGTCCTCGAACCAGGTCTCGGCACGCCAGCCGAGCCGCTCCTGCGCCTGGCGCTCGGCCTCGAAGCTCTGGCTCGCCACGTAGCCGTTCCTGACCTCGATGCCCGGGAAGGTCGCCACCGCCGCCCAGGCCAGCGCGATGTTCACCGCGACGATCACCGCGAAGGCGCCAACCGTAATGAAGAATACGTGCCGTCCGGTAAGTTCCCGCTGCATCACTCGCCCTTCCCGTTGAAGACGGTGTCCTTGTAGGCGCGATCGGTGCTGGCCAGGTCCTCGACCCAGAGCGTGAGCTCGGTATGCGCCGTCTCCGCCGCCTCCGATCCGACCGGGGCGGTTACGTAAACGCGCTGCAGAACCATCTCGTTCGCCGGCACCTCCACCGTCAGCGCCTCGGTGCCCTCCAAGGATATCCGAAGAAGCGCATCGGAGGTGAGCGAGAGGTGGAAGCTGCGGTCGTCGAGGTTCATGTTTCTCAGCCGCACGTCGTAGGTGTTGCGGATCGCACCGTCCGACAGCGTCACGAAGGTGGGATTGCGCACCGGCGCCACCGTGAGGTCGATCTCCTGCCGGAGGAACAGCGCGACGACGAGCCCGATGCCGACGGCGGAATAGAGCGCGGTATAGAGGACCGTGCGTGGCCGGAACACATGGGTCCAGACGCTCCTGGGCGACTGGCCCGCCCGCTCCCGGGTCTCGTCGGACAGGGCGATGTAGTCGATCAGGCCGCGTGGCTTGCCGATCTTCGCCATCACGTCATCGCAGGCGTCAATGCAGAGGGCGCAGGTGATGCAGGCCAGCTGCTGGCCGTCGCGGATGTCGATTCCCATCGGGCAGACGTTGACGCAGGCCATGCAGTCGATGCAATCGCCCTGGTCGGGATCGAGCTGGCCCTTGCGGAGCTTGCCGCGCGGCTCGCCGCGCCAGTCGCGGTAGGCAACCGTCAGCGTCTCGGGGTCCATCATCGCGGCCTGGATCCGCGGCCAGGGGCAGGCATAGATGCAGATCTGCTCGCGGAAGAAGCCGCCGAAGAGGAAGGTCGTGGCGGTCAGCACCCCGATCGTGGTGTAGGCGATCGGGTGGGCGCTCAAGGTGACGAGGTCGCGCGCCAGCGTCGGCGCGTCGGTGAAGTAGAATACCCAGGCGCCGCCTGTCGCCAGCGCGATCAGCAGCCAGACGGACCACTTGGTCAGCCTGAGCCGCAGCTTCCGGGCGTCCCATTTCTGGTTCCAGAGTCGCACCCGGGCGTTGCGGTCGCCCTCGATCCAGCGCTCGACCAAGACGTAGAGATCGGTCCAGACCGTCTGCGGGCAGGCATAACCGCACCAGACCCGGCCGAGCGCGGAGGTGAAAAGGAAGAGCCCGAGACCGGCCATGATCAGCAGGCCCGCCACGAAGTAGAACTCGTGCGGCCAGATCTCGATCATGAAGAAGAAGAACCGGCGGTTGGCGAGGTCGACCAGCACCGCCTGGTCGGGGAGGCTGGGGCCCCGGTCCCAGCGGATCCAGGGCGTGACGTAGTAGATGCCGAGCGTGACGCCCATGATCCACCACTTGAGCGCGCGGAACGGGCCCTTCACGCGGCGCGGGAAGACCGGCTCGCGCGCGGCATAGAGCTTAGGCTCTGGGCTTTCCGTGCTGCTCACTGGGCAGACTCCACACGTCCTGTTGCGCGGCGCCTTTCTGGCCGCAGGGGGCGGCCCTCGGCCTTGATATGGGTCAAAGGGAGCCCAGGCAGCCTATTTTCACATGCAGCGGAACGGCGCCAGCCCGCAGCAACGTGATCGCCGCAATCTCGACAAACGGGCGATCCCGCGCTAGCAGGTTCCGCCGAATCGAGAGCCACCCTGAGGAAAAGCGTAACATGCGGAAGCTCGCCTGCCTCCTGTCGCTCGTGACGCTGCTGGTCGCCGGCTGTGCGAGTGGCCCCGTGCTGCCGCCAGAACCTGCGGAAGTGGCGCGGCTGGCGCAGGAGATTCGCGCGTTCGGCCCCGAGGTCGATCCCGGCGAGGCCGAGCGGCTTGCGCGGATCTCCTACGACTACGCGCTGCAGCTTCGCAGCGAATACCAGGTCACCGACCCGCCCCTGGTTCACAATACCAAGGTGAACATGGGCGTGAGGCCGCGCGGCCTCTGCTTCCAGTGGGCGGACGACATCGAGGCCCGGCTCAGGCGGGAGAACTTCCAGACCCTCGAGTTCCACCGGGCGATCGCCAATTCCGACACGCTCCTGATCGACCACAGCGTGGTGATCGTCAGCCGCCGCGGCGATTCGATGTTCCAGGGCGTGGTGCTCGACGGCTGGCGCGAAGGCGGCCGGCTGTTCTGGTCGCCCACCCTGGAAGACCCGCGCTACGACTGGGTTCCGCGCGAAGTGGTGTTCGCGCAACGGCGCCTCAGCGAAGAGGAATAGCGAAGCCGTTGGACAGCTTCATCCGCCTGGCCCCCAGACAGCCCGGGCGGCCGCCTGCCGGATATCGCGCGTCTTCCGCTGCCAGAAATGCGCGGCCCCGGCTCCCCCTGGAAACGCGCGAACAGGACGGGGGGCCGGGGCCGTTCTGCCGGCGGCTCGCGCCGCCGGTAGCCTATTGTATCGCGGGCGTCGCTTCGCCGCCGCCGAGGCCGTGCACGTAGACCGAAACCGCCCGGATCTCGGCTTCCGAAAGCCGCGTGTTCCAATTCGGCATCACGCCGAAACGGGCGTTCTCCACCGTCTCGGTCAACGCCGCCTCGTCGCCGCCATAGAGCCAGATCGCGTCGTTCAGCGCAGGCGCGCCGAGATCGCGCATGCCCTCGCCGGCGTCGCCATGGCAGGCGGCGCAGTGGTCGAGAAACAGCTGCTCGCCCGCCTTGGCCAGCGCCGCATCGTGCTCCTGGTTCGAGATCTTGAGCACGTGGGCCACGACCTGGGCAATCTCCTCCTCCGAGAGGATCTCGCCGAAAGGCGGCATCTCGGAATACCGCGCCTCGGGGTCGTCGGTGTTGCGGATGCCGTGGCTCACCGTGAGGTAGATCGCCTCGATGTCGCCGCCCCAAAGCCAGTCGTCGTCCAGGAGGTTCGGGTAGCCCACGGCCCCTGCTGCGCCCGAGCCGTGGCACTGGGCGCACCAGGTGCGAAACACCGCAGCGCCGGCATTGGTGGCATACTGGTTGAGCTCGGTATCGGCCGCAATCTCGGTCAGCTCCACGGCGGCGAGCTTGCTTTCGATCGCTGCGTTCGCGGCCTCGACCTGGGCGATCTGCTCGGAAACCTCGGCGCGGGTGGAATAACCCAAGAGCCCCGGCGTCGCCCGGCTGATCAAAGGCCAGGCGGGGTACAGGATCGTGTAGATCACGCCCCAGGCGATGGTCACGTAGAAGGTCCAGAGCCACCAGCGCGGCAGCGGATTGTTATACTCCTCGATGCCGTCCCAGGAATGGCCCGTGGTCTCGACCTGGTCCTGCTGCTTCTTCGGTTCCTTGCTCATGTCCGCGCCTCCTTGCTCTCGGCCTTCTCGGCCGGGGCGGGCTTGTCCTCATGGCGGAACGGGATGTTCGCAGCGTCGCGGTGCGCCTTTGCCGACCCCGGGCGGAAGGCCCAGATGACGACACCCAGGAACACGACGAACAGGAACAGAAGCGCCCAGCTGTCGGCGAACTGTCTCAGGGCCGAATAGGTCTCCATCGCACCCTCCTACCGGTTCGCCACGGCTTCGAAACTCGAGAAGTCGACCAGCGTGCCCAGCATCTGCAGATAGGCGACCATGGCGTCCATCTCCGAGATGCCCGGCTCGCCGTCGAAATTGCGTACCTGCGCCTTAGGATAGCGCGCGAGCAGCCCCTCGGCATCGCCGAACGGATCGACCTGGGCGGCGAAGTCCTCCTCCGCCATTTCGATCATCTCTTCGGTATAGGGCACGCCGAGGAGCGCGTGGGTCGCCATCAGCTCGCCGATGTGGTCGGGCTCGACCTCGCGGTTCAGAAGGAAGCCGTATTTCGGCATCACGCTCGCGGGCACCACCGATTGCGGGTCGATCAGGTGATCGACGTGCCACTCGTCGGAATACCGCCCGCCGACGCGCGCCAGGTCGGGCCCGGTGCGCTTCGAGCCCCACTGGAACGGCCGGTCGTACATCGACTCCGCGGCCAGCGAGTAATGCCCGTAGCGCTCGACCTCGTCGCGCATCGGCCGGATCATCTGGCTGTGGCAGACGTAGCAGCCCTCGCGGACGTAGATCTCGCGGCCGGCGAGCTCGAGGGGCGAATAGGGCCGCATCCCCTCCACCTTCTCTATGGTGTTCTCGAGGTAGAACAGGGGCGCGATCTGCACGATGCCGCCGATGGTCACCACAAGGAAGGAGAACACCAGCAGGAGCATCGCGTTGGTCTCGAGGATCTTGTGCTTGGACAGGATAGCCATCCCCGGCCCCCCTATTCGGCCGGAGCCGCGACGGGGCCGGCGGCTTTCGCCGGGGCCGCCCTCGCGGTCATCCAGAGGTTGTAGCACATGACGATCGCGCCGGAGAGGAAGAGCAACCCGCCGAGGCCGCGCACGACGTTCATCGGCGTCTTCGCCTCCACGGTGTCGACGAAGGCGTTCACCAGGAAGCCGTTGGCGTCGACCTCGCGCCACATCAGGCCCTCCATGATCCCCGTCACCCACATCGAGGCGGCGTAGAGCACGATGCCGATGGTGGCGAGCCAGAAGTGCCAGGAGACGAGCGCGAGCGAGTAGAGCCGCTCGCGGTTCCAGAGCTTGGGCACCAGGAAGTAGAGCACGCCGAAGGTGATCATGCCGTTCCATCCCAGCGCGCCGGAATGGACGTGACCGATGGTCCAGTCGGTGTAGTGGCTGAGGCTGTTCACCGCCCTGATCGACATCATCGGGCCTTCGAAAGTCGACATCCCGTAGAAGCCGATCGAGATCACCATCATCCGGATGACCGGGTCGGTACGGAGTTTGTCCCAGGCGCCCGAAAGCGTCATCAGGCCGTTGATCATGCCGCCCCAGGAGGGCATCCAGAGGATCACCGAGAACACCATGCCGAGCGTAGAGGCCCAGTCAGGCAGCGCGGTATAGTGCAGATGGTGCGGACCGGCCCAGATGTAGAGGAAGATCAGCGCCCAGAAATGGATGATCGAGAGCTTGTAGGAGAAGACCGGCCGCTCGGCCTGCTTCGGCACGAAATAGTACATCATGCCGAGAAAGCCCGCGGTCAGGAAGAATCCCACGGCGTTGTGGCCGTACCACCACTGCACCATCGCGTCCTGCACGCCGGCGAACACGCCCACCGAGCGCGAGCCGAAGATCGAGACCGGGATCGCGAGGTTGTTGACCACGTGCAGCATCGCCACGGTGACGATGAAGCTGAGCAGGAACCAGTTCGCGACGTAGATATGCGGCTCCTTGCGCTTGATCAGCGTGCCGAGGAACACCGCCAGGAACGCCAACCAGACGATGGTGAGCCAGAGGTCGACGTGCCATTCGGGCTCGGCATATTCCTTCGATTGGGTGCCGCCGAGCAGGTAGCCGGTGGCGGCGAGCACGATGAAGAGCTGATAGCCCCAGAACACGAACCAGGCGAGGTTGCCGCCCCAGAGCCGGGCGGCGGAAGTGCGCTGCACGATGTAGAAGCTCGACATGATCAGCGCGTTGCTGCCGAAGGCGAATATCACGGCCGACGTGTGCAGCGGCCTCAGCTTGCCGAAGTTCAGGTAGCCCTGGGCCCATTCGAAGTTGAGCTGCGGAAACGGCAGCTGGAAGGCGATGATCACGC
>JBFKAV010000012.1:0-40092 GCA_041621405.1 Paracoccaceae bacterium
CCAGATCTGTGGCGAGGGCCCTTACAGGCACATGGTTGACTTCTTCGCCAGCGTGGCCGCGATGCTGAATGGAGATCTGGATCGGGGTATCGCAATTGGCGAAACTGTCAATGCATTGGCACCGGATTTCGCACCTGCGCTGCGCTATCTTCTGGCCGGATATCTGCGACGCAAGGATTACACGCGAGCAGAAGACACGCTCGGCCGATTGCATCGGTTGGAGCCGGATTTCGAAATTCGGTACTTCGCAGAGGTCGATTACCCGGTTCCGGCAATGCGAAAAGCAGGCTTGCTCGATTTGAAACGATTGCCAACCCAATTATTGCTAATGGATCACAGGCTGCGAAGGGCGTAGCGATCCGATGGTCTGCCACTGGCACGCGCATTGCCAAACCAACTGGGCCGCTGCGATTTTCGCTAGCCCGATAGTTCTCCCAGAATTCATCATGAACCTTCTCCCGGGAACGCCAGTCGACTTGGCCCCGACGATGTAGTTGAGAACTTCAGGTCTCGTTCCATAGCAACTGCATGAGGCGACGTCTACGAGAGCCACCTGATAGTTGGCGATGATCGTAAGGTACGTCTTCTTGGCGAAGATCTAGATCCCTGCGTCATGGCCATTGTGGGCTGGATCCGGTCCCACTCCGTCCTCGTGATCGCCTTTTCCGACCGGCGCAACCCTGACCTAAGTAGGCCCACGCGTCTCCGCCCTCTCATCTGACGAAAGGGCGCATTTAACTCACCAACAAGGGGAAAGCCCGCGCAGTGCGCGACCGTATGAGCTGCCGAGCCAAGGCAACCGTCGATGTGCAGGGTCTTCCGACAGGTCCCGTCATCGTCAACCAAAGGTCGGTTCGAATTTGTCCGCCCGCACCGAAGGTGCCAAGCCCGGGACAGGGTCCGCGTGCCTGGCGTTGATCGCGAGCGCCCGAGATCCCGCGATTCTGGGTGTCCCGCGCACTGCAGGAACGGTGCTGTGCGCGCGGAACTTCGCCATCGGGGCAGCGGCAATCTCCAGGAACGTTTACGGTTGGCGAATTCGTGGCTATCGTTTCGAGCAGTCGCTTTGACCTTCATGAAGATGGACCGCGCCTCGGCCCGGTCAGATAACAAGTGATTTTTTTAGGCGCACGCGATGTCGCGTGCAACCCAATCGGTCCGGTTCGGCAATTATTCAGAGGCCGAAATGGCGGAATGGACGGACAAACTCGACGCGCCGCTTCGGCGGATGCTTCGACGCGGCGAGCTCGTTGGGCCGGTGTTCGTTACTGTGCAGCATACCGGCGATGTCGCTGATCTGGCCGAAGCAGGGCTGCAGCACGCTGCGGCGCTCGGTAGCACACTTGCCGGCGGCGAGGTACGCCCGGAGGAAGTCGAGCAGCTGGCGTCGTTGCCGACCGTTGTGTCGGTCCGCTATGGCGCCGAGTTCGTGCCGCATCTCGAGACCAGCGTGCCGGAGGTCAGGGCCGACCAGGTCTGGACGCTGAACCGCGCGACCGGGGCCTTCAGCGGGGCGGGCCAGACCGGGCAGGGCGTCGTGATCGGCATCATCGACAGCGGCATCGACGTTGTGCATCCAGACTTCTTCGATGCCGGGCCGCCGCCCCGGACGCGGATCAAGCGGGTCTGGGACCAGGGCCTGACGCCGGTCGTCGGAGAGAGTTCCCCAGCCGTCGCGCTCCTCGCCCCCACGACCACGACGAGCTACGGCGTGGAGATCAGCGACACCGAGATCGATGCCGAACTCGCCGGAGGGGCGGAAGTGCGGCACGCAGACTGCAACGGCCACGGCACCCATGTCGCCTCCATCGCGGCGGGCCGCGGGCTCGGCGGCGGCCTGCCGCTGACCAATGTCGGTGTGGCGCCGCGTGCCGACCTCGTGATGGTCAAGATCTTCTCTCTGGTAGAGGACGTGCCGCAGTCCTTCTCCCAGCGGTTCAAGGACGCCGTTCACTACATCCTGAACGTCACAAGGACGCAGCTCGGCAACAAGCCGGTCGTAATCAATTTCAGCGGCGGATCGCCGATCGGGCCGCACGACGGACTCGAGGATGACGATATCTTCCTCACCGACCTGTTCCGCGGCGCGACCGGCAAGATCTTCGTGACATCGGCAGGGAACGCCGCCGAGCAGCGCACCCACGCCAGGATCACGATTCCGGCCGGCGGCCAGATCGACGTGCCGATCGAGGTCACCGACGCACGTGTCGTGAAGGTCGATCGCAAGCGCTGCGGGGTGCATTCAAGCACAAAGGCCATCTTTGCGGATTTCTGGTACCCAAACGTCGCCGGCGTCACTGTCCAGCTCCGAACGCCGACGGATGGCGCTTTCCGCGCGGCCGTTGCCCGCGGAGCGGACCAGTCGGCGGTGTTCGACGGCGGCAAGGAGTTCGACCTGTTTCACAGTTCTGAGGCGGCGGTGCGGCCGGCCGACCCCGGTCCGCCGCCGATCGCTTCCTCGACGATCACCCGGAGCCAGGTGCGCCTGATCCTGACGGCGGCCGGCGATGACCATGCGCTCGGCACCTACCGGCTCAGGTTCAATGGCCCCGCCGGCACGGTAATCGAAGGCTGGACCATTCTTCGCGCGAGCGAGCAGGGCATGCGCTTTCCCGCCGCCCCGCCGGCGGGGATCGTGCTCCGTCAGACCGACGACACCGTAAGTTCGCCCGCCGGCGCCCGGCATGTCCTGACCGTCTCCGCCTACAACGACGTTGGGGGCGCCATCGCCTTCTTCTCGTCGCGCGGCGTGCTCGTCGACTATTCCGGCGTCGGCAACCTCGCGGTGAAGCCCGACCTTTCGGCGCCGGGCTTCAAGGTCACCGCAGCGTCGTCCAGCACCACCGCCGGCCCGATCTTCCGAGGCCTGTTCGGGATAACTGGGCACTTTGTCCAGAAGAGCGGCACCAGCATGTCCGCGCCCCACGTCGCCGGTGCCGTTGCGCTAATGCTCGAGAAGCGGCCGACGCTCACCGTCGATCAGGCCCGCACGATCCTGACGACCAGCGGCCAGGGCGCGCGCCCAACTCCGCCGCCGAAGGACTTCGGCGGCGGCAAGCTCGACGCCAAGGGCGCCGTGGACAACGTACCCTGAGGGCGGCATGGCAGGCGAAGCGGCGATCATCCTCAAACTCGCAGCCTGGATCGGCCGATCGCTCGGAAAGTCCTCCGCGGTGCTCGACCCGTTCGACGCGCGCCGGATCGGCGTCGCGCTGCCCGACGCCGTCCTGACCTCGCAGGCGGTCACCCGGGCGGCGAGCCTGCTCGGCACCGCGGGCGACGAGCTCGAGGCGAGCTCGGACGCGCTGATCGCCGCGGCGGAAGCCGGCGACGAGGGTGCGCTGCTGGTCGCGCTCGGCGGCTTCGGCGGGGCGCTCGTCGCCTGGTTCCAGAGCCTCGACGATCTCGACGACGCGGTGAAGGGCGCGATCACGCCGGCGACGATTCCGGACGCCGCGGAACGAAACGCTGCGCTTGCCGCGCTCGCCGAGTTACCGAAGGACCTCGCCGACCTTCTGCTCGCCGAGACAGTCACCGGCGTCGAGCCGCAGATCGGGGTCGCGCTCCGGCTTCTGGGCCTCATGGACTGGGACACGGTCCCCGCCGATCCCGGGATTCCGGGAAGCCGGGCTTTCGTCCGCAAGAAGCTCCGTCTCGGCCGGCTCCCCGACCTCTTCGAGGACCCCGCCGCGCATTTCCAGGCCGCCTTCGGCTGGGGCGCCGCGGGCTTCGACCCGACGCCCTTCTTCCGCCTGTTCCGCGACTTTGCGGGCGAGGAGGCGGCGATCGAGCTCGATCTCGCCGGTCCAGACCCTATCTACCGGGTCGGCGACATCACCTTCCGCCGCGACAGCAGCGTCAATCCGCCGGGGCTTCGCATCGACTACGACCGCAGGGTCTCGGCGCGGGCGGAGACGCGGCTCGATCTCACCGCGGACTGGGGGTTCTCGCTCGCCTCCGAGCTCGGATTCGACGCCGGCGCCTCGGCGCAGATTCGCCCGCTCGCCGAGGTCTCGCTCAGCGCCGCGGCGGGACCGGTGCAGGGCGACCTGACTGCCGCCTTCGACCGCAATCCAGGTGCGCCGCGGTTCGACATCATTGCCGGCGCCGACCTGATCCGCGTCAGCGTGCAGAACATCCGCGCCGCGGTCGGCGTCACCGCGATCTGGGATCCGGGCGCGAACCGCGCGACCATCGATCCCTTCGCGCGGCTCGCGGTCGAGGGCGGGGTGATAGAGATCGGCTCGGAGGAGGCGGACGGATTCATCGCCAAGCTTCTGGGGTCGGCTGATCTTTCTGGCAATTTCGACGTCGAACTGTTCCTCTCGCCGGAGCAGGGGCTTCAGGTGACCGGCGGGGGCGGCGTCGACATCGCGCTGCCGGTCCATCAGAACCTCGGCCCGCTCGAGTTCCAGACCCTGTTCCTGCGCCTCGGCATTGGCGGCGACGGCGCCATGAATCTCGAGACCTCGGCCGGGCTCAAGGCCGAGCTCGGTCCGCTCACCGCCGTCGTCGAGCGGGTCGGCGCCGAGCTCACGCTGAGGCTCGCCGACGACACCCAGGCCGATTTCGGCGTCTTCGATCTCGACCTTGGGTTCAAGCCACCAAATGCCGTCGGGCTCGCCATCGATGCCGGGGCGGTCCGGGGCGGGGGGTTTCTCAGGTTTGACCCCGACCGCGGCGAGTATGCCGGCCTGCTCGAGCTCTCGATCCTCGAGGTCGTCACCGTCACCGCGATCGGGCTCATCACCACCAAGCTTCCGGACGGCTCGAAGGGCTTTTCCTTCATCGCCATCATCTCGGTCGAGTTCACCCCCGGGATTCAGCTCGGCTTCGGCTTCACGCTGCTCGGCGTCGGCGGCCTCGTCGGCCTCAACCGCTCGATGGACCTCGACGCGCTAGCGCAGGGCGCGCGATCGGGCTCGCTCGACACGATCCTGTTCCCGAAGGACATCATCGCCAACGCCACGCGGATCATCTCCGACATCCGTTCGTTCTTCCCGCCCGAGGAAGGCACCTTCCTCATCGGCCCGATGACCAAGTTCGGCTGGGGCACGCCGACGCTGATCTCGCTCTCGCTCGGCATCATCATCGAGATCCCTGGCGACATCGCCATCGTCGGAAAGCTCACCGTGGCGATCCCCGACGAGCGGCTGCCGCTCATCATCATCAACGTCGCCTTCGTCGGCGCGATCGAGTTCGACAAGAAGCGTGGCTGGTTCTTCGCCGTGATCTACGACAGCCGGGTGATCTACATCACGCTCGAAGGCGGGATCGGCGTGCTCGCGGCCTTCGGCGACGACAGCAACTTCGTGGTCACCGTCGGCGGCTTCCACCCGAGCTACAATCCGCCGGCGCTGCCCTTCCCGGACATCGACCGCATCGCAATCAACATCCTCAACACCCCGGTCGCCAAGGTGATCGTGCGGGCCTACTTCGCGGTCACCTCGAACACAGTGCAGTTCGGCGCCAGCGCCGAGCTCTACTTCGGCATCAAGATCGCTTCGATCGAAGGCCATCTCGGCTTCGACGCGCTGTTCCAGTTCTCGCCATTCTACTTCACCATCACGATCTCGGCCTCACTGTCGGTGAAGCTCTTCGGCGCGGGCCTGTTCTCGGTGCGGTTCCGCGGAACGCTCGAGGGCACGTCGCCCTGGCATATCGAGGGCACCGGTTCGATCAGCGTCCTGTTCTGGGACGTCGACGTGGATTTCTCGCATACCTGGGGCGACAAGGAGGACACCAAGCTCCCGCCGATCTCCGCGATGCCGCTGCTCGCCGCCGAGTTCGCGAAGGTCGAGAACTGGACAGCGAGGCTCGAGAACGCCAATTCGCTGCCGGTCTCGCTCCGGCCTGTCGATCCGGCGCTGGAGTTGGTGCTCCACCCCGTCGGCTCGCTCGCGATCACCCAGCGCGCGGTGCCGCTCGGAATCACCATCGACAAGATCGGCAGCCAGAAGCCGGACGACGCGAAGAAGTTCTCGATCAGCGTCGCGACAGTGGGCATCCAGCGCCGCGGCGAGATCCGGGAGAGCTTCGCGATCGGCCAGTTCCAGGAGCTCGCCGACAACGCCAGGCTCGGCGCCTCGGATTTCCAGAAGGAGGAAGCCGGGCTCGAACTCTCGGCAACCGGCACCCAGAGCCGCACGAGCTTCGTCGCCCGGCGCATCATCCGCTACGAGCAGATCATCATAGACAGCCGCTTCCTTTTCGTCATGCTCGGGCTCGGCGCGCTCGTCAAGGGGCTCTTCGCCCATTTCCTCGGCGGCAACGCGGTCACCCAGCTCGCCGTCTCGGTCCATGCGAAGGAAAGCAAGCACCTCTTCGACGACAAGATCGCGGTCAACCAGAACGCCTTCGTGCTCGCCAACCAGGCCGACAACACGGTGCTCGAGGGGGCGCCGGTCAGCTTTGCCTCTCGCGCCCAGGCCGAGGAATACATGGCCGAGGCCACCCGCGCCGATCCGGGCCTTGCGCGGCGCGCCCACATCCTCGGCGCCCATGAGGTGAGGGAAGCGGCATGAGCGACGAGATCGGCACCTATTCCTTCCTTCCCTGGCTGCGGCTCGGCGTCGCCAACAACGTCACCGCGGCCGACTTGGACGCCACGGTCATCACCCGCGCCACGATGTCGGTCGAGCTCACGCTCGAGGGCACGCCGGTCGAGGGCGAGACGCCGCTGACCGCCACGGTCGCGCGCGACGTCGCGCTCTACGGCCCGGGTGACGTCGTCGGCATCGATCCGGGCGCAGTCGTCAGGGTCGAGCCCCAGGACCAGCAGACCAATTTCGAGCCCAACTACCTCGCCTTCATCGAGTTCTACGAAGAGGACTTCCCCTGGCGCTACACACCGGCCGCGCCCGACCTCGGCCTGCACCGGCTCCGGCCGTGGCTGGCGCTCGTGGTCCTGACGCCGGAGGAATTCGAGGACGCCCCGGTGCTGTCGTCTCGCCCGCTGCCGGCCTTCGAGCTCGCCACTCCGGCCGCCGACGTCTTCCCGCCCGCCGAGCAGCTCTGGGCCTGGGCCCATGTCCACGTGAACCGCGACCTGGTCAAAGACGATGCCGTCACCACCTCGACCAACGGCGAACAGGCCAGCGCCCGCCTTGAGACCGTGCTGAAGGCCAACGCCGACCACGCCTATTCCCGCATCCTCGCGCCGCGCCGGCTGGCGCCCGACCAGCGCTATCACGCCTTCCTCGTGCCGAGCTTCGAGACCGGCCGCCTCGCCGGGCTCGGTCTCGATCCGGCCGTGCCGAATCCCGCGTTCTTCGCCACGCTGTCGGCCTGGGCCGACTACCCGGACCGGGCCGAGGGCGGGCTCTATCCCTACTACAAGCGCTGGACCTTCAAGACCGGCGAGATCGGCGACTTCGAGTACCTCGTCCGGCTGCTGAAGCCACGCCCGCCCGACCCGCGGCTCGGCCGGCGCGACATGGACACCCAGAGGCCCGGCTCTAACCTCGCCCCGATCGCCAAGCCCGAGCTCAACGGCGTGCTCCGCTTGGGCGGCGCGCTCAAGGTTCCCGCCGAGGCGCTCAGCGACGCCGACGAGGCCGAGGCGCAGAAGTTCGAGGACTGGGATCAGCCCTTCCCGCACCAGTTCCAGCAGGATCTCGCCGCTTTCATCAACCTCGCCGACGACTACCAGCGGGCGGGCGACCCGGATCCGCTGATCGTGCCGCCGCTCTACGGCCGCTGGCACGCGCTCAGTGAGCGCATCCTCGAGGACCCTGACGGCAATCCGCTGAACCCCACCGGCAACTGGTTCCACGAGGCCAACCTCGACCCGCGCTTCCGCGTCGCGGCGGGTTTCGGCACCCGGGTGATCGAGGACAACCAGGAGGAATACATGGACGCCGCCTGGGGGCAGGTCGGCGACGTGATCGCGGCGAACCGGCGCATCCGCCTCGCGCAACTCGCCCGCGAGACCTCGGACGTCTGGCACGGCAAGCACCTCGGCTCGATCCGCGCCGCGAGCGCGGAGAAGACGCTGACCCTGACCGCGCCGGTGCAGCGCCGAGTCGTCTCGAACGGATTGACCGTGCGCCATCGCGTCGCAGGCAGCGCGGTTCCGCAGGCCGTGCTTTCCGCGCCTTTCCGCCGCATCCTGCGGCCGCGGGACCACGTCGCGGTGAAGGCCGGGCTCGCCGGCTCCTTGGGACGTGAAGGCATGATCGACCGGCTCAACAGGGGCGAGATCTCCGCCGCGCCGCCGCGCATCACGCCCCCCGACCTGCCGACGCTCGAGGACGTCGCGGATGGACTCGCGCCGAAGACGCCGCTCGGCTGGCTGCCGTTCCTCCTCGCGCGCTTTCCCTGGCTCAAATACGCCGTCCTCGTGCTCCTGCTTCTCCTCGCGCTCCTGCTGGCGATCGTCGCCGGCCCCGTGACAGGCTTCGTCCTCGGCGCCCTGAGCTTTGCGGCGTTCATCTTCCTGGCGCGGCTCGAAGCCCAGGCAGCCGCCTCGAATGCCGCTCTGCCGTCCGGCAACGCGCCCGACGTGATCGACGCGCTGCCGAGCTTTCCGGGCTTCACCCTCGTCGATCCGGTCCGCCCCGCCAGTCCACCGCCCGAACCGCAGCCCGGCGCGGGCCGCGACAGCCCGGAAGGCGCGCGCTTCAAGGTCGCGCTGAAGGACACCCACACGGTCCTCGACGCCTCGGCCCGGATCTCCACGAGGCCGCCCCTCGTGCCGATCAACCTCGACGCCGTCGTCGGCGCCACCATTGCCGGCATCGATCCCAAGCGCACCGTGCCCGCCTACACCTATGCCGGCATCACGCTCCCCTCCCACCTCGTCGCGATCAACCTCGAGACCTTCGTCGAGGCGATGGCCTACCCCGAATTCGACATTCCGATGTACAAGCCTCTGCTCGGCCTCTCGGACGAGCACTTCCTGCCCAACATCGACAAGATCCCGCCGAACACGATCACGCTGCTCGAGACCAACCAGCGCTTCATCGAGGCCTACATGCTCGGCCTCAACCACGCCTTCGGCGGCGAGCTTCTGTGGCGGGAGTTCCCGACCGACCAGCGTGGAAGCTACTTCCGCCAGTTCTGGGATCCCTCCGGCGTGATGAACCGGGCGCGGCTCTCGAAGGAGGCGCTGCGCGAGGCGCTCCGCGACATCCCGCCGATCCACACCTGGAGCCTGTTCTCCGGCCTCGGCGACCACGACCACCGAGAGGCGCAGGGCGACAAGGAGGAGGAGATCGTTCTCGTGATCAAGGGCGATCTGCTGAAGAAGTACCCCAACGCGGTGATCTACGCGCAGAAGGCCCGCTGGCAGCCCGAGGGCGGCCCGATCGACCCGAGCCTGCCGCGCATCTTCGAGACCGAGGGGCCAGAGCGGGACCGGCTGCGCACGCCGCTCTACGAGGCCCGGGTGCCGCCCGACATCACCTTCATCGGCTTCGACCTGACGGCCGACGAGGTGCAGGGCGGCTCCGGCCAGGAAGGCGACGACGCCCCGGGCTGGTTCTTCGTCATCAAGGAGCGCCCGGGAGAGCCCCGGTTCGGGCTCGACGTCGATACGGCACCGGTGAAGCACACCTGGAATGATCTCGCCTGGACCGACGTCTACAACCCGGCCAACGACGGTGCCTTCCTGCAGTTTGGCGGCACCACGCCGACGATCGCGTTGACGCCGTTCGACCCGGGCGCCGGCACGCCCACCGAGACGCTGAGCCAGCACGACGAGGACGTGCAGATCACGTGGCGGCCGGGGATGAACGCCGCCGAGATCGCCTACGTGCTCTACCAGGTGCCGGTGCTCGTCGGCGTGCACGGCAGCCAGATCCTGCGGCAATGAGGGAGCGGAAGGATGGCTGAGTTCGACGATCTCCAGGCGCAGCTGGCCCAGGCCCGCGCCGAAGAGCTCGGCCAGTCGCACGAGGTGTTCCGCGCCCGCGAGGCGCTCGACCGGCTCGGCCGCCAGCGCGCAGAGGTGCTGCGCCGCGGCGACGAGAACGATCTGCAGGCGATCGACGGCGCGATCGCCGAGCGCGAGGAAGCGCTCGCAGGCCTGCGCGCCGAACTCGACGGCGCCCGCGTCGGGCTTGCCGACCTGCATATCCGGTTCGAGGATTTCACCGATCCGCGCGAGCACATCTCCCGACTCGACGACCGGATCCCGATCTGCCTCATGCCGCTCCGGCTCGAGGTGCGTTTCAAGCCGGCCGCCGATCTCGGCGGCGATGCAGACGGCGACGCGGCAGGCGAGATGTGGGTCCGCGCCTATCCCGACGACATTACCGTCGACAGCTTCGAGGCGACGCTGACCGAGACGGAGGCGGCCGACGCCCGGCGCTACTGGGCTGGGGTCTGGGCCGCTGGCGGCGTCGAAGCGCAGGAGCGCGCCGCCTGGCGGACCCTGCACGCGGGCCAGGGCGCCGGGCGGTCGTTCTGGATCACCCAGGTCTACCTGCCGGTCAACCCCGAGGACCGGCCCGTGCCGCCGGCAGAACGGCCCTGGATCGTCCTCGCGATTGAGATTGATGTGCCACTCACCGACCCCGAGCGCGCCGCCATGCGCGTCTACTGGGCGGAGATCTGGCAAGCCGGCGACGATCTCGCGGTGCGCGAGGCCGCAGCCGACGCGCTCGCCGCCGCCGTCGGGGCCAGTCGAGCGGCCGAGCTCGTCGCGACCACGCGCCCGATCAACCTCGCAGACCCGCCGCCCGGGACGGCGACCCGCGCCGAGACGGAGGTCATCGTTGCCTTCCTGAACTTCCCCACCGCCGAGGAAGCCGGGCTCCGGCAGGCCGGATGGGCAACGGCGCCGACTGCCCGTCTCCTGCCGGACCGGCTGGTCCTCCTTGGCTTCAACGGCGGGGAGCTAGAGCTCGAGGTGCTCGGCCGCCGCATCCCGGACGCGCTCGCCGTCGCCCCGGACCCCTCTGCCGAGGAGGCCGACCAGATCGCCCCCGACGGCGACGACCTCAAGATCCCCGACGACATCGCCTGGCTCACCGACTTCGAGCGCGCCGTCGAGATCGGAATGGGTTTCCGGGTGCCACTCGCCGCGGCGCCGTTCCGCCTGGGCTTCCAGGAGCTCTGCGTCCTCGGCCTCCGCCTCAGCGCCGATGCCGGGGCAGGCCGCGCGGCGATGGAAGACCTGATCGGCAACCATCATCGCTCGAAGGCGGGTTTCAATATCGTGCCCCAGGGCCGGCCGACCAACAACGTCGAGGCGATCCCGTCGGACTATTCCTGGCGTGAAGACAGCGACGTCAGCTTCGACCACTTCTTCGGGACCCCGCCCAACGATCCCGACGGCTGGTTCGTGAAACGCGATGGGCGCTGGCTTGCCCAAATGCTCGGCCTCTCGCCTGCCGCGCTCTCGACGATCCCGCATTACGGCCAGAGCGACATCTGCGACGCCAAGGCGATGAACGTCGCGCTCTGGCCGGCGACGCTGGGCTACTTCATGGAAAGCATGCTCAACCCGATCTTCCGCACCGCGACGATCGAGCGCACGCGGGATTTCTTCGGCCGCCATGTCACTGCCCGCGGCACCATCCCCGCGATCCGCGTAGGCCGCCAGCCTTACGGCATCCTGCCCGTCACCGCGAGGTCGCGCCTGTCTTGGTTCTCGACGCTGGTCAAGCGCGAGGCGATCGGCCGGCAGGAGGGCGCATTCCTCGCCCGCCTCCACGGCATCCTGCGCCAGGTCGACGCGGATTTCGCGCCGCTCCTCGCCAATGTCCGCCAGATCGGTGCAGCGGGCGTCACCGATCCGCAGCAGGCACTTCTCGACGTGGTCGGCCTGCACCCGATGTCGGTCGAATTCCAGCAGCGCTACGCCGAGAGCCTGCAGCAGCTATACAACCGGCTGGCGATGAACGGCGCGGGCGGCGCCTTCCTCGCCTTCGTGATCGCCGCCGCCTATGCGGCGAGCGGGATCCAGCTTCTCGAGCGCTTCGGCTACGTCCACGATCCCGAAGGCGACAACCCGGACATCCTCGACAAGTTCTTCACCGCCGGAGCCAACGTGCTCGGCGGAGGGCTCGTCGACGACCGGCCGGTCTCCGAGACCGATCCGCTACGGCCCCAGAACGACAGCGGCGAGAATTACCTCAACTGGCTGCTCACCGCCGCCCAAACATCGCACGACGCCCTGCGCATGCAGGAGGGCTTCGCCGAAGGCGTGCCGCGGGCGCTGCTCTACCACATGATGCACCACGCTCTCGACCTCAGCTTCGTCGAGGTCAGCCTGTCCCTCTATCTGAACGCCGGCCTCATCACCGCCGACGACCGCGAGGCACTCCGACGCGAGCCCGCCTTCCTGCAGGTCTCCGAGGCCTCGTTCGCCGACCCCGCGCTCGCCGACCCCGCGCTCGCCGGCGGCAGCCGCTGGCGACATCTCTACGCCCGCGAGGCGGCGATCACCGGGGCGCCGGACGCGCGCATCGGGGATTTCATCCCGCAGGTGCTGGCGACGATGCAGGCGACAGCCTACCTCAACCGCCAGCTCCGCGCGCTCGACCACCTCTCGGCCCGGCCGACCGCTGCGCTCGAGCGCTGCCTCGCCGAGCATGTCGATCTCTGCTCCTACCGGCTCGATGCCTGGTATGGCGGGCTCATGAGCCGTCAGCTCGAATGGATGCGCTTCGGCGACCTTCCCCCGGTCCCGAGGATCGACACCGACGGCGACGGGATTCCCGACGCGCGCGATCCCGATGCTCCCGAGGCCGGCGCCAGGACCGGCCTCTATCTCGGCGCGTGGGGCTGGCTCGAGGACATCAAGCCCGAGTTCCGCACGCTGACGCCGGTCGACCTGCCGCCGGAGCTCGACAAGGTGTTCCACGCCCAGGATGCGCCGAGGCTGGTGGAGGACGACGAGAACCAGGGCTACATCCACGCGCCGTCTTTGAACCACGCCGTCACTGCGGCCATCCTTCGTAACGGCTATCTCTCGAACGCGACGCCGGGAGCCCCAGACGCGCTGGCGATCAACCTCAGTTCCGACCGGGTCCGCGTCGCGCTCGCGATCATCGAGGGGATGAAGGCCGACCAGAACCTCGCGGCGCTCCTCGGCTATTACTTCGAGCGCTGGCTGCACGACCGTCACGACGTCGAGGTCGACGAGTTCATCTTCGATCTGCGCAAGGCGTTTCCGATCGCCGGCAACCGGCTGCGGCCAACGCGGGTGGGCGCCACCGACGAGGCCGGCCAGAAGCTCCGGATCAACCGGATCGAGGCGCGAAACGTCCTCGACGGGCTGGCCTTAGTGGAGCATCTGAAGACGTCGCCGGCAAGCTATCCGTTCGGCCTGAGCGACATGCCGGTGGCGAGCGCTACCCAAGCCGCCGCAATCAGCCAGGAGGCATCGCGTCTGCGCGACATCGCCGACGCGGTCGCCGATCTCGCCATGGCCGAGTCGGTCCACCAGGTCGCGCAGGGCAACTACGACCGCGCCGGCGCCGTGCTCGACACCTATTCCAAGGGCAAGTTCCCGCAGACCCCGGACGTGATCCGCACGCCGCGCTCCGGCGTCACGCTCAGCCATCGGGTTGCCCTGCACCTGCCCGTCGGCCTCGACCCGACCGATCCCGCCCGGATCTCGCCGCGGGCTCGGACGGAGCCTGCGCTCGACGCCTGGCTCGCGACCGTGCTGCCCGATCCTGCGCGCGTCGCTTGCGAGGTGACAGTGCGCGATCCTGCCGGCGGCCCGGACGCCACTCACATCGTCTCGCAGGCCGATCTCGGTCTCGCGCCGCTCGACCTCCTCTACCTTCTCGACCCAGACAGCGAGCGGGCCTCGCGCGCGCTCGACGACCAGATCGAAGCCCATGTCTTCGCCACCCACGGACCCCGGCCCGACGTGGCGATGACGATCGCCTACCGACCGCGCCTGGCGGCGGTTTCCGACCACGTGCCGTTCTTCGAGCTCGCCGCCCTCATCCGCCCCTTGCGCGGCCTTGCCCTGCGCTCGCGCCCGCTCCGGCCGACCGACATGGCGCTCGCGCAGGAGGCGAAGGACGACCAGGACCTGACCCAGACGCTCGATCCGCTGCGGATCACCTTGGGTCGCGACACGCTCGAGGCCGGCCGCGACGCGGTCGCTGGCATCGCCGCGGCGCTCGGGCCGCAGTTCGAGGCCGATCCTCGCCCCGACTCCACCATCGTCACCGAGGCCGACGGCCGGATCGACGCCTTCGTCGCGGCGATGCTCCAGATCGCGCCCTTCGCGCAACTCGAAAGCGGCACCGGCGCGATCTTCGCCGACCGCGGCCGCGCCTACGCCGCGCTGCAGGCGGCGTTCTCCGACCACCTGCCGCGCTGGACGGAGCGGCTCGACGCCTTTGACGCCGCAATCCAGGCCCACGACGACGATCCCGCCGCCGATGCCGAGAGCCAGATCCAGCGCCTGCTGATCGCCGAGCGGATCATCCGCACCACGCCGAACGCGCCGACCCCGGCCGACCCGGCCGTGTTCCGCACTCTTCTCGTCGACACCGACCGCGTCGCCTTCGAGGCGGCGCGCGACGCGCTGGCGGCGATCGGCGCCGCAGAGACCACGCTTTCCGGCCTCCACGACGCGCTCGCCGCAGCGATCCCCGGCACGCTCGCCTTCCTGCCCGAGGCCGAGGCGCTCGACCTCGGCGGCCCGGCCACGCTCATCGTGACGCTCTCGGAGGACATCCTGCGCCGCTCCACCGTGCTCGAGGCCGAGCTGACCGTCCGCCTCGCCGCGGTTCAGGCCAAGCTCGACCAGGCCGCCGCCGACGGCGACGCGCGCGGCCGCATCGAGGCGCTGACCGACTCCGCGAAACTTCTCTACGGCAAGGATTTCACCCTCGTTCCGAGCTTCACCCTACCTCGGGACGTGGCCACGGAGTGGCGCGCCGCCTGGGGCCCCGGACCGGCCGCCAGCACCGCGATCCTTGACCACCAGACTACAACCCTCGGCCGGCCGTTCCCGGTCGAGGACTGGCTGACCGGCATCGCCCGCGTGCGCGAGAAGATTGGCGATCTCGAGGCCGCCGCCCGCCTCGCCGAGGCCTTTGGCACGGAGCAGCTCACCCTCCAGCCGCTCCAGTTTCCCAACCGTCCCGACCAACCCTGGCTCGCGCTCGACTATCCCGCTACGCTGCCCGACGGCAGCGATCTGGTGATCGACGAGGACAAGATCCTCTTCACCTCGCTCTACGCCACGCCGTTCGACGAAACGCTTTCCCAAGCCGGCCTCTGGATCGACGATTGGACCGAGACGATCCCGAGCCCGACCGAGGATACCGGCCTGGCCTTCCACTACGACCGGCCGAACTCCGAGCCGCCGCAGGCGCTCTTGCTCGCGCTGCCGGCCGATTTCACCGGCGCATGGCAGTGGCGTGACCTCGTCGACGGCGTGCGCGAGACGATGGACCTCGCTCGCAAGCGCGCCATCGAGCCTGACCACATCGACCAGACGCCCTACACCCGGGTCCTGCCCGCGATCGTCTCGGCGGTGACCTTCCGGCCGCTGACCGCGGCGCTCAACTTCTCCTTCAACAACGGGCTGGCGGAAACGCTGGCCAGCGTGGCCCCCAATGAATGACTTCATCGCCATCGCCAACATCGACGCCGTGTTCGCGGCCAAGCGGCTCCTGCCCACGATCACGCTCTGGAACCGGCTCGAGGGGCGGCCGCGCCGGGCCGACTTCGACGAGGCTCTGCAGGCCAAGGTGGCCGACGCGCTCTGGATGCTCGCGCGGCAGTGGCAGATGGGCGAGTTCCAGGGCGACGACGCCGGCTCACCGATCACCGCCAAGGTGCACATCGATACGACCGAGCTCACCAAGTTCAAACCCGCGAACGGCGCCGCTGAGCTGTTCCCCAACACGATTCCGCTTGAGACCAGGGTCGAGGCGCGGCCGATCACGTACCGTGCCGGCGATCAGGCGTTGTCGTGGGACATCCGGGCCGAGCTTGGCCGCCACTGGCTCCGGCTCGTCGGAGGGATCGAGGCCGGCCTTGCGCAGAAATTCATCGACGCGTTGGGCCTCGCCGAGCCCGATCCAGACGATCCCGCCCAGGCCGCGGTCACCGCACACCGCGAGAGCTGGGAGACGATGGCTGCGCTCGCCGGCCGCGCGATGGACGGCTACGCGCTCGTCGAGCACCTGAACGCCGACCCCGCGAACCACGCCCACGACCTCGTGGCGCTCGACGACCCGGCGGCCAACGCCGCTGCCGTCGAAGCCGCCGAGGTCGTCTTCCTCGATCTCTTCCGCCGGTTATTCTACCAGCCCGAAGGTCCTGACGCCTGGCTGCCCGAGCGCATGGAATACGCCTTCGAGACTTCTGGCCCGCAGGACGGCGGCGAGGCGCATTTCGTCGCCGAGGAATATTTCCACGGCCACCTAGACTGGTACAACCTCGACCGGGTGCGCGCCGCCGACGGGCTCGGTCCGGTCGAAGGCGAGCCCGAGCCGGATGCCGTCACTGCGTTCCACACGGCGAGCTTCGTGCCGGTTCCGATCAAATTCGACGGCATGCCGAACACCCGCTGGTGGACCTTCGAGGACAGCCCGACGAACTTCGGCGACATCGACGCAGACACGACCGAAATCTCGAAGCTCCTGGTCATGGAGTTCGCGCTCGTCTACGCCAACGACTGGTTCCTTCTGCCCTTCACCGTGCCCGCGGGAACGGTGGCACGAGTGCGCGGGCTCACGGTCACCAACGTCTTCGGGGAACGCACCTGGGTCCGGCCGGCGGGCGACCGGGAGGCCGAAAGCTGGCAGCGATGGGCGATGTTCCGCAACGCAATCACCGGCGACAAGGGCATCCCCGGCAAGCGCGATCTGCTGATCCTGCCGAGCGTCCCGAAAATTCAGGAGGGCGCGCCGCGCGAGGCGATAGAGCTTATCCGCGACGAGGTCGCCAACATGGTTTTCGGCATCGAGACCCGGGTGCCGTTGCCGCACGGCGGTACCCGCGCCGGACGCCAGGCCGGGCGCGAGACCCGCGGCTACTTCGCCCGGCGCGTCGAAGCGCTCGGTCCGCCTGCCTTGGATCCCACGCTTCTCGAAAACGAGGCCGCGATCCGCTACGAGGTCATGACCCAGGTGCCGGAGAACTGGATTCCCTTCATTCCGGTGCACGTGCCGGGCTCGAACCGCGAGATCCAGCTCCGCCGCGCCGCCCTGCCGCGAGTGATCGAGGGCGATCCCGATCCGCCAGTGAAGGTGCGGCCGCGCACCGCGCTCCTGCGCCAGGGCCTCGATGCCGAGGTGCCGGCCGGCTACGACCTGCACGAGGAGGAAGTGCCGCGCGCGGGCGTCCGGGTCAGCCAGAGCTTCCAGCGCACCCGGTGGTACGGCGGCGCGGTCTTCACCTGGCTCGGCGCCCGCAAGGCGACCGGTCGCGGCGAGCGCAAGAGCCGGCTGCGCTTCGACCAAATCTTCCCGAAGAGGAGTTGAGTGCACAGGCATCCGCAGGCCGGGGGGTCCGCGTTCCAATCAAGTGATTCTGAAAACGCTCGAATTCTCTTTGAGCTTTTGACCTCGAGACTGCAGCTGGAAGCCGAGAGGAATCCGCTGCACTAACGCGGCATCGGTGTGAGCCACGAGACGGTCCGGTTTTGGCGGAATCAGTTCAGACCGATGTCCGCGGCAGAGATCGGGAGACAGCGGATTGGCGGCATGCGATTTCGCCGCTTGCGATGGAACCCCGACGGGATGATCCTGAGAACCGACGGCGAGAGGCAATGCTTTTTTGGCGGGCCGTTGATCACCAAGGCGAATTGCTCGAGAGCTTCGTCACGAGGACGCGGGCCAAGAAAGCTGGATTGCATTTCCCAAGAAATGCAACGCGCAAGCATGGTCGGCCTGAAGCGATCGCCACCGACAAGGCCCGATACAACATTGCCGCGGCGAAGAACGCGGAGGGCTGATCCTCTGCAGAAGACCTGCCGCTGAGCGAGCTACGCGCGGGAAACCTCGCACCTCCCGCTCCGGCGACGCGAGCGCGCGATACTTCGGTATCGGCGCATGCGTCGCCTTCAGAAAAAACGCCGCCCGCACTGATCCGTCTACAATCATTTCAACGACAAGTGGGCTGCCCCGATCGGGTGGTCCGGTTTCAGTCTTAGTGCATGACGGGTGGGACCTGACCTGGATTCTGGTCCGGTCGTCATGCGACTTTCCGGGCTCGTTTCAGTTGGTCGACGAACTCGGCCGGCGTCAAGCCTCCGAGCGCCGAGTGTGGTCGGTTCTGGTTGTAATCGATCCTCCATTCTTCGATGCGACGGCGAGCGTCACCCATTGACAGGAACCAGGAGGCGTTCGGGCACTCCTGGCGCAGCCGGCTGTTGAACGCCTCGATGAACGCATTGTCGCTGGGTTTCCCCGGGCGCGAGAAGTCGAGCTCGACCGCGTTCAGGTACGCCCATTGATCGAGCAGCCGGCCGGCGAACTCGGGCCCGTTGTCGACCCGGATGCCCCGGGGTTTGCCGCGGAGACGGCACAGTCGATCCAGCTCGTCTACGACCTGGTAGGCGCGATAGTTCGTTCTCGGAGCCGTCGAGAGGGCCTCTCGCGTGAAGCAGTCCACGATCGTCAGGATCCTGAAGGGCCGCTCGTCGAAGAGCCGATCCGACATGAAGTCCGTCGCCCACACGTCATTCGCACCGTCGACCTCCTGTCGGCCCGATCGATACCGACAGGCCCGTCTCCGCCTGGGCGTCCGGGTGCGGATCGACAGCCCCTCCTCGCTGTAAAGCCGGTAGGTGCGCTTGTGGTTGATCTCCCAGCCTTATCGGCGAAGCAGGACGTGGAGCCGTCTATAGCCGTAGCGAACACGCGCCTCGGCCAGCTCCTTCAGCCGCGCCTGCAACGGCACCTGCGGATCTCTCCTCGACTGATAGCGATGGGACGCCCGCCCGAAACCGCTGGCCTGGCAAGCCCGACGCTCGGAGACCGCGTAGGCGGCCTGGAAGTGCCGAACAACCTCGCGGCGACGGACGGGCATCACCACTTTCGGCGCAGGGCGTCCTGCAGCATTTCCTTGTCGAGGCTCAGGTCCGCGACCAGCCGCTTCAGCTTCCCGTTCTCGTCCTCGAGCTGCTTGAGCCGGCGGATCTCGCTCGCCATTGTCCTCGGACCAATGGCGGACCATGGCTCGCCGCCCATCCCGGCATAGACCTTCCTCCAGGGATAGAATGTGGCTTCCGACACGCCCATCTTTCGGCAAATCTCGCCGACAGGCGTTCCTGACTCCGCCTGCCTCAAGGCGAAGGCGATCTGCTCATCCGTGAAGCGCTTCCTGGGCATCCTGGATGTCCCTCCTTCCAAGGTTCATGCCCGAAATCTCGCACGCCGATTGGATCAGTTCCGAGGGTCAGGACCCGCATGAGGTGCAATGGAGGTGCCTGACCTCGGGCGATGAGCCGAGGAAGCCAGTACTCGTGCCCGAGACGAGCCCAGAGATCGTCCGCCTGGAAGTGCAACGCTACGTTCGCTGCCGCTCTCTTTTCGGAGCGTCGAGGATCTGCTCAACGAGCGCGGCATCGAGGTGAGCCGTGGAGCCGCACGATTCTTGTGGCATCGGTTCGGGCCAATTCCTCGCCGCAGATCCGTAGTCGCCGCATCGTGGCCGGGATAACACCAAGCGCACTTCGCTGCGATCACAGCGCGGCCAGGCGCCCCAGCACGTCGAGGCCCTGCATGTTGAGGAAGTGCAGGATGTCGATGAAGATCCAGTTCTCGGCCAGCTTGTCGCCCTCGCGCCGGTACATGTCGACAACCCGCATATCCGCCGGCACCGGGTTGCCCGGAAGGCCCATGAACCCTCCCTTGTGGGTCAGCGTGAGATTGGCCCAGCCGAAGAAGCCGCCGAAATGGCCCTCGGCCAGGCGGCAGACGTGGCCGTTGAACCTGCGGTCGGAGAAGGCCGCGCGGAACGGTCCTGCATGTTGCTCGGCATAGCGCGGGATCGTGTAGGTCGCGCCGATCCCGGCCGGCCCCCACCAGATCATGTCGTCGGTCCAGCTCCGCGCCAGCTCCTCCTCGATCGGCACTGCCTTCTGCCATTTCCGGATGTCGTCGATCATGCGGTTGATCGCGGCCAGTGTCCTTACGCCTTCCGCCGGGTCGGCATCGTGGTAGAGGAGCCCGTCATGCGTGACCGGCCCGGGCTGGACCAGATGCGCGCCGGTCGCGGGCGGAAACGGGTTCTGGCCCGCCTGGATCATCAGATGCGGGATGTCGAAGAACATCGCGGTTTCGGCGATCCTGCCGCTCTGGACCCGGTTGAACTCGGCGTAACGCAGCACTGCGATCCGGCGCGTCGGCCGGATGCCGAGGAACGGCGCGTCGAAAAGGCCCATCAGATGGCCCATCGACACGACCCACACCGAAACCGGGTCCTTCTCGTTGTGGCCCGCGAGGAAGATGTCCTGCCGCCGCTGGACGCGCGCCATCGCGCTCAGGAACGGCGCCCAGAACGCCGCAGCTACGGCCTTCGCCCCGTATTGCTCGTGAAACGGATGCATGCCGCGCCAATGCCAGCCCGGCGCCGTGCGCCCGGCCAGAACCGCGGCCACGTTCGCGGGCGTCGCCTGTGCCAGCGCCGCATAGTGGGCGCGCACAAGGGCCTTCTCCTGCTGAAACCCTACCGGTGCCACCTCTGTCCGCTCCCGTGCCTCGCGCCCACTATCGGTCCATGCCCCGGTGAGGTCAGGGACACAGTTTGCAAAGGGTCTTCTCGAACGGCACCAGAATGCCGGCGAATCCCTCGATCCCGACAAAACTGCCGAATGCCGCCAGTCCGTACCGATACCGGTGGGCCTCGCAACAGGCCTTCAGCGCGGCCTTCTTCAGTGAAAATCTCACCTGACGGCCCACCTTATCCTTTGACGGCACCTGCGGTGAGGCCGCTGACGATCTGGCGCTGGAAGAACATGATCATCACGAACAGGGGCGCGGTCACCGAAACGACCGAGGCCACGGCGAACATCACGTTGCCCTTGGTCTGCGTCGTCCCGAGGAAGCTCGCGATCTTCGGGATCATCGTCTGGTTCTCTTTCGACAGGATCATCGCGGTCACGGCGAAGTCGTTGTATGCAAGCAGGAACGAGAAGAGGCCCGTGGTGATCACGCCCGGCCACATGACCGGAATGATCACGTGCCGGAACGCCTGAAGGCGGGTGCAGCCGTCGACCATCGCGCTCTCGTCGAGGTCCTTCGGAATGTTCCGGAAAAACGAGGTCAGCATCCAGAGCGTGAACGGCTGGTTGATTGCCACAAGCACGATGATCGCCGTCGGCAGATGGCCCCAGAGATTCCACTGAAAGAACACCGGCAGGTAGCCCGAAACCAGCGTGATGTGCGGCAGCGCCCGGAAGATCAGTGCGATGATCAGGAACCAGAAGGCGTAGCGCTGGCTCGAGCGCGAGAGCGCGTAGCCGCCGAGCGTGCCGAAGGTGAGCGAGATCGTCACCACGAAGAGGCAGACGACCAGCGTATTGAGTGCCGCGCGCCAGAACTCTTCCTGCACCCAGGCGCCGTAGTAGCCCTGCCCGGTGAAACTGCCGCCGGTCTCGATCCGCGTGAACGTGCCGACGATCGCGTTGGCCCAGTCGGCCTTGGAGAAGAAATCGCCCTCGACCTTGAACGAGCCCCAGAGCGTCCAGAGGAACGGGAAGGCCGCGAGAGCCATCCAGAGCACCAGGAAGCCCAGGATGAAGATCTTGAGCGAGAGCGGTTTCTGCTGTGCCTTGACCGACATCGCCTAACTCCGCCCGAATTCGCGCCAGGTCCTGACCAGGACCGGCAATAGCAGGATCGAGACGCCGATGACCGTCAGCACCGAGGTCGCTGCAGCCGACGAGAGCTGCCGGGTTTCGCCGCCGAGGTCGTTGAAGATGGCCCAGCTCAGCGACGTCGCGTGCGCCGAGGCGGCGAAGCTGACGATCGGCTCGAAGACGCGGAAGTTGTCCATGAGCTGGATGAGCGCGATGAAGGTGGTCAGCGGCAGGAGGTGCGGCAGGATCACGTAGCGGATCCTCTGCCAGCGCGTCGCCCCGTCGATCATCGCCGATTCCAGCGTGTCGGCGTTCACCGTCTGCAGCCCCGCGTAGTAGACGATGAACGCGAACGGCGCGGCGTGCCAGACGCCGTAGACCATGAGCATGATCCACATCAGCGGCGTCGAGGCCTTGACCGAAAGGCTCGGGTCGCCCGCCAGCACTTGCAGCGTCGAGCCGATGACGCCTCGCGCGTCCACCATCCAGAAGAGGATCAGCGAGCCCACGAGCGGGGTGACGATCATCGGCAGGAGCGAGAAGAAGATCAGCGGCCCCTTGATCGCCCTGACGGCGCCGTTGACCGCGATCGCGATCATGAAGCCCAGCGCGATGGTGAGCGGCGTTACGACGAAGGTGTAGGTTAGCGTGAACAGGAGCGCCTTGTAGAACGGCAGGTTCAGGAGCCGCGACAGGAAGTCGCCAATCCCGTCCGAGGCGCGCCAGGCGGCGCCGACCTCGTTCACCGCTAGATGCCCGCGGTCGAGATAGGTGGTCAGTCCCGCGAAGCGGCCGAGCGGCTGTTCGCGGCGCAATTCCTCGGTCGCCGCCTGGTCGATCATCGTGGACTGGGTGCAGCCGAACGGCCCGCAGTTCTCGACCTCGATGACCACCTGATCGTGCTCGACATAGAGCGATTGAATGACGATCGAGATGAGCGGGAAGAAGATGAAGAGCAGCATCGCCAGCGAGGAAGGGAGCACGAACCAGAAGAAGCTCTTGTGTTTCATTGCCCTCAGACCCGGTCTGGCAAGTTGAAAGGAACGGGCGGGGCGGCGGTGCCGCCCCGGCCCTGCTTCACGGTCAGTTCAGAAAGCCCTTCTCCCTGGCCGCGGCGGTATAGGCCGCCTCGACATCCGCCAGGGCCTGCTCGGCGCTCTCCTTGCCCTGCAGGAAGTCGGCGAGGTTGTCGCCGAGCGCGGTGTGCAGCAGCCCCTGGTAGGGCAGCATCGGATAGGGCTTGGCGCCAGACTGGATTGCCGCGACGACGCCGGCGCTGGTCGGCGTCGGCTCGTAGCCCTCGATCATCCAGACCGCGAGCGGCTTGGTCTCGTCGTTGAGGATCGCGGGGCTCGTTCCGTGCGCCATCGCAATGAAGGTCGCGACCGCGTCCTCCTCCGAAATGTTCTTGGCCACGGTCCAGCCGTCCCACCAGAGCGTGGTGGCCGGGATGCTGCCGCCCGCGACGGTCATCGGACCGGCGACGACCGTGTTGTCACGCACCTCGGGCGTCGCACCCTCGTCGTCGAGGATCGGCCCGGCGCGCGAGCCCCACATGTTCATCAGCGCGGCGTTGCCGGCCTCCCATTCGGCGCCAACGGCGTTCGAATCGTAGGTGAGGAAATCGGGGTTCATGTACTCGGTCAGCGACTTCATCATCTCGAGCGTCGCGATCCCCTTCTCGTTGTTGATCGAGATCTGCGCCGAGCCCGGCTGGAAGAATTCGCCGCCGTGGCCGAGGTACATGTTCACGAACTCCTCGGCGAGGTTCCAGCCTGCCTGGTAGGTGCCGATGACCGGATACTCCATGATCCCGGCCTCGCGGATCTTCGCGGCCGCGTCGAGGAGTTCCTCATAGGTCTTTGGCGGCTCGACGCCCACCTGCTCAAGCACGTCCTTGCGATAGAACAGATGCTGAGCATTGGCCATGAAGGCGACCGCCATCACCTTGCCGTCGATGGTGATGAGCTGGTGCTTGGGAATGTCGGCTCCGTGCGCCGCGACAAGGTCGTCAAGCGGACGGATCACATCCTCGTTGATCAGCGCGACGATCGAGGAGTTGGCGATGATCGCAGTGGTGTATTCGGCCGGGTTGCCCTGCATGCCGGCCACGTTGATCTTCTGGTGATCGGCAGTCAGGTTAGATTTCACCTCGATGCCGTCGACGGCGCAGACCGCCGCCCCCGCAGCCACCGTCTGGATTGCCGGGAACTCGTTGCCGACGATGCTGACCCGGCCCCCTTCGATCCCGCAGCTCGCCATTGCGGAAGACCCGCCAATCACTGCAAACGCTGTCGTCAGCGCCAGGCGCTTCATATGCCTCATAGTCTCCGAACCTCCCTGTTTCATCCCTGAGCCGTCGCGCGGACCGCTTCGTGGCACCGCAAGACAACGCCTTGCCGTCAATCGGCCGAATCGACCGACTCGCGACAGTCATATGGCATCTAGCCGTGAAAATGAATGCGTGTTCAAGGCTTTTTTGTCAACAGCGCCCTATTTTTCGCATTTCCCTTGCCACTTGGCATGTTTCGATAGTAGCAGTGTTGCAGACGTATGCACGGAGAGTCGCAAGATGGCCGAGATACAGTTGCGCAATGTTTCCAAGCGATGGGGCTCGTTCGTAGGCGTTCAGAGATTCGATCTGACGATTCCGGACCAGGAATTCCTGGTGCTTCTCGGCCCCTCGGGCTGCGGCAAGACCACCACGATGCGGATGATCGCGGGGCTCGAAGAGGCTTCGGAGGGCGACATCCTGATCGACGGCGAGCGCGTGAACGATCTCGATCCGAAGGACCGCGACGTGGCGATGGTGTTCCAGAGCTACGCGCTCTATCCCAACATGAACGTCTACGAGAACATCCGCTTTCCCCTGAAAGTCCGCAAGACCGACACGTCCGATCACGACGCAAAGGTCCGCCGCGCCGCCGAGATGGTGGAACTGACGGACTTCCTACATCGCCGGCCGGCGGAACTTTCGGGCGGCCAGCGCCAGCGCGTGGCGCTCGCCCGCGCCATCGTGCGCCAGCCCAACGTCTTCCTGATGGACGAACCGCTGTCGAACCTCGATGCCAAGCTCCGGGTCTCGACGCGCGCCCAGATCAAGCATCTCAGCCACGAGCTCAAGGTTACCACCATCTACGTCACCCACGACCAGGTCGAGGCGATGACGCTCGCCGATCGCGTCGTGATCATGGAGCGCGGCAAGGTGCAGCAGGTCGGCTCGCCGATCGAGATCTACGAGCGCCCCGCCAATACCTTCGTTGCCGGCTTCATCGGCAACCCGGCAATGAACCTGATGGAAGGCGAGCTTCGGGGCGGCACCTTCACCGGACGCAATGTCACGATCTCGGGCCTTAAGGGTCTCGACGGCCCTGTGATCGTGGGCTTCCGCGCTGAGGATGCCAAGCTTGCCGAACGGGGTGAGATCGCAGCGCCGGTCTATTCGCTCGAGCTGCTCGGCGACGCGACGATGATTACCGTCAAGGCTGGAGGCACGCTTGTCGCGATCAAGGCTCCGAAGGACTTCCGCGCGGAAATCGACGATCCGATCCAGGCCGCCGTTCCGGCCTCGATCTGTCACCTGTTTCACGCCGAGACCGGCGAGAGACTCGACGCATGACGCCCGAGGAGCATGCTCGGAAGAGCGCTGAGACACTTGCGGCGGTGCGCCGAATGGAAAGGGGCCTCGCCGCCGGCGAAAACGACATGACGCGCTATTTTCACGAGGATTTCCTGTGGCGCGGAAATCAGGGCTGCGGCACCAAATGCGGGCTCGCCGAGTTCCGCCGTAACTGGCAGATCCCGTTCCGCGCCGTCTTCACCGACCGAAAATACATCACTGAGAAATTTCTGGCCGACGGCGATTGGGCCGCCTGTTTCGGCCATATCGAGGCCACCCATTCGGGGCCCTTCATGGGCATCGCTCCAACCGGCAAGCGCGTCCGCATTCCCTACATGGATTTCTGGCGCGTCGCGGACGGGCGCATCGCCGACAATCCAGTTTCCGTCGATTTCGCCTCTGTGCTGGCCCAGCTTGGCCGCGACGTGTTTGGCGGCGAGGGTTGGGAGGCTTATGACCGCGGCGAGCGCGAGCCCGCCCAAGCTGAAGTGTGAGGACGAAGCAATGAGCATCACCCATCTCAAGCGTGGCAAGCCTGAAGCGGAACGGGCGGAGGACGACGCCAAGGTGCGCGGCATCGTCGAGACGACGCTTGCCGACATCGCGGCGCGCGGCGACGCGGCGGTGCGCGAGCTTTCGGCGAAGTTCGACAAATATGAGCCGAAGAGCTTCCTGCTGACCTCCTCGGAGATCCAGGCGGCGATGCAGAAGGTCTCGGCCCGCGACATGGACGACATCAAGTTCGCCCAGAAGCAGATCCGGGCCTTCGCCGAGGCCCAGCGCGCCTCGATGACCGATATCGAGGTCGAGACGCTTCCGGGTGTAATCCTCGGGCATCGCAACATCCCGGTCCAGTCGGTCGGCTGCTACGTCCCCGGCGGCAAGTTCCCGATGGTCGCTTCGGCGCACATGTCGGTGCTGACGGCGACGGTGGCGGGGGTGCCGCGGATCGCCGCCTCGGCGCCGCCGGTCGGCGGCGCACCGCACCCGGCGATCGTCGCCGCGATGCATCTGGGCGGCGCGCATGAGATCTACGTCCTCGGCGGCATGCAGGCAGTGGGCGCGATGGCGCTCGGCACCGAGACGATCGAGCCCGTCCACATGCTCGTCGGCCCCGGCAACGCCTTCGTGGCCGAGGCCAAGCGCCAGCTTTACGGCCGGGTCGGCATCGACCTCTTCGCCGGCCCGACCGAGACGATGGTGATCGCCGACGAGACGGCGGCCGATGCCGAGCTCTGCGCCACCGACCTCCTTGGCCAGGCCGAGCACGGCTACAACTCGCCGGCCGTCCTCGTCACCAATTCGCGCATGCTCGCGGAGGGAACGCTGGCCGAGATCGAGCGGCTCCTGAAGGTCCTTCCCACCGCCGAGACCGCCTCGGCCTCCTGGCGCGACTACGGTGAGGTCATCCTTTGCGACACCTATGACGAAATGCTCGCGGTCGCCAACGAGATCGCCTCGGAGCATGTGCAGGTGATGACCGACCGCGACGACTGGTTCCTCGAGAACATGCACAGCTACGGCGCGCTGTTTCTCGGACCCCGCACGAACGTCGCCAACGGCGACAAGGTGATCGGCACCAACCACACCCTGCCGACCAAGCGCGCCGGCCGCTACACGGGCGGGCTCTGGGTCGGAAAGTTCGTCAAGACCCATAGCTACCAGAAGGTCACAACGGACGAGGCCGCAGCGCTCATCGGCGAATACGGAAGCCGGCTCTGCATGCTCGAGGGCTTCATCGGCCATGCCGAGCAGTGCAACATCCGGGTGCGCCGATACGGCGGAAGAAACGTCGCCTACGGCACCGCCGCCGAATGAACCTGCCGCGCACGCCTTCCTTCCGTCTCGATGGCCGCCGTGCGCTGGTCACGGGTGCTTCCTCTGGCATCGGCCTCGCCTGCGCGGCTGCCCTTGCCGAGGCCGGGGCCCATGTCGTCTGCGCCGCGCGCGGGGCCGAAAAGCTCGCGGCCGCAGTGGACGGGATCGCGGCGGCGGGCGGCAGCGCCGAGGCTTTGCCGCTGGACATGGCCGATCTCGACGAACTGACCGCCAAGCTGAAGGGTCAGGACCCTTTCGACGTCGCCGTGAACTCCGCCGGCCTCGCCCGCCACGGCCCGGCGCTCGAGACCCGGCCCGAGGACTATGACGCCGTGATGGCCGTCAACCTCCGCGCTGCCTACTTTCTCTCGGCGGGGGTTGCGAAGGGCATGATCGCGGCGAAGAAGCCCGGCTCGATCATCCACATCTCCAGCCAAATGGCCCATGTTGGCGGCATCGACCGCGCGGTCTACTGCGCCTCGAAGCACGGGCTCGACGGCATGGTGAAGGCTATGGCCATCGAATGGGGCCCCCAGCGCATCCGCATCAACACCGTCTGCCCGACCTTCATCCGCACGCCGCTTACCAAAGCCACTTTCGCCAATCCCGAGCGCGTCCGCTGGATCGAGGAGAAGATCAAGCTCGGTCGAGTCGGTGAGGTCGAGGACATCATGGGCGCGGTCATCTACCTGGCTTCGGACGCCTCGGGCTTGGTTACGGGAACTGCGCTCATGATCGACGGCGGCTGGACGGCGGATTGATGAAGGAGAAGGTCACATCGTTCCACGTTGCCCGCCGCGCCGGCGTCAGCCAATCGGCGGTCAGCCGCGCCTACACGCCGGGAGCCTCAATCTCTGCCACCATGGCCGAAAAGGTCCGCCGCGCCGCCGAAGAACTCGGCTATCGCCCCAACCCGATCGCCCGCGCGATGATCACCGGCAAGAGCCGGATCATCGGCCTCGTCGTGGCCTACCTCGAGAACCAGTTCTACCCGCTCGCGCTGGAACGGCTGAGCCGGGCGCTGCAGGCGCGCGGCTATCACATTCTTGTATTCCTCGCCGAGAACCCCGCGGAGGACGTGGCGCCTGTGGTGGAGGAGCTTGTCAGCTACCAGGTCGATGCGATCATCACTGCCTCGGTCGGCATCACCGACGCGCTCGCGAGCCTTTGCGAGGCGGCCGGCATTCCCGTCGTGATGTTCAACCGCGGTCAGAACGATGCCCGCCTTTCGGAGGTCACCTCGGACAATGTCGGGGGCGGTCGTACGGTCGCTCATTTCCTCGCCGCGGGCGGACACAAGCGCATCGCCCATATCGCCGGCTGGGGGGAATCGTCGACCGGGCGCGACCGCGCGCGCGGCCTCGTCGAGGGGCTGAAGGAACACGGTCTCGCCCCGGTGGCCGTCGTCGACGGCAAGTACGACCGCGAAACCGCGGCTGCCGCAGCGCGCGACATCTTCGGCCGGTCCGACCGGCCCGACTCGGTCTTCGTCGGCAACGATCACATGGCGTTTGCGGTGATGGACGTGCTCCGCTTCGAGCTTGGACTCAAGGTGCCGGGGGACGCCTCGGTCGTGGGCTATGATGACGTGCCGATCGCGAGCTGGCCCGCCTACGACCTCACCACGATCCGCCAGCCGGTGAACCGCATGGTCGAGACCGCCGTCGATGCGCTGATCTCGCGAATCGAGGGCAAGAAGGAACCGCGACACATCCTCATTCCAGGGCCTCTCGTGATCCGCGGATCCGCACGAAAGCCGGAGGTATTCTGACCGTGAAGGGCTTTGACCCGAAATGGCGGGACGTCCCGCATTTCATCATCGGCATCACCAAGGAGATCTGGGAGGACCGCGAGATCGGCAGCCTGCGCCGGCGCTATGCGCCCGGACTGATCGTGCGGTCGCCGGCAAGCGTCGTGGTGGACAATACCAGGGTCATCGCCGCGACGATGGCGACGCTCGCAGAATTCCCCGACCGCGAGCTTCCGGGCGAGGACGTGATCTGGTGCGAGGATCCCGCGCGGTCGACCGAGGAGACCGATGCCTTCCTGTCCTCGCACCGGCTGATCTGCTGGGCCACCCATAGCCGCCCGGGCATGTACGGCGCGCCGACGGGCAAGCGGGTGACCTACCGCATCCTGGCCGACTGCGCGCTCCGCTCGGACGCGATCTACGACGAATGGCTGGTGCGCGACCAGGCAGCCATCGTCCGGCAGATGGGCTTCGACGTCGAAGACTGGACCCGCGACCTAATCGCCCGCGAAGGCGGCCCGCAGAACTGCGTCCAGCCGATGACGCCCGAGAACGACGTAGCCGGGCCCTATGACGGGCGCGGCAACGACAACGAATGGGGCGCGCGGCTGGCCGATATCCTTGGCCGAATCATGGCGGCCGAGATGGACGTGATTCCCAAGAGCTACGACCGCGCCGCGAACCTGCACCATCCGGGCGGCAAGGACGTCTTCGGCCGGGCCGAGGCCGACCAGTTCTGGATGGGCCTGCGCGCCGCCTTCCCGGACGCCGAGTTCCGCATCGACCACGTGATCGGCCGCGACGACCTGTTGATGCCGCCCCGCGCCGCGGTACGCTGGTCGCTCTGGGGCAAGCATGCCGGCTGGGGCCGGTTCGGCCGCCCGACGGGCGCGCAAGTCTATGTCATGGGCATCACCCATGCGGAGTTCGGTCCGTTCGGCGCCGATGGCGGACCGGTCATCCGCAACGAGTTCACACTCATCGACGAAACGGCAATCTGGAAACAGATCCTGCTTCAGACGGGACAACACGAATGAAGGGCTTCTCCAATCGCTGGAAGGACTTCCCCGACTACATCCTCGGAATCACCAAGGAGATCTGGGAAGACCGCGGCATCGCCACGCTCGACCACTACTACGCCAGGGACATCCCGGTGCGCACACCGATGGGCCTCGCCCGCGGCAACCAGGCCACCATCGCCTCGACGATGGCGACCATCAGCGAGTTTCCCGACCGTCAGCTCTATGGCGAGGACGTGATCTGGTCGGGCGACGACAAAGACGGCTATCTCTCCTCGCACCGGCTGATCACCACCGCGACCCACAGCCACGACGGCGTTTTCGGCCCGGCCTCCGGCCGCCGCTTCGCGATCCGCGTGATCGCCGACTGCGCCGCGAAGGAAGACGTGATCTTTGACGAGTGGCTGGTGCGCGACTATGGCGGCATCGTCCGGCAGCTGGGCATGGAGCCGCGCGCCTATGCGCAATCGCTCATCCGCGACGAGGGCGGGCCAGAGAAAGCAAGCAAGCCGTTCACCCCGGCGATCGACGAGCAGGGCCCTTACAAGGGCACCGGCAACGACAATCAATGGGGCAAGCGCTATGCCGACACGCTGACCCGGATCATGGACAAGGACTTCACCCATATCCTCACCCACTACGACCGCGCCGCGATCGCCGAGTTTCCCGGCGCCCGAACCGTGATCGGCCACCGGGAGATCAGCGAAAGCTGGCTGCGGCTGCGCTCGGCCTTCCCGTCGGCCACGTTCAGGATCCACCACCGGATCGGCATGGACGCGGACATGATGCCCCACCGCGCAGCGATCCGCTGGTCGCTCGACGGCACTCATGACGGCTGGGGCGCCTTCGGCCGGCCGACCGGTGCACCGGTCCATGTCATGGGCATCTGCCATGCCGAGTACGGGCCCTATGGCCCCGAAGGCGTCGGCCTGCGCCGTGAATACATCCTCTACGACGAAATCGCCATCTGGAAACAAATCCTCATCCACGCCGGAGACATCTGATGACCCCTGCCGAAATGGAATCCCGCATCGTCCGCTACGGCGACCTGCAGCCCTGCAAGACCGCCTTCATCGACGCACACACTCCCGGCTCCGACCAGAAGGAGAACTTCACGATCATCGGCGGCGGCGTGTCGGAATCGAAGGACCAGCACGTCCACATCACCATCCCGCACGGCTTCAACATCGGCGCCGCAGGCCAGCCGCCGAAGTGCCGGAACTCGCTTCACAGCCACCGCACGGCCGAAGTCTTCTTCGTGCTGAAGGGCCGCTGGCGGTTCTTCTGGGGCCGCTGGGGCAAGGCGGGCGAGGTGGTGCTCGAGGAGGGCGACATCATCAACATCCCGACCGGCATCTTCCGCGGTTTCGAGAACATCGGCACCGACTACGGGATGATCATGGCGATCCTCGGCGGCGACGATGCCGGCGGCGGCGTGATCTGGGCGCCGCAGGTGATCGAGGACGCGAAAGCCCACGGCCTGATCCTCGGAGAGAACGGCAAGCTCTACGACAGCAAGAAGGGCGAGAAGCTGCCCGATGGCGTGAAGCCGATGCCGCTCCTGACCGAGGACGAGCTGAAGGACTTCCCCGAGATGACGCCGATGCAGGTCGTGGGCATGGGCGTGCGCCGCTACAACGACATGGTGGCGCTGGCCAGCGAGAAGCCGGTGAAGGTGATCGGTGAGAAGGGCATCATCCGGGACAAGCCCGGCTTCGAGGTCGATCTGATCACCCGCGGCTCGGCGACCGAGAAGATGCACGCCCACGACCGGCCCTCGGTGCTGATGCCGATGCGCGGCCACTGGCGCGTGACCTGGAAAGGCGGCGCCGCAACGCTCGCGCCGGGCGACACGATGAGCGTGCCGGAAAACCTGCCCCATGCCGCAGTGCCGTCGATGACTGGCGAGGCGTCGCTCTACCATATCGTCGCCACCGATGATCCAGCCGGTCCGACCTGGAAAGGATAGGCGATGACGATTGCTACCACCCATGTGGGCTCGCTGCCGAGAACCCAGGAGGTCGTCGATTTCCTTTTTGCCCGCGAGCGCAAGGAAAGCTACGACGCTGAGGCCTTCGACGCCGCGATGACCCGCGCGGTCGCCGAGACCGTGCGCAAGCAGGTCGAGGCCGGCATCGACATCGTCTCGGACGGCGAGACCTCGAAGATCAGCTACGCCACGTACGTCAAGGACCGCTACACCGGGTTCGACGGCGATTCCCCTCGCAACGCGCCGGCCGACCTCAAGCTCTTCCCGACGTTCCTCGAGCGGCTGGCGAACGAGGGCGGCACCCCGAAATACGCCCGGCCGATGTGCGTGGGCGAGGTGAAGTCGAAAGGGCAGGGGGAGCTGGAGAAGGACATCGCCAACCTCAAGGCGGCGATGGCCGAGCACGGGGCGAAGCGCGGCTTCATGAACGCGGCCTCGCCGGGGGTGATCTCGCTTTTCCTCCAGAACAGCCACTACAAGAGCCGGGAAGCATATCTGGCTGCGCTCGCCGACGCGATGAAGGCCGAGTATGAGACTATCGTGGCGGCCGGCCTCGACCTCCAGCTCGACTGCCCCGACCTCGCGCTCTCGCGCCACATGCTCTTCACCGATCTCTCCGACGACGACTTCGTGAAGGTCGCGGCCACCCATGTCGAGGCGCTGAACCATGCGCTCCGCGACGTGCCCGAGGAGCGGGTGCGCATCCACATCTGCTGGGGCAACTACGAGGGCCCGCATGTCTGCGACGTGCCGATGGCGAAAATGTTCGACACGCTGATGTCGGCCAAGGCGCGATACGTGCTGTTCGAGACCTCGAACCCCCGCCACGGCCACGAGTGGGCTACCTTCCGCGACCGAAAGGCGGACATCCCCGAGGGCAAGGTACTTGTGCCCGGTGTCGTCGACACCACGACGAACTTCGTCGAGCACCCCGAGCTGATCGCCCAGCGGCTGGAGCGGTTCACCCAGATCGTCGGCAAGGACCGCGTGATCGCCGGAAGCGATTGCGGCTTCGGTACGTTCGCAGGCTTCGGCGCGGTCGATCCCGACATTGCCTATGCCAAGCTCTCGGCGCTGGCCGAGGGCGCGCGACTGGCGTCGTGACGCCGCTCGTCCTCCTGCCCGGAATGATGTGCGACGGCCGGCTCTTCGGGCCGCAGGTCGCGGCACTCGGCCTCGACCGAGCCATCCATCTCGCGCCGATCTCTACCCATGACACGACGGCGACACTCGCCGCCGAGGTGCTCGCCCACGCGCCGCCACGTTTTGCCCTGGCAGGCCTCAGCATGGGCGGGATCGTGGCTATGGAGATCATGGCGCAAGCGCCCGAACGGGTCGAGCGGCTCGCGCTTCTCGACACCAATCCGCGCGCCGAACTTCCCGAGGTGAAGGCGAAACGCGGGCCGCAGATGGAGAAGGCGAGAGCCGGACAGCTTCGGGCATTGATGCGCGAGGAGATGAAGCCGAACTACCTCGCCGAGGGGCCGGGCAAGAAGGCGGTGATGGACCTGTGCATGGCGATGGCGCTCGATCTCGGCCCCGAGGTCTTCGTCCGCCAGTCGCTGGCGCTGCGCGATCGACCCGACCGGCAGGAGGTGCTGCGCCAGGTGCGGGTTCCGACGCTCGTCCTCTGCGGCCGCGAGGACCGGCTCTGCCCGATCGAGCGCCACGAATTGATGCGCGACCTCATCCCCGGATCGCGGCTTGAGATCATCGACGGCGCGGCGCACATGCCGACGCTCGAGCAACCCGACAGAACGACGGCGGCTCTGGCCCGCTGGCTGGAGGTTTGAGGGCGCGACGCCCTTCTGAAGATTCTGAAATCGGTCGACGCGCCCACGGCTCGCAATGCGTGCACGCTGGCCGAGGGCAAGCGCGGCTTCAACCGGGTCGCTCCGCGGACCAGTGCCGCGCTTCGCGCGCCCATCGAACAGAGCTGCCCTACGCCTCCGGCTCCACGACCATCGCCTCGTCGATGCCGGCGGCTTTCGCCAGCTGGCGCAGCCGGCTTTGCACCGCGTCGCTGTCCGGCATGCTTTCCTTGTCGAGGACCTCGAGCTTCACGGCATCCGCATCGATCCTCAGGCACGACTTTTCGAGGATCTCCGGAACGCTGGCCGAGAAACGATGTCCCAGGAGAAGCGTCCGGCCGAGGATCTCCGCGCGCTGCAATTCGTTTCTCGTGAGAAGATCGCCAATCCTCGATTTCGCGAGATCGTCCACCTTGCCGCCGTACCGTGCCATGATCGCGACCGCGAGGAACGCTCTCTCGGTGTGAGAGATGCCCACGAAGGGAAATTGGAGCAGTCTCAGGAAACTTTCCGTGGCGCGGACCTTCTGGTGGTCGCGCCACGCCATATCGGTCAGGGCGCAAGCCGAAAGCCTGATCCGGCGATCGATCTGGCCCTCTCCGGGAAAGAGATCAGCGGTCCAGTGGCCGAGGGCCTTGCTGAAGGCCGGCACGCGTGCGTCCGGCAACCCGATCGCCTGCGCACCCTCGACGAGCGGATCGCGGTACCGTTCCTCCTCGTCGAGCTGCGCGTAGAGCCATCCCTCCCGAAGCCCGAAGGCCGAGAACACCACTCTTTCCGGCTTCAGCCTGCGGAGCACCCGCCACATGACCAGCGCCGAGGCCGAAAGCGTCGCGATCCTGCGACCGGGCACGTCCGGTAGTTCGGCAACCTCCTCCGGCGTCATCTTGGAGAGGGCCTTGGCCAGCTTCGACAGCTCCTTTGCGGGAAGTTCATAGCCGTGAACCACCCCGATCGGATGATCGTTCATCGCGATATGCACCCTTGCCAGCGCCCGCCAGCCGCCCCCGACGGCGTAGAACACAGGCTCTGTCAGAAGCGGCGGCAGGTTGCCGTCGAGGATCGCGTCGACCTCGGCTTTGGCCTTGTCGAAACCCTCCTCCATCATCCTATTCACCGGCAGTGCACCGAGGGGCATGCTCGTGACCCGCTCGCCGACCCTGTCGCCGAGGATCTCCGCCACTTCGAGGCTGCCGCCGCCGATGTCACCGACAAGGCCCTTGGGCTGAAAGAACCCCGAAATGACCCCCAGCGCCGTGTAGTTCGCCTCTTCCTCGCCGGACAGAATGCGCGTCTTCAGCCCGGTTGCCGCCTTGATCTTCTTGACCAGCTCATCGCCGTTGGCTGCGCGGCGCGTGGCTTCGGTGGCGAGTATGTCCACGCGGGTAACGTCCATCGCCTTGGCCACTGCGCCGAAGCGCCGGATCGCCCGCAGAGCGTCGTCGAAGGCAGCCTTGGTAAAGCGACCCTTATCGTCCAGTCCGGCCCCCAGAGCGACGAGGGATTTCTCGTTGAACCTCGGAAACGGCGCGCGGCTCAGGTCGTCGTAGACGACGAGACGGATCGAATTGGAACCGACATCGATGATGCCGTAGTGACTCTGCCGCCGTGCCAGCACGCGATCGGGTTCGATCTCGATCCGCCGCGGATCGGTACCTGAATTCTCCGGTTTTCCGATTGGCATCGACGCCTCCCGCATTGGTAAGAATGATCGTAAGGGCCGGCGACGGATTCGACCACGTGGAACCGGCCCAGGGTGGACCCCGAACTCAGAAATGTCCGCCCCAGCGCTCGGAGCGGACCCTCGGTCAAGAGGGAGGCGGAAACCGGTCTTAGGTCAACGGGAGACTATCGGATCGGGAATCCCACATCTTCCGCCGCCGCCGACGCGTGAGCCGTGTCCTCCGGCTCAACTCCTGGGTCGGCTCAGACGGCGGGCCGCCGTTGTCAGGAGCGGCCCTTCCACGGCACCAGAAACCTCTCGGCCCAGCGCATCAGGATGTCGATGCCGTAGCCGATGACGCCGATCAATACGATGCCCATGATCACGATGTCGGTCAGCTGGAACTTCGACGCGGCGATGATCATCATGCCTGCGCCTTTCTGCGCCGCGACCAGCTCGGCCGCCACGACCGTTCCCCAGCAGACCCCCATTGCGACTCGCGCGCCGGTGAAGATCTCGGGCAGCGAGTTCGGGACGATCACGTGCCGCATGATCTGCCAGCGAGAGGCGCCGAGCGAGTAGGCGGCATGGATTTTCGTGATGTTGACGCCCGACACTCCGGCCCGGGCGGCGATGGTCATGATCCAGAGCGCGGCGAGGAACAGGAGCACGATCTTGCCGGTCTCCCAGATGCCGAACCAGATGATGACCAGCGGGATTAGCGCCAGCGGCGGCACCGGCCGCATGAACTCCACGATCGGATCGAACCAGCCGCGGAACCAGTTCGAGAGCCCCATCGCGTAGCCGAGCGGGATGCCGACGATCGCGCCGAGGACAAAGCCCCCGAGCACGCGCAGCAAGGACGAGCCCAGGTGCTGCCAGAGGGTGAAGTTCTGGTATCCCTCGCTTGCGATCTCGAAGAAGCGGGCCACGACCGCCTCGGGCGAGGGAAGCCAGATCGGCTCCATCTGCATGCCCTTCGCCGGGGCGAAGTTCAGCGACCCCTTGTCCGTCATCGTGACGGTTCCATCGGCCGTGTCGACGCTTCCGCCCGGCGCGATCGGCTGGCCGTCGATGGCGACAATCGTGTAGCCGTCCTCGTCGCCGCCCTCGTCGTTGCGCTGGGCGCTGATGAGCTTGCTGCGCCATTCAGCAACCGCGCTGGAATCGTTCTTGGCGAAGCCGTCGCCCGGCGCGACCTCGGGCTCTTCCTCGCGGCTGTCGAGCGGGTGGACGACCACGGTCACCGTCGCATCATCGGTTTGCCCCGCGGCATTCTGCGCCGTGTAGGCGAATTCCGTTGTGCCCGAGAACGGGCCGGGAACGTGGATCGGCATCAGTTTCGAGCCGGTGAAGGCGCCCCAGATCACGAAGATCACCAGGACCGAGATGATCGAGGCGGCACGGTCCGGGGTCACGGCGCTTTCGTCGCCGAAGGTCACGGTCTTGAGGCTGGTGATGTCGTGTCGCTCGGTGGTCCGGTTTCGGATCAGGCGAACGGTGAGGAAGGCGATGGCGAAGAGCGCCAGGTAGAAGACGAGAACGCTCATGCCCTAACCTCCACACGGCCCATGATTTCCTCCTCCATCTCCCAGATCATCGAGAGAATCTCGTCGCGCCTCTGCGAGAATTCGGGGATCTTCTTGATCTGGCGAAGGTCGGCGTTGACGCCCTGCTCGGCGAACGGCAGACGGTATTCCTTGTGGATCCGGCCCGGCCGCGGCGCCATGACCACCAGGCGCTCGCCCAAGAGCAGCGCCTCCTCCACCGAGTGGGTGATCAGGATCACGGTCTTGCCGGTCTCCTTCCAGAGCTTCAGCACCAGTCCCTGCATCTTCTCGCGCGTGAGCGCGTCAAGCGCGCCCAGGGGCTCGTCCATCAGGATCACGTCGGGCTCGTTGGCCAGGCAGCGGGCCAGCGCCACGCGCTGCTGCATCCCGCCGGACAGCTCGTAGACCGCCTTTTCCTTGAAATCATGCAGGCCCACGATCTCGAGCAGATGGTCCGAGATCCGCGTCCTCTCGGCCTTCGCCATGCCCTTCATCCTGGGGCCGAAGTCGACATTATGGCGCACGCTCATCCACTCGAACAGCGCGCCCTGCTGGAAGACCATGCCCCGTTCCGGTGCTGGGCCGCTTACCTTGTGACCGTTGATGATCACCTGCCCCTCGGTCGGAGCAAGGAAGCCCGCCACGATGTTCAGGAGCGTTGTCTTGCCACAGCCCGAGGGGCCGAGCACCGACATCAGCTCCCCTTCCTTGAGCGTGAGCGAGACGTTCTTGAGCGCCTGTACGGCCGTTCCATTCGGAAGGTCGAAGCGCATCGAAAGGCGATCGATGATCAGTTCGGACAATTCGGGCCCCCCCGCTGATTATTATTGCCGGCGGCCCGGAGCGGGCCGCCGGATATTTCCTTATCTGCAGTCTGTCCGACTACATGCTGTGGGCTGCCTGAAGCGGGCCGACATTGACCGCACCTTCATAGCTGTCCAGCGTTTCCGGCACCGAGCCCGCATCCTTGAAGACGCCGGCGACGCCCAGCATGAACTCCTGCGCGCCTCCGCCGAGCCACTTCTCGGAAAGCTGCTCCTCGACCGACGGGAACACGAAGGTCGAGATCGTCGCTTCGGTTGAGGCCTCGTCCATGCCGGCATCCTTGGCGATGACGGGCAGCATTTCGGCGTTGTGTTCGCCCGAGTTCCACATCGCGTTGGCATCGGCCGTGACCTTGAGGAACTTGGCGAGAAGCTCGGCCTGCTCGGCCGCGAAGCTCGCCGGGGTCGAGGTCACGTCGAACACCAGAATGCCCAGCTCCTCCTTTTCGGCTCCGGTCAGCAGGACGTTGCCGCTTTCCTTCATCCGCCGCAGCGCGCCGCCCCAGCCGCAGACCATGTCGAGGTTGCCCTGGGCGAAGGCGGCCGCGCCATCCGCGGGGGCCATGTCGACGATCTCCATCGTGCTGATGTCGACCTGGAAGTGCTCCATCTGGCGCAGAAAGCCGTAATGCGCCGCCGTCCCGATCGGAACCCCGACCCTCTTGCCGTTCAGCTCGGACGCATTGTTCTTGTCGATCTCGAGGCTTTCGGCGACCACGCAGTTGTCGTTCTCGGAATAGCTCACCGCCACATCGACGATCTGCAGGTCCTGACCGGCAGACGTTGCCACCACGAACGGCGGCACGCCCTGGCTGACTGCGATTTGCACGTCACCCGAGGCCATGGCCGCCGACATCGCGGTGCCGGTGTCGAAGCTGACCCAGTTGATCTTGACGCCCATCTCCTCTTCGTAGGTGCCGTTCACCTTGGCGTATTGGAACGGCATCGGCCATTCGAGGAAGTAGGCGACTGTGATCTCGTCCATGTCGGCGGCAAGCGCAAACTGGGACGAACACAGGAGTGTCGTCGCCGCCAGGATGCTGCTGAGTGTCTTGGTGTGCGTCATCGCATTTCCCTGTTGTTGTCGGCACAGGCCATGACGACCCGCGCGCTATCTGGTTTTCCTGGTCACGGTGCGGCAAGGTGTAGCAGCCGCAGGGCCAGTTTCGCGTGCCTCTTCGGGTCGCGATTCGCCAATACTACGCCGAAGCAACGCTTTTTCGCTATGCCACAATCCGCTGTCCCCGCATCTGGCACTACACTTCCATTGATCTGGCCCTATTGCGGTAATCGTTTCTTAGGCAGGCTCAACGCATCGCCGGCCTGCTTCGCCGTGGTACAGCCCTCAAGGAGCCTCCCGTGAACACCCAATTCAGCTCGAACGACATGTCCGCCATCGTCGAGGCCGACCGCGCACACCTCTGGCACCACCTGATCCAGCACAAGCCTTTCGAGACGAAAGACCCGCGCATCATGGTGACGGGCAAGGGCATGCGGGTCTGGGACGTGACCGGCAAGGAACACCTTGACGCGGTGTCGGGCGGCGTCTGGACGGTCAATGTCGGCTACGGGCGCGAGCGCATCGCCAACGCAGTGCGCGACCAGCTGGTCCAGATGAACTATTTCGCCAACTCTGCCGGTTCGATCCCCGGCGCGCGCTTCGCAAAGATGCTGATCGAGAAGATGCCGGGGATGGCCCGGGTCTACTACACCAACTCGGGCTCCGAAGCGAACGAGAAGGCGTTCAAGATGGTCCGCCAGATCGCCCACAAGCGGCACGGCGGCCGCAAGCACAAGATCCTCTACCGCGAGCGCGACTACCACGGCTCCACGATCGCCACGATGTCGGCCGGCGGACAGATCGAGCGCAACGCCCAGTACGGGCCCTTCGCGCCTGGCTTCGTCGAGGTTCCGCATTGCCTGGAGTACCGGGCGCAGTGGGACGTCGAAAACTACGGCGAACGGGCGGCCGACGCGATCGAGGAGGTGATCCTGCGCGAGGGCCCCGACACGGTGGGCGCGCTCTGCCTCGAGCCGGTGACGGCCGGCGGCGGCGTCATCACCCCGCCGGAAGGCTACTGGCCCCGCGTGCAGGAGATCTGCGCCAAGTACGAAATCCTGCTGCATATCGACGAGGTCGTCTGCGGCGTGGGCCGCACCGGCACCTGGTTCGGCTACCAGCAGTACGGCATCAAGCCCGATTTCGTGACGATGGCCAAGGGCGTCGCCTCGGGCTACGCGGCCATCGCCTGCATGGTCACGACCGAGGAGGTCTTCGAGCTGTTCAAGTCGGATCCGGACGATCCGATGGACTA
>JBFKAV010000013.1:0-39893 GCA_041621405.1 Paracoccaceae bacterium
CCCACCGCCACGCCAAAGCGCAGCGCGCGGCGGCGCTCGAGCATCAGGTAGAGGAAGTGCTGGCCGGTCACGATCACGATCTCGCCGGGCTCATAGCCGCGCCGGACGCGGATCGTCTGGCGCTGTAGCTGCTCGGGCAAGATGAAGGGCTCGGCCTGGGTGGCCCGCGCAACGCGCGGCAACCCAGGCAGGGCGAGGGCGGCGGAGAGGGCAAGGCAATGGCGTCGGGTGATCACGTCTGGAGTTCTCGCATTCAGGCAGGACAATGGCGGCAGGCTAACCGCAGCCGCCCTGTGCACAAAGGAGAATCCACCTCGGCGAGGCGCCGCCGGCTCACCGTTTCGTGAGCGCATGGCGGCTTGACCGGGACGGCGGCGTCGCGAAAGGGTCCGGCCTATGGCCTGGCTCGCTCTGCCCCTGCTTCTCGTTCTCGCCGCGCCAGCGCTTGCCGGTGGCCACGGCGCGGCGCTTTATGCAGAGCACTGTGCCGCCTGCCACGGGGCCTGGCTCGAAGGTCAGCCCGACTGGCGCAAGCCCAATCCGGACGGCACGCTGCCGGCGCCGCCGCACGATGAGACCGGCCACACCTGGCATCACGGCGACGGCCTGCTCACGGACTACATCAGGCGTGGTGGCTCTGCAGTGTTGGCCGATGCCGGGATCGAAAATGTCCGATCGGCCATGCCCGGCTTCGGGGAGGCGCTTTCCGAGGAAGACATCACCGCCGTGCTGAACTATATCAAGTCAACCTGGCCGCCGCGCATTCAGGAACTGCAACGGACGCGCACCGAGGCCGAAGAGCTTTCAGGGAACTGACGATGCCAAGACCCCTTGCCGCCCTCGCCATCGCGCTCGCCCTCGCGGCACCCGCCGCCGCCGAGGAGCTTTCGCCGGAGGAGGTCAAGCGCCTCGCGCTCGAGGCGATCCTGGAAAATCCCGAGATCGTGATGGAGGCCGTCGCGATCCTCCGCGAGCGCGAAGAGGCGGCCCAGGCCGAGGCCACCAAGGCCGCGATCGCCGAACTCGGGCAGATGCTCGAGGCCGATCCCAACGCGCCGGTTCTGGGAAATCCAGATGGCGACGTCACCGTGGTGGAGTTCTTCGACTACAACTGCCCCTACTGCAAGCAGGCCTCGGACGAGGTCAAGGCGCTTCTTGCCGCCGATCCCGAGATCCGGCTGGTCTACCGCGAATGGCCGATCTTGGGCGAGGGCTCGGTCTACGCAGCCCGCGCCGCGCTCGCCGCGCGCGAGCAGGGCAAGTACGCGGAGTTCCACTGGGCGCTGATGGCGGACCGCGCCCGCAAGGACGAGGCTGGCGTGCTCCGGATCGCCGAAGCGGTCGGCCTCGACGTCGAGCGGCTGAGGGAAGACATGGAGGCCGAGGCGGTCATGAGCCACATCGCCCAGTCGATGGCGATGGCCGAGAGTCTCGGCTTCTCCGGCACGCCCTCCTTCGTGATCGGCGGACAGCCGGTGTTCGGCTACGTGCCGCGGGACGATCTTGCGGCCATCGTCGCCGACGCCCGCGCCGAGACGGCAGGCGAGTAGCGCTCAGGTCACTGTCGCCGGGAAACCAATCCCGGCCAAAGCGGCGATCAGCGCCGGCGCCGTGGCGGCGCTTTCCACTTCGACCACGCGCGCGTCGAGATCGACCTTGACGGTCGCTTTTTCGTCGATGCGGGCGATGGCCGCCTCGACGCTCGCCTTGCAGTGACCGCAGTTCATATCGGGAACGGAAAGGCGGGTCATCTCGGGGCTCCTCTGTGGGTCAAGCCAGCGATATGGGCCTTCCCCTGCCGGGAAGGTCAAGAGGGCGGCTGAGTCCCGCGGAAGTCTCGCTGGCACCCCTTGACCTTCCAGCGTTGGGAACCTTCATATCCAAGCGATGACCGCCGTTACGACCATTCAGATCGATGGCATGACTTGCGCCTCCTGCGTGGCGCGGGTCGAGCGATTGCTCGCGGCTCAGCCGGGGGTGGAGGCGGCCACCGCAAACCTCGCCACCGAGAGCGTCACCTTGCTCCTCGGGCCTGGGTCCAATTCCGCCAAGCTCGGCGAAGCGCTCGCCCGCGCCGGCTACCCGGCGCGCGAGGAGACGCTGACGCTTTCGATCGAGGGCATGACCTGCGCCTCCTGCGTCGACCGCGTGGAGCGGGTACTGAAGGCCCAGCCCGGTGTCGAAGAGGCAAGCGTCAACCTCGCCAGCGAAAGCGCACAGGTGCGCTACCTCTCCGGCGCGGTCACGCCGGAGGCGCTGGCGGCGGCAGTGTCGAAGGCGGGATATGCCGCGCTGCCCCGCGAGGCGGCCCAAGCAAGGCCGGGCAAGGACGCCGAGGCCGAGCACTACCGGCGCCTCACGCTGATCGCGGGCGCGCTGACGCTGCCGGTGTTCCTCGTCGAGATGGGCGGGCACCTCTTCCCGGCGCTGCACCACTGGATCGCGGCGACGATCGGTCTCCAGACCTCCTGGGTGATCCAGTTCCTGCTCATCAGCGTCGTCCTCGCCGGGCCAGGCCGGGTGTTCTTCGTCAAGGGCGTCCCCGGGCTTCTGCGAGCCAGCCCCGACATGAATGCCCTGGTCGCGCTTGGCACCGCGGCCGCCTGGGGCTATTCCACGCTGGCCACTTTCGCACCGGGGCTGCTGCCCGAGGGGTCGCGGGTTGTCTATTTCGAGGCCGCCGGCGTGATCGTCACGCTGATCCTGATGGGCCGCTGGCTCGAAGCCCGCGCCAAGGGCCGCACCGGGGCGGCGATCGCCCGGCTGATCGGCCTGCAGCCGAAGACCGCTCGGGTCGAGCGCGACGGCCGCCTCGAAGAGCGCCCGATCGCCGAGATCGGGCTCGGCGACGTGATCCAGGTGCGTCCGGGCGAGCGGGTCCCGGTCGACGGCGAGGTGACGGGCGGCTCCTCCTACGTCGACGAGAGCATGCTTACCGGCGAGCCGGTGCCGGTGGCCAAGGCCGAGGGTGCCAGGGTCGTCGGCGGCACCGTGAACGGCACCGGAGCGCTCACGCTCACGGCCACCGCCGTCGGCGAGGCGACCGTGCTGGCGCGGATCGTGAGGATGGTGGAGGAGGCGCAGGGCGCCAAGCTGCCGATCCAGGCGCTGGTCGACAGGGTGACCGCGGTCTTCGTGCCCGTGGTGATCGCCGTGGCGGCGCTGACGGTTGCGATCTGGCTCCTCGCCGGCCCGGCGCCTGCCCTGACACTGGCGCTAGTCTCCGGCGTCTCGGTCCTGATCATCGCATGCCCCTGCGCAATGGGCCTGGCCACGCCCACCTCGATCATGGTCGGCACCGGCCGCGCAGCGGAGCTCGGGGTGCTGTTCCGCAAGGGCGACGCGCTGCAGCGGCTGGAAGGCGCGAAGGTCGTGGCCCTCGACAAGACCGGCACGCTCACCGCCGGGCGGCCCGAGCTCACCGATCTCATTCCCGCCGCGGGCTTCGAGGAGGCGGAGGTGCTCAGCCTCGTCGCCGGCGCCGAGGCGGCCTCCGAACACCCGATCGCCCGCGCCATCTTGCGCGCCGCCGAGGCGCAAGGCCCGCTGCCGCAGGCCGAGGGCTTCGAGTCGATCACCGGCTTCGGGCTCCGCGCCCGCGTGGAGGGGCGCGACGTGCTGGTGGGCGCAGGACGCCTGCTTGCGCGTGAAGGCATCGACACCATACCGCTCGCGGCCGAGGCCGAGCGGCTCGCCAGCCAGGGCCGCACCGCGCTTTTCGCCGCCATCGACGGCCGCGCGGCGGCGGTGATCGGCGTGGCCGACCCGCTGAAACCCGGCACCAAGGCAGCCATCGCGGCGCTGCACGTGCTGGGGCTCGAAGTGGCGATGATCACCGGCGACGGTGAAGGCACCGCCAGGGCAATCGCCGCCGAAGCGGGGATCGACAGGGTCGAGGCCGACGTGCTGCCCGAGGGCAAGGTCGCCGCGCTGAAGGCGCTTCGCACCGCGGCCGGGCCGATCGTCTTCGTCGGCGACGGCATCAACGACGCGCCGGCGCTGGCCGAGGCGGATGTCGGCATCGCCATCGGCACCGGGACCGATGTCGCCATCGAGGCCGGCGACGTGGTGCTGATCTCGGGCGACCTGCGGGGCGTGGTGAACGCGCTCCACCTAAGCCGCCGCACCATGCGCAACATCCGGCAGAACCTCGCCTGGGCCTTCGGCTACAACGCCGCGCTGATCCCTGTGGCTGCCGGCGTGCTCTGGCCGCTGAACGGGACGCTGCTTTCACCCATGCTCGCGGCCGGGGCGATGGCGCTCTCCTCGGTCTTCGTGCTGACGAACGCGCTGCGGCTCCGTTTTGTGGAGCCGGCCCTGGTCGAGGAGGCAAGGCATGAACATCGGTGAGGTCGCCCACCGCTCGGGCCTGCCGGCGAAGACCATCCGCTACTACGAGGAGATTGGCCTGATCCGCCCCTCGCGCGCCGGCAACGGCTACCGCGCCTTCGGCGAGAGCGACCTGCACAAGCTCGCCTTCCTCAGCCGGGCGCGCGGCCTCGGCTTCTCGATCGAGGATTGCCGGGCGCTGCTTGCGCTCTGGGAAGACCGGAGCCGGACTTCTGCCGAGGTGAAGCGGATCGCGACGCAGCATCTGGCCGAGATCGGTCGCAAGATCGCCGAGCTTGAGGCGATGCGCGCCACGCTCGGCCATCTGGTCGAGGCCTGCGCCGGCGACGACCGACCCGATTGCCCCATCCTGGCCGAGCTCTCGGGCGGTTCCGCGGCATCCCGCAGCTGATCGTGCGGGAAGGCCGGAGCGCGGCTTGAATTCTTGACGCGGTCCGGCTCGCCCCGCGAGGCACGGGCGCGCATGTTTTCCCCGTATCCGCGGGCAGCTTTGCCGGGCGGCGGTGACGATCGACCGCTCGCCTTCCCCACCACGTCGGGCGAGCGCCGGCGGCTTGAAGGGCCCGGATGGCTCCAGAGTGCGGCAAGGGAAACCGCGGAGCGGCCGGTCCTCGAGACATCCTTGCGTCCCAATCCCGCGGCGGCAGAAATCGATCCACCGTTCTGCGGTGATCGTGGGATGCAATGCGATCGTGATGGGCTCCATCGGCCGCCACGGATTCGCCGGGCAGGTCGGTTGCCGGGTTGCCGATGCCGGGCCGAAGCCGATCAGGCGCCGAGGCGTCCGAGGTGGTGGGCGAGGCCGTGCAGCGCGGCGAAGTCGTCCTCGATCACGCTCACCGAGAAGCTCTCCATGAACGGGGCGAACCGGCCCTTGTCGCGGAAGGCCGCGGTGAAGCCGAAACCGTCGAGGTGGGGCGCGAGCGCGCGGGCGACGCCGCCTGCGAGGAAGACGCCACCGAAGGGCAGCATGGTCAGCGCCAGGTCGCCCGCGACGGCGCCGAGAAGTCCGGCGAAGAGCCGCACCGCCTGCTCGGCGCGGGGGTCCGAGCCATCCGCCAGCGCCGCCATGATGTCCGCCGCGCTCGATGCCCGCGGCGTGCCCGCTTCCTCGCCCAGCCAGGCGTAGAGATGCCCGAGCCCCCGGCCCGAAAGCGCGTCCTCCACCGAGGCGAAACCGTGCTCGCGGGCGAGGAAGCGCGAGAGCCGCAGGTCGGCCTCGGTCCGTACCGGGAAGGTGACGTGTCCGGCCTCGGCCGGCACCACGAGGCGGCCGAAGCCGCCTTCGTGGACCGGGGCGACGTTGAAGCCGGTGCCGACGCCGATCACCAGCCGGCTGGCGCCCGGCGCGTGAGCCGGGCCCGCGACGATGGGTGTGAGCGCCCGGGCGTCGAGATGGCCAAGGGCGTGGCCCTGGGCCTGGAGGTCGTTCAGAACCGCGACCCGCTCGGCCCGCGTGGCGCGCGCCACGGTTGCCTCGTCGATCTCCCAGTCGAGGTTGGTGAGCTGGCCCCTGCCGTCACGCACCGGGCCGGCGACGGCCACCGCGGCCGCGGCGCAATCCACGCCGTCGTTTTCGGCGATGAAGGTCTCGAGCACAGCGGCGAGACTTGCGTGCCCCCTGTTGGCATAGCGGCGGACCGTCTCGGGCAGCAGCCGTGCCCCCTCGGCCAGCGCCACACGTGTATTGGTGCCGCCGGTATCGGCGACAAGCGCGTAGCGATCGGCGGTCAGGGCCATGGGCGGGCTCCGGATCTCAGCGGGCCAGCGCCCGTGCAAGCGCGTGATAGGACGCTTTCGGGGTCCGCTTCAAGCTCGTGAAGTCCACGTGGACGAGGCCGAACCGCTTGCCGTAGCCGAGCGCCCATTCGAAATTGTCGAGGAGCGACCAGCAGAAATAGCCCTTCACCGGAACGCCCTCGGCGGCGGCCTTGCGGACTTCCTGCAGGTGCGCCGCGAGATAGGCGATGCGGTCGTCGTCCTGCACCCGGCCGTCGCGCAAAGGGTCGGGCGCGGCCATCCCGTTCTCGGTGACGTAGAGCGGCAGCTCGCCGGTGTAGTCGGACTGCATGCGGCGGAGGAAGTAGCCGATCCCCTCGGGGTGGATTTCCCAGTCCATTTCGGTCTTGGGCAGCGGCCCCGGCACCTCGGTCAACGCCGGCCAGGCGCCCTCGGACGGGGCGATGCGGGTGCAGGTGTAGTAGTTCGCGCCGCACCAATCCAGCGGCTGGGCGAAGGTGTCGAAGTCGGCCTCCCAGCCGCCCGGCAGGTAGGGCTCGAGGCCCTCGAGCGCCTGCATCGGATACTCCCGGAGGAAGATGCCGGAGAGGAACCAGCGGTTGTAGATCGCGTCCTGGGTCGCCGCCGCCCGTGCGGCCTCGGGGCTGTCGTCGGCCGCGAAGGCGCGCTCGAAGTTGAAAACCGCGCCGAGGTTGCGAACGCCCTGACCGCGCAGGGCCTGGATCGCCCGGCCATGGGCGAGGAGCACGTGGTGCATCGCCCGCGCGGCGGCGCGGATGTCGCGCAGCCCCGGCGCGTGCGCCCCCTTGAAATGCGACAGCCAGGCCACGCACCAGGGCTCGTTGATCGGCGCGGTGGACCAGAGCCGGTCGCCAAGTCGGCGGGCGATGACCTCGGCGTAGGAAGCGAACCAGCCGGCGATGTCGCGATTGCGCCATCCGCCGAGGTCGGCGAGCGCGGAGGGCAGCTCCCAGTGGTAGAGCGTAAGCGCCGGCTTGAGGCCACGGGCGAGCAACCCGTCGACGAGCCGGTCATAGAAGTCGAGACCGGCCGCGTTGACCCTACCGCGCCCCTCCGGCATCACCCGGGCCCAGGAGGCCGAAAAGCGATAGACGTCGAGATTGGCGGCCTTCAGGAGATCGAGGTCCTCCGACCAGCGGTTGAGGTGGTCGCAGGCGAGATCGCCATTCTCGGCGTTGACCACGTTGCCTGGGGTGGCCGCGAAGTCGTCCCAATGGGTCGGTCCGGCGCCACCCTGGGCGTGGCCTTCGATCTGATAGGCGGAAGTGGCGGCTCCGAACAGGAAGCCTTCGGGGAAATCGGCACGGGTTGGCAGCATGGGCTCAGCCACGGGTCTGGGCAGGGCCGGTGGATTGCCCCACGGTGAGTACGGCCTCGAGGAGGCGGTGGCGCGGGGGGCCGTCGGGGTCCTCGACGATCTCGAGGAGCATCTCGGCGGCGAGGCGGCCCGCCTCTCGCACCGAGGAGCGGGTGGAAGTGAACACGGGCACCGAGTCGGCGTCAGAGAAGTAGGAAAGCTCGTCGTCATGGGTCACGACCGAGACATCGCTGCCGACGGCGAGGCCCCTTTCCTCCACCGCCCGCCTGACGCCAAGGGCGGAAATCAGCGACGACACCAGGAACGCCGTCGGTGGCCGCTCGAGCGCCAGCATCCGCCGCGCCGCACGGTAGCCATAGGGCTCGGTCATCTCCTCGGCCGCCGCGAGCATCGGGTCGAATGGGACCTGGCGCTCGGCGAGCGCGGCAAGATAGCCGGCGCGACGGCGCAGCGCGAAATCCATCTCCTCGACGCCGTTCACGAGGGCAATGCGGCGATGGCCGAGGTCGAGCAGGAACTCGGTTGCGCGATGAAAGGCGCTGCGATTGTTGACGTCGATCCAGGAATAGGGGCCGGTCTCGGCCGAGACACGTCCGTGCACCACGAAGGGCAGGCTCAGGTTGCGCAGAAGCGGCACGCGGGCGTCCTCGGCGCGGGGGCCATGGACGATTATGCCGTCGACCCGCCTAGTGGCCAGGAGGTCGCGGTAGACGCGCGATTCGTCCTCGTCGCCCAAGACCGATAGCACCATATCGTAACCGGCGCGCGCATAGGTCTCGCCCGCGCCGGCGATGAAATCGGCGAAGACCGGGTTCAGCATCTCGTGTTTGGTCGAGATCGGAATGACATGGCCGATCGCCCTGGCGCGGCCCATGGCGAGACCGCGGGCGCGGGCATCCGGACGGTAGTTGTGCCGCCGCGCCGCCTCCAGCACCCGCCTGCGGGTTTCTTCGCTGACGTCGGAATAGCCGTTGAGCGCCCGGCTCACGGTGGTGGGCGAGAGCCCAAGTTCGGCCGATAGCTCCTTCAGTCTCACAGTAGCAGCTTCCAAAGCGCTTTGGGGCCCAATGACTGTAGCCATCGGGCATGGTGCCGTCAAAGCTTTCGGCTGGAGCAGGAATTCTGCGCCTGCAAACACCCGCTACGCTTGGGACCGCCATGCAGACGAAGCTTGACGGGGCGATCCCGTTGCGCGAGGTTGGGCAGGTCCAAAGCGCTTTGGAAACGATTCCGAGGCGCCGTGGAAAGAACTTGAAGGCGCGGCCACGCGTTCGCGCCCATCTGGGAGGATCGATATGAACCGCCGTTATCTTGCGGGCGCTGCGGCGCTCACGCTTCTCGTGGGCCCGGTCCACGCGCAGGACCTGAGGTTCCCGCCCGGCGAGGGCGATTTCAACTGGGCGAGCTACGAGGAATTCGACGCCGCCTTCGACCTCGAGGGCCAGACGCTCTCGATCTTCGGCCCCTGGCGGGGCGACGACCAGGCGCTGGTTGAATCGGTGCTGGCCTATTTCACGGCCGCGACCGGGGTCAACGTGAGCTACGCCTCGTCGGAGAACTACGAGCAGCAGATCGTGATCGACACCGAGGCGGGCAGCCCGCCCAACATCGCCGTGCTGCCGCAGCCCGGGCTGATCCAGAACCTGGTCTCGAAGGGCTTCGTCGAGCCCCTGGGTGAGGAGACCGAGGCCTGGCTCGAGGAAAACTACGCCGCCGGCTCAAGCTGGGTCGGACTTGGCACCTACACCGGCCCCGACGGCACCGACCGGCTCTATGCCTTCCCCTACAAGATCGACGTGAAGTCGCTGGTCTGGTACGTGCCCGAGAACTTCGAGGACGCGGGCTACGAAGTGCCAGAGACGATGGAAGAGCTGAAGGCGCTGAACGACCAGATCGTGGCCGACGGCGGCACCCCCTGGTGCATCGGCCTCGGCTCGGGCGGCGCCACCGGCTGGCCCGCGACCGACTGGGTCGAGGACATGATGCTCCGCACCCAGTCGCCCGAGGTCTACGACCAGTGGACCAAGAACGAGATCCCGTTCACCGACCCGGCCGTGGTCGGCGCGATCGAGGAATTCGGCGCCTTCGCGCGGAACAACGACTACGTCGCCGGCGGCGCCGGCGCGGTCGCCTCGACCGACTTCCGCGACAGCCCCAAGGGCCTCTTCGCCTCGCCGCCGCAGTGCTACATGCACCGCCAGGCCTCGTTCATCCCGTCGTTCTTCCCCGATGGAGTCGAGATGGGCGTGGACGCCGATTTCTTCTACTTCCCGGCCTACGCAGAGAAGAACCTCGGCAACCCGGTGCTTGGTGCAGGCACGCTCGCCTTCATCACCAAGGACAGCGAGGCCGCGCGTGCCTTCATCGAGTTCCTGAAGACGCCGATCGCGCATGAGCTCTGGATGGCCCGGACCGGCTTCCTGACGCCGTTCACGGCGGTCAACACCGAGCTTTACGGCGACGCGACCCTGAGGAAGATGGGCGAGATCCTGCTGAACGCCACGACGTTCCGCTTCGACGGTTCCGACCTGATGCCGGCCGGCGTGGGCGCGGGGTCGTTCTGGACAGGCATGGTCGACTACGCCGGCGGAAAGTCCGCCGAGGACGTCGCCGCCGAGATCCAGGCGAGCTGGGATTCGCTGAAGTAGCGCCCTGGCAACGAAACATCGGGAAATCCGGCCCCGCGCCGGGCTTCCCGCCAACTACGGACCGGACAGGAGCGTCCGGCGCCATCGGGAGGAGGGACACCCATGCATCCGGCAATCCAGGGACTTGTGACCATCCTTGTCGGCGTCGGCGGCTGCATCGGGTACTTCTACTTCTCCAACCAGATCCTCGACCGGGTGATCTTTCCCGCGCGCGGCCCGAACGCGGGGCGCAACATCAACCGCGCCAACATGATCCGGCCCTGGCTGTTCCTGTTCCCGGCGCTCTTCGCGCTCGGCCTCTATCTTGCCTATCCGGTCTTCGCGACGCTCTGGTTGTCGCTGACCGACCGCGACCAGGGCGGCGCCTTCGTCGGGCTGGCCAACTACAGCCAGATGATGAGCGAGCCGAAGTTCTGGGAGGCGATCCGCAACAACATGCTGTGGCTGATCGTCGTGCCGGCGATGTCGACCGCCTTCGGGCTTCTGGCCGCCCAGCTCACCGACCGCATCCGCTGGGGCAACATCGCAAAGTCGCTGATCTTCATGCCGATGGCGATCTCGTTCGTCGGCGCCTCGGTGATCTGGAAGCTGATCTATGACACCCGCCCCGAGGGCCAGGACCAGATCGGGGTGCTGAACGCGATCTGGGTAGCGCTTGGCGGCGACCCGCAGACCTGGCTCACCATCACGCCCTGGAACAACTTCCTGCTGATGGCGGTGCTGATCTGGATCCAGACCGGATTCGCCATGGTGATCCTCTCGGCCGCGCTTCGCGGCATCCCCGAGGAGACGATCGAGGCGGCCATCGTCGACGGCGCGAGCCCCTTGCAGATCTTCTTCAAGATCAAGGTGCCGCAGATCATGGGGACCATCGTCGTGGTCTGGACCACGATCACGCTCGTCGTGCTCAAGGTCTTCGACATCGTGCTGGCGATGACCAACGGCCAGTGGGAGACGCAGGTCCTGGCCAACTACATGTACGACAAGCTTTTCCGCTCGTTCGACTGGGGCGTCGGCTCGGCCTCGGCGATCGTGATCATGATCCTGGTGACCCCGATCCTGGTCTGGAACGTCTGGAACGCCCGCAAGGAAATGCGCTGAGGAGGCGACCATGGACAACATCGCCGGAACCAAGCCCGCGCTGACCTGGGCGGTGCATCTTTCGGTGGCGCTCTTGGTGGCGCTCTGGCTCTTTCCCACGCTCGGGCTCTTCGTCTCGTCGTTCCGCACCGCCGACCAGATTTCCGGTTCCGGCTGGTGGTCGGCCTTCTCGGCGCAGGAGCAGCAGGTGCCGCCGATCCGCGTCTCGGGCGAGGAGCGGCAGGAGAACGGCCGCTACGTGATCGAGGGCGAGCTGTTCCCGACCGCGGCGTCCGAGCTCTCGGCCTGGGGCACCAGCTCGCGCGAGCCCGAGGCCTACGAGCCGGGCGCCACCGCCGATCTCGGCGACGGCGTGGCGCTGACGGTGGACGGCGAGGGCCTCTTCCGGCTCGAGGGCCCGGAGAGCTTCGAGGGGCAGCGCCTGCCGCGGATCTTCGCCACCGCCGAGACGCCGCCGGAGTTCACCTTCGGCAACTACGAGAACGTGCTCTTCTCCTCGACGGCGGCAGCGGGCGTCGGCAAGGCCTTCATCAATACCGCCACGGTCGCGATCCCGGCCACGATCATTCCGATCCTCGTCGCAGCCTTCGCCGCCTACGCGCTTGCCTGGATGGACTTTCCCGGCCGGGCGCTCCTGATCGCCGCCATCGTCGGCCTGCTGGTGGTGCCGCTGCAACTCGCGCTGATCCCGCTTCTGCAGTTCCACAACACGATCGGGATCGGAAAGGGCTATCTCGGCGTCTGGCTGGCGCATACCGGCTTCGGGCTGCCGCTGGCGATCTATCTCCTACGAAACTACATGGTCGGCCTGCCGCGCGACATCATCGAGAACGCCAAGGTCGACGGCGCCACCGATTTCCAGATCTTCACCAAGATCGTGCTGCCGCTGTCGTTCCCGGCGCTTGCCTCCTTCGCGATCTTCCAGTTCCTGTGGACCTGGAACGACCTGCTGGTCGCGCTGGTGTTCCTGGGCACCGACGACGATACGCTGGTGCTGACCGGGCGGCTGGTGAACCTGATGGGCTCGCGCGGCGGCGACTGGGAGATCCTCGCCACCTCGGCCTTCGTCTCGATCGCTGTGCCACTCGCCGTGTTCTTCCTGATGCAGCGCTATCTGGTGCGCGGGCTGCTCGCGGGCTCGGTGAAATAGGGCGGTGAATGTCATGATGCCAATCGCGGAGACCCAAGACGCGACGGTGCCGGCGCCGGATCGCGACTGGTGGCGCGGCGCGGTGATCTACCAGATCTATCCACGCAGCTTCCAGGACTCCAACCACGACGGCATCGGGGATCTCGCCGGCATCATCCACCGGTTGCCGCACGTGGCCTCGCTCGGCGTGGACGCGATCTGGATCTCGCCGTTCTTTCGCTCGCCGATGCGCGATTTCGGCTACGACGTCTCGGATTACCGCGACGTCGATCCGATGTTCGGCACGCTGGGCGATTTCGACGCGCTGATCGGACGAGCGCACGAGCTCGGCCTCCGGGTGCTGATCGACCTGGTGCTGTCGCATACCTCCGACGAGCATCCCTGGTTCAAGGAAAGCCGGAACTCGCGCGACAACGCCAAGGCCGACTGGTACGTCTGGGCCGATCCGAAGCCCGACGGCACGCCGCCGAACAACTGGCTGTCGATCTTCGGCGGCTCGGCCTGGCAATGGGAAGGGGAGCGGATGCAGTACTACATGCACAACTTCCTGAAGCAGCAGCCGGACCTCAACTTTCACAATCCCGAGGTGCAGGAGGCGCTGCTCGCGGTGGCCCGCTACTGGCTCGAACGGGGAGTGGACGGCTTCCGCCTCGACACCATCAATTTCTACGTCCATGACAAGGAGCTCACCCCGAACCCGCCACTGGCGCCCGAGAAGCGCAGCGACAAGATCGCCCCGGCCATCAATCCCTACAACTGGCAGGAGCATCTCTACGACAAGAACCGCCCGGAGAACCTGGAATTCCTGAAGCGGCTCAGGGCGCTGATGGACAATTACCCGGCGATCACCGCAGTGGGCGAGGTCGGCGACGACCAGCGTGGCCTCGAGATCCAGGCCGATTACACCTCGGGCGGCGACAAGATGCACATGTGCTACGGGTTCGACTTCCTCTCCGCGGAGCCGCTCACCGGCGCCCGGATCGAGGAGGTTCTAAAGAGCTACGAAGAGAACGTCGGCGACGGCTGGGCCTGCTGGGCGTTCTCGAACCACGACGTGGTACGCCACCCGACGCGCTGGAATCTCTCGGAGGAGGCGGCCCGGCTTTACGCAGCGCTCCTGCTCAGCCTTCGCGGCACCGTCTGCCTCTACCAGGGCGAGGAGCTGGGGTTGACCGAGGCCTACGTCGCCTACGAGGATCTGCAGGATCCCTACGGCATCGAGTTCTGGCCCAAGTTCCGCGGCCGCGACGGCTGCCGAACGCCGATCCCCTGGGTCCAGGACAACGCAAATGGCGGCTTCACCGACGCCAAGCCCTGGCTGCCGATGGCGGTGGAGCACCTCGACCGCGCGGTGGCGCGGCAGGAGGACGCGGAGGGGTCGACGCTCACGTTCTACCGGGCGATGCTCGCTTTCCGGAGGGCGCATCCCGCCTTCGCCAAGGGGACGCTCGGCATCGTCGAGGCGCGCGACGACTACCTCGCGATCATCCGCGAGCACGAAGGCGCGCGCATCTTCGCGGCCTTCAACCTCACGGATACCGAGGCGCCGGTGACGCTGCCGAAGGGAACGTGGCGGCAGGAGAAGGCCGCACCGTTTCAGGCGGCGGTGACCGGAAACGGCGTCAGCCTGCCGCCGTGGCAGGCCTATTTCGCCATCGGCGAGCAAGAAGGATAGGGGAAGGGGGAGAGATGGCCGGACTGAAGCTTACAGACGTTGCCAAGTCCTATGGCGAGATCAAGGTGCTGTCTCACATCAACCTCGAGATCGAGGCGGGCGAGCTCATCGTCTTCGTCGGGCCCTCGGGCTGCGGCAAGTCCACGCTGCTGCGCATGGTCGCCGGCCTGGAGAGGATCACCGGCGGCACGCTTGAGATCGACGGCGTCGTCGTGAACGACGTGCCGCCGGCGCAGCGCGGCATCGCCATGGTGTTCCAGAGCTATGCGCTCTACCCCCACATGACGGTGCGCGACAACATGGCCTTCGCGCTGAAGATCGCCAAGAAGAGCAAGGCCGAGATCGACGCGGCGATCGACAAGGCGGCAAAGATCCTCCAGCTCACGCCCTACCTCGACCGCCTGCCGAAGGCGCTGTCGGGCGGCCAGCGCCAGCGCGTCGCCATCGGCCGGTCGATCGTGCGCGACCCCAAGGTCTACCTGTTCGACGAGCCGCTCTCGAACCTCGACGCGGCGCTGCGCGTGGCCACCCGGATCGAGATTGCGCAACTCAAGGAGGCGATGCCCGACCGCACGATGATCTACGTCACCCACGACCAGGTGGAGGCGATGACGCTGGCCTCGCGGATCGTCGTGCTTGCCGGCGGCGGCATCAGCCAGGTGGGCACGCCGCTCGAGCTCTACGAGAGGCCGGAGAACGAGTTCGTGGCGCAGTTCATCGGCTCGCCGGCGATGAACCTGTTCGAAGGCGAAGTGACCGGCACCGGCGACATCACCGAGATCAAGCTTGCCGGCGGCGGCGTGGCGAGATCCGCGGTGCCGACGCGGGACGGCGACAAGGGCCTCAAGGTCCGCGTCGGCGTCCGGCCGGAGGACCTGGTCCCGAGCGACGTGGCCGGGTGCCTTTATCACGGCACCGTCGACTTCACCGAGGAGCTGGGTGAAGTGACGCTGCTCTACTTCCACACCGAGGGTGACGCGCCGCCGGTGATCGCCAAGCTGGGCGGCATCCATACCGGCCTGCGCGGTCGCGACGCGCCGGTCCAGGCGGACCCGAAGAAGGTGCACCTGTTCTCGAACGGCAAGTCGCTGCTCTACCGCTGAGGCGGGCCGTCTCACGCAGGCTCACGTCGCGGTGACCCCGAGGGAACCGTGCCCCGCGTCGCGCGTTCAATGCTCCTAAGGCCGCGCCGGTCCTCCGGGAGGTGCGGCCTCAAAAGGAGGAGCAGACCATGAAAGCGATCAAGTCCATCTTCTTCGGCACGGCCCTGGCGGTGACGCCGGTGGCCGCCGGCGGCCTTCTGGCTGCCGAGCCCATGATCTCGGATATCGACGTGAGTGCCGACTTCTCGGCCGTCGACGACGCGAACGCGCTGGAATTCTGGCCCGACCTCGAGGCCGACCTCGAAGCAGCGCTTGCCGAGGAGCTGTCGGGGCGCATGGCCGATGACGGCGGGCGCCTGCAGGTGATCGTCAACGACGTCAGCGTCGACGGCAGCGCGATCCTGACCGGCGACGGCACGTTCAACAGCATTTCGGGCGGGGTATTCCTCTATCCCGAGGAAGCTGCCGGCGACGGCGCCGAGACGCCGTTCACGACCTCGGTGACGGTGGTGGGCGTTCCGGACATGCCGGGCAGCGTCTCGGACGAAGGCCCGGACTTCCTCATCCTGCCGAGCGACGCGACCGTCTACGACGTGATGCTCGAGAAGTTCGCGGAAGTCGTGCTCGAACGCCTTCCGACCATGTGACTTCGGTTGGCGGCGCGGGGAAGGGCCCTTTGCGGGGCCCTTTCTCATTCCGCCGCGATCTTGATCACCGGCTCCATCTGCGCCAGCTTCTCTCGCGAGAGGTGGCACTTGATCTGATGCCCCGGCGCCAGCGTGACCATCGGCGGCACCTCGCGCTCGCAGAGCCCTCCAGGAACTTCCTTCTTCCAGCGGCAGCGGGTCTGGAACGGACAGCCCGGCGGCGGGTTCATCGCCGAGGGGATCTCGCCTTCGAGCACAATATGCTTCTTGACCACATGGGTGTCGGCGATCGGCACCGCCGACAGGAGCGCCTCCGTGTATGGGTGGTAGGGCGGCGAGAAGACCTCGTCGGTGGTGCCGATCTCGACCACGTGGCCGAGGTACATGACCATCACCCGGTCGGAGAGGTAGCGCACGATCGACAGGTCGTGGGAGATGAAGAGCAGCGTGGTCTTGTTCTTGCGCTGGATCTCCATCAGGAGGTCGGTCACGGCGGCCTGGACCGAGACGTCAAGGGCCGAGACCGGCTCGTCGGCCACAACGATCTTGGCGCCGCCGGCGAAGGCGCGGGCGATCCCGACGCGCTGCTTCTGGCCGCCGGAGAGCTGACGCGGCATCCGCTCGGCGAATTCGCGGGGCAGCTTCACCAGGTCGAGCAGTTCCAGCATCCGCTGGCGCCGCTCCTCGTCGGACTTGCCCTCGCCGAAGATCTCGAGCGCCCGGATGATCTGCCGCCCGACGGTCATCGAGGGGTTCAGCGTGTCGAACGGATTCTGGAACACCATCTGCACCGAAGACACCGTGTCGGTCGAGCGCTGTTCGATCGGGATGTCCTGGATGTCCTGATTGTAGAGCAGGATCTTGCCCTCGGTCGCGGTCTCGAGCCCCATCAGCACCTTGGCGAAGGTGGACTTGCCGCAGCCCGACTCGCCGACGATGGCGAGCGTCTCGCCCTCGCGCGCCTCGAAGGAGAGCTCCTCGTTGGCCTTGACCACCTTGGTCGAGCCGCCGCCGAAGAGTCCGCTCGAAACCTCGTAGTATTTCTTGAGCTCGTCCATCTTAAGGACCACGTCGCCGACCGGCGTCTTCTTGTGCTCCTTGGCGGCCTTCGGCGGGGCGGCCCAGTCGATCTCCTCGAACTTCACGCAGCGGGTGTCGTGCCGTTCGAAGCCTTTGACCGGGAACATCGGGATGTCGCCGGCGTCGCAGCGGCCGGCCTCGAAATGGTCGCAGCGCGGGCCGAAATTGCAGCCCTTCGGGCGCTCGTGCGGCAGCGGGAAGTTGCCCGGGATCGCCACCAGGGGCCGGGTGTTCTTGTCGGCGCCCGGCAGCGGGATCGAGCGGAAGAGCGCCTGCGTGTAGGGGTGCTGCATCTGGTCGAAGACGGCCTTGATCGAGCCCGTCTCCACCGCCTCGCCGGAATACATCACGCAGAGCCGGTCGCAGGTCTCGAGCACCAGGCCGAGGTTGTGGCTGATGAACAGCATCGAGGTGCCGTATTTCTTGCCGAGATCCTTGACCAGGTCGACCACGGCGGCCTCGACGGTGACGTCGAGCGCGGTGGTGGGCTCGTCGAGGATCAGAAGCGCCGGCTTCGACATCAGCGCCATGGCGATGACGATCCGCTGCTGCTGGCCGCCCGAGAGCTGGTGCGGATAGGCGTTCAGGATCCGCTCGGGATCGGGGAGGCGGACGTCCCGGACCACCTCGAGCGCGCGCCTGTAGGCCTCCTCCTTCGATGCCTCCTGGTGGATCATCGGCACTTCCATGAGCTGCTGGCCGATCCGCATGGCGGGATTGAGCGAGGCCATCGGCTCCTGGTAGATCATCGCAATCTCGGAGCCGCGGAGGTCGCGCAGCTCTTCCTGGCTCATCTTTGTCAGGTCGCGGCCCTTGAACCTGATGGTGCCGCCGACGATGCGGCCGTTCTTGCCGAGGTCCATCATCACGCCGAGCGCCACGGTGGACTTGCCGCACCCCGATTCCCCCACGAGCCCCATCGCCTCGCCAGGCTGGACGACGCAGGAGAAATCCATCACGGCGGGGATCTCGCGCAGGCGCGTGAAGAATGAAATCGAGAGGTTCTCGATTTCGAGGATCGGGCCGTCGTAGTCCGACTTGGTCATGGCGGTCTCCGGAACTGGCCGGAGACCCCGTGGAGGTTTCACACCCCCCGGGGCCCCCCGCGAAGTAGATGCAACAGGGTTATCGGCGCGCGGGCTTGCATCAGTCCCTAAGGCTTTCCTCGCGCAGGCCGTCGGCGAGGAGGTTGAGGCCGAGGACGAGGCTCATCAGCGCGAATGCCGGGACGAGCGCGGGGTGCGGCGCGATCGAGAGAAGCTGGCGGCCCTGGTCGATGGTCGAGCCCCAGTCGGGGCTCTCGGGGGAGACGCCGAGGCCGAAGAAGCCCAAGGTTCCGAGGAGGATCGTGGTGTAGCCGATCCGGAGGCAGAAATCGACGATCAGCGGACCGCGCGCGTTCGGCAGGATCTCCCAGAGCATGATGTACCAGGGGCCCTCGCCCCGGGTCTGGCCGGCGGCGACGTAGTCGCGCGTCTTGATGTCGAGCACCAGGCCGCGGACGATGCGGAACACCGTCGGCGAGTTCACGAAGACGACCGAAACGAAGACGATCAGGATATTGGGCTGCATCGAGATGACCCCGAGCGGGTCGGCATTGAAGGCAAGCCCGGCGTAGACCCAGAGCCCGACGACAAGGGTGACCGCAACGAAAAGGTTCCGCTTCGGCGGCTGGGTGAAGTAGCGGCTGTTCCAGAGGATCACCAGGAAGATGACCGGGAACAGGAACAGCACGGCCGCAAGGTAGACCGGGATTCCGGTCTGCACGATCTCGGGCGTCACCAGCAGGTAGAACAGCAGGATCACCGGGAAGGCGAGCACGAGGTTGGCGATGAACGAGAGCACCACGTCGAACCTGCCGCCGAAATAGCCGGCGGGAAGTCCCAGCGTGATCCCGACCATGAAGGCGAAGACGGTGGCGGCGGGCGCGATCTTCAGGACCTCGCGCGCGCCCATCACCATGCGCGAGAAGACGTCGCGGGCAAGGTTGTCGCCGCCCAGGAGATAGTAGGCGTAGATGCCGTCGGGGCTGCCCCGGACAGGCTCGCCAGGGGGCTTGTTCTTCATCCCCGAGATCTGGGACAGGGCATCGTGAGTCGCGATCAGGTCGGCGAAGACCGCGGTGAAGACCCAGAACATGACCAGCCCGAAGCCGATCATGCCGATATTGGAGTCGAACAGCTTGCCGTAGAGGCCGAGCTTGCGCTTGAAGATGATCGACAGGGCGAAGGTCGCGACGAGCGCGATCCAGACTGGCAGGAACTGGGTCGCCAGCCGCCCGAGGATTTCGATCCAGCCAAGGGGTTCCATGCAGCGGCTCTCCTCAGGCGACGCGGATGCGGGGGTTGAGGAAGACGTAGCCGATATCCGAGATCAGCTGCGTCACCAGCACGACGATGACGGCGACGACGGAGCAAGCCAGAAGGAGCTCGATGTCGTTGTTGCCGGCGGCCTGGACCAGAGTCCAGCCGAAGCCCTTGTAGTTGAACAGCGTCTCGACGATCACCACGCCGTTCAGAAGCCAGGGGAACTGCAGCATGATCACCGTGAAGGGCGCGATCAGCGCATTCCTCAGCGCGTGCTTCATCACGATCGCCGCGAAGCTCACGCCTTTGAGGCGCGCGGTGCGGATGTACTGCGCGGTCATCACCTCGGTCATCGAGGCGCGGGTCATCCGGGCAATGTAGCCGGTGCCGTAGAGCGCAATCGTGAGCACTGGCAGGAAGAAGTTCTCGAAGGTGATGTCGTCCATCGCCGAGGTGGCGGTGCCCTTGAATATCCGCACGCCGGCGTTCGAGGCGAGGAAGACGATGAAGATGACGCCCGAGACGTATTCCGGCGTCGCCGTGGAGGCGATCGAGAAGGTCGAGAGCGAACGGTCGAGTCGGGTGCCTTCGCGCATTCCCGCCAGCACGCCGATGACAAGCGCGGCGGGAACCATCAGCGCCATCACCCAGAACATCAGGATGCCGGTGAGGCCGAGCCGGGTGGCGACGATCTTGGAGACCGGTTCCTTGAACACGGTAGAGAAGCCCCAGTCGCCCTGAATCAGGCCGCAGAAGCGCGGCGCGTTGGCTTTGTCGAGAGCGCGATCGACGCAGCGGCCGCGAAGCCTGCCGTCGGCCTCGGTGTTGGTCCAGCCCGGCAGCACGCCGAGCCATTCGCCGTAACGCAGGATCACCGGCCGGCCGTAGCCATTGCGCTCGATCCAGCGCACCACCTCCTCGTCCGTCATTCGCGACGAGGCCTCGGTCTTGGCGAGCTTCTCGAGGTTCGGCGGCAGATTGGTGAGGAAGAACACCACGAAGGTCAGGCAAACCGCCGTGAGCAGCATCGTGAAGAGACGGCGGAGAAGGAACTTCTGCATCTGGCGGCCCTTACCCGGCCTCCCGCGACGCGTCAGCGCCGCCCGGAGAGTGGAGGAGCGAAGGGGAGGCCCGTTCAGGCCTCCCCGCGTCGGTTCAGGCGGCCAGCCACCACTTGTAATGATGGTGCTCGAACGTCGGGTGCATGTCGGCGCCCATCACGTTTTCATTGTAGTGGCGGTAGAGCGAGCGCCAGTAAGGCTGGATGATCACGCCCTCTTCCTGCATCAGCTTCTCGATGTCGGCCATCACCACGCGGCGCTCGTCGGCATCGGCGATCGACATCGCCTTCGAGAGCAGCGCGTCGAACTCGGCGTTGGCGAAGGCGGTCTCGTTCCAGGCCTCGCCCGAGCGGTAGGCCAGAGCCAGCACCTGGACGCCGAGCGGGCGCATGTTCCACTCGGTGGCCGAGAACGGGTACTTCGCCCAGTCGTTCCAGAAGGTCGATCCGGGCAGGATCGTCCGCTTCACGTTGATGCCCGCGTCGCGCATCTGCGCGGCGATCGAGTCGCAGGTCGCGGCCTGCCAGGCATCATCGATCGAGATCAGCTCGAACTCGGCGTCGCCGTGGCCGGTGGCATCGAGCGCGGCCTTCGCCGCGGCCGGGTCGACGGCAAGCGGCGGCAGCTCGGCGTATTCCGGGTGGATCGGGCAGACGTGGTGGTTCTCCGCCTGCAGACCGAGGCTGGCATAGCCGAGCTCCAGGACGATGCCATTGTCCACGGCGAGTTGCAGTGCCTTGCGCACGTCGCGATTGTCGTAGGGCGGGTTATCCTGGTTCCAGCGGACCACAATGGTGGCCGCGGTCACGGCTTCCGACTTGGTCCAGCCGAGTTGGTCGAAGACCTCCACGAAGTCGCCTGAGGTCTGGTAGGTCATGTCGATCTCGTCCGAGCCCGCCGCGGCGAAGGTCGCTGCCGGGTCGGTGCCGAAATCGGTGTATTCGATGCGGTCGAGATAGGGGCCGCCATAGACCTCGGTGCCCCACCAGGTATGCCCCTCGTTGCGCGCCAGCACCTGCTTGACGCCGACCTCGTTGGTCTCGGGGAGGTAAGGCCCGGTGCCGATCGGGTTGGTCGAGGCATCGCCGCCGTCGTAGCTCTGGTGCACCACGGCGCCCGGATAGTCGGCCATGCCGGGGACGATCGTGATGTCCGGCGCGGTGAGCGTGAGCTTCACCGTCAGCGGGTCGACCACGGTGATCGCGCCGTCGCGGGCAGCCTTCGTCGCCGGGTCCTGCAGCGAGGCCATGCGAGTGGCCATCGAGTTGCCCTCGACATTGGCGTCGCACCAGCGGGTGATGTTGAAGGCCACGTCGTCGGCGGTGAAGTCGTCGCCGTTGTTCCACTTGACGCCGGGGCGCACCTTCAGCGTGTACTCGGTGGCGTCCTCGTTGGCTTCCCAGCTCTCAAGCAGCATGCCGCGGAAGGTGCCGTCCCGGTTGTACTCGACGAGATACTCGAGCCAGCCGCGGCTGAAGTTCGCCAGCTCCGACCAGTCGTAGGTGCGGGGGTCCTTCAGCGCCTTGGTCTCCATCTGGACTCGGATCGTGCCGCCCATGACCGGGCTCACGTGCGAGGCGGCGAGCGCCGGAGCATCCATGCCGATCAGGGCATAGGCAGCGGTGGCCGACGCGCCGAGCGCGGTGGCGCGGGTGAGGAATTCGCGGCGGCTCAGAAGCCCTGCCTTGCATTCCTCGGCATACATCTCGACGGCCGGATGCACCGGCGCGTCGAACTTGGATTGTTCGTTCATTTGGGGTCTCCCTGAAGACGCGTTCATATTTCTATTGGGGGAGTCGACTCATCCGTCCTCCCCGACCGACGCATTCGGCACGACTTTCTCCGGTGCGTCAACTGACGCTTTCGGCGGTTCATCGGCAGAAAGCGACATCGATCCCTAGTGAAAACGACAATGCCGCCGGGATCAACTGGTGCGCGTTCACATTTTCCCTGTGCAGGGGCGCACGCCTCAGCTGGCCCGCCGGAATGCCGTGGGCGTCTTTCCGGTGCGGGCCTGGAACGAGCGGCTGAAATAGGCCGCCGAGCCGAAGCCAAGCGCCTGGGCGATGTCCTGCACCGGGATCTTGGTCTCGGCCAGGAGCCGGCGCGCCTCGAACAGCTGGCGGTCGTGCAGCAGGGCCGAGGCCGGCCGGCCGCAGGTCTCGCGGCATACCCGCGACAGGTGGGTCGGGGTGACGCCAAGCTCGCGGGCGTAATCCGCCACCGACTTTCCGGAGCGGAACTCCAGCTCGATCTTCTCGGCATAGGCGCGGGCGAGCCGCACCGAGGCCTTGGGCTTCGGCGCCGCCTCGCCGGCCTCGCTTGCGAGGACCTGGCGCTCGAGCCAGACCGACAACAGGCCCAGGTGGTGCCGGATCGCCCGGGCGCGGCCAGGCTTGTTGCCCTCGAGCTCGCGGTGGATGTGGTCGAGCATCATCGACATCTCGCCCTGCGGACTCGCGTCGCGGATACGCAGGTGCACGAGCTTGTCGGGCAGCGTCAGGTCGGGGACCTGCGGAAGGAACATGGCTGTGCCGTGCACGTGCTGGTTGAGCTCGAAGGCGTGCATGGTGCCTGGCGGCAAGTAGATCAGGTTGTGCGGGCCATAGCCGCGGGTGACGCCAGCGGCGGTGATCCGGCCTTGGCCGCGCGTGAACCAAAGGATGAGAGGCGTCGAATAGCTGCGCATCGCCTCAACGCGCCACTTTCCCCCCTGGGCCAGCCGGGGAATCGGGACCAGCCGCACGAGCGGCAGGTCGGGGGCGTGGTCGGTGATGGCCATGGCGCGGTCCGTGGTCGTACGAAGAAGCTGTAACTTGCCACGGCAAGGGGCGAGAGACAAACGGAAAAAGCCCTTCGTCGACCGGATCGGCGCAGCGTGGCCGATGGGTTACGGAAGCGAGTCCGTGTCGATCCGCCGCCACGCCCGCATCCGGGCGCGGAACCAGGTTCGCTGCCGCTTGGCATATTGCCGGGTCGCCGTGACCGCCGCGGCGCGGGCCTCGACGAGGTCGATATGGCCCCCGAGATGGGCGATGAGGTCCCCCGCGCCGATCGCCTTCGCCGATTGCAGGGCAGGGTTCCACCGCGCCCGTTCGGCCGCGGCCTCGGTCAGCGCGCCCTGGGCGAGCATCGTGTCGAAGCGCTGCCCGATGCGTGGGTCGAGCCAATGCTTCGGCGCCTCGATCAGGAGCGCCTCGGTGCGGGCAAGCGGCAAGAGCGGCGGCGGCGTCTCGGCCTGCCAGGTTGCCAGCCCCCGCCCGGTTGCCCGCAGCACCTCCCACGCCCGCTGCACCCGGGCCGGGTTCGCCCGGTCGATCCGCGCCGCCGTTGCCGGGTCGAGCTCGGCCGCCAAGGCAGCGAGCCCGCCGCGGGCGAGCCGGGCGTTCGCCTCGGCGCGCAGCACGGCCGGAACGGCGGGGATCTCGGCGAGCCCCTCGGTCAGCGCGCTGAAGTAGAGCCCGGTGCCGCCCACCAGAATCGGCCGCTCCGGCCCGTCGAGCATCGGCGCCACCTCCCTCAGCCAGTCGCCCACCGAATAGTCGGCATCGTAAGGCAGGTGGCCGTAAAGCAGATGCGGCGCCCGGGCGCGGTCCTCGGCCGAGGGCTGGGCGGTCAGGATCTTCCAGGCGTCGAACACCTGCAGCGCGTCGGCATTGATGATCGCGCCGCCCCGGGCCTCGGCGATCGCCAGCGCCAGGGCCGATTTGCCCGAGGCCGTCGGCCCGGCGATCAGCACCGGCCGGTCGGTTGGCATGTCCCGCAAGAGCTGCAGCACGGTCCGGCGCTTCCTCCCGGGGGCGGCGGCCGACCCCCGTTGAACCCGCCCCGGTTTTCCCGCATTTTCCGGCACAGTCAAGGAACCGGCGGGGCAGGGGGAAGCGATGGGCGAGAAGAGGACGGCGGGCCAGAAGCCTCGCTACAAGCGCGTGCTGTTGAAGATCTCCGGCGAGGCGCTGATGGGCGACCAAGGCTACGGCCTGCACCCACCCACGGTCCAGCGCATCGCCGAGGAGGTGAAGAGCGTCCACGACCTCGGGGTCGAGATCTGCATGGTGATCGGCGGCGGCAACATCTTCCGCGGCCTGCAGGGCTCGGCCCAGGGCATGGAGCGGACGACCGCCGATTACATGGGGATGCTGGCGACCGTGATGAACGCGCTCGCGATGCAATCGGCGCTCGAGGCGATCGGGGTCTTCACCCGGGTGATCTCGGCGATCCCGATGGACCAGGTCTGCGAGCCCTACATCCGCCGCCGCGCGGTCCGCCACCTCGAGAAGGGCCGGGTCTGCATCTTCGCCGCCGGCACCGGAAACCCCTACTTCACCACCGATACCGCGGCGACCCTGCGCGCCTCGGAAATGGCCTGCGAGGCGATCTTCAAGGGCACCAAGGTCGACGGCGTCTACGACAAGGACCCGCTGAAGCACAAGGATGCAAAGCGCTACGACCGGGTCACCTACGACGAGGTGCTGCAGAAGAATCTCAAGGTGATGGATGCCTCGGCGATCGCGCTGGCGCGCGACAACGGCATGCCGATCGTCGTCTTCTCGCTTCAGGAACCGGGCGGATTCCGGGGCATCCTCGCCGGTAAGGGCACCTATACGCTCGTGGAGGGCTGAGGCGCTAGGATTCGCTCCCGCGCCGCGCTATAGACGGCCGCAGACGCCCGAAGAAGACGGGAGAATGCAACCATGTCGGCAGATGAGATCGAGATTGACGTCGACGACCTGGAGCGGCGAATGGACGGTGCGCTGACCGCACTACAGCACGAATTCGCCTCGCTCAGGACAGGACGCGCTTCGGCCGCGATGCTCGACCCGATCCAGGTCGACGCATACGGCTCGCTGATGCCAATCAACCAGGTCGGTACGGTGAACGTACCCGAGCCGCGGATGGTCACCGTGAACGTCTGGGACAAGGGCCTCGTCGGCAAGGTCGAAAAGGCGATCCGTGAATCCGGCCTCGGGATCAATCCGCAACTCAATGGCACCCTTATCATGTTGCCGATTCCGGAGCTCAACGAAGAGCGCCGGCGCGAGCTCACCAAGGTGGCCGCGCACTATGCCGAGACCGCGCGCGTGGCGATCCGCAATGTCCGACGGGACGGCATGGACCAGGTGAAGAAGGCCAAGGGCGAGGGGATGAGCGAGGACGACCAGAAGTTCTGGCACGATGCGATCCAGGAGATCACCGACAAGCACGTCGCTCAGGTAGACGAGTCGCTCGAGGCCAAGCAGGCCGAGATCATGCAAGTGTAACCCCTGGGTTTGGGGAGGGCCGCAATGGCCGCCGACGACATTCCGCCGCCGCGTGCGCCCCTCCATGTGGCGATCATCATGGACGGTAACGGCCGCTGGGCCACCCAGCGCGGCTGGCCGCGTCTTGTCGGCCACCGCCGTGGCGCCGAGCGGGTCAAGCAGATCGTCGCTGCCTGCCCGTCGCTCGGGATCACGCATCTGACGCTCTTCGCCTTCTCCACCGAGAACTGGAAGCGCTCCACCGAGGAGGTGATCGGCCTGATGACGATCTTCTCCACCTACATCCGCGCCGAGGCCAAGCGGCTCTCGGCCGAGGGGGTGCGGTTGAACTTCATCGGCGAGCGCACCCGGCTCGACCACAAGCTGCAGCGACTGATGGGCTGGATCGAGGCGAAGACGGAGAGAAACACGCGGCTGCACATGACGGTGGCGATCAACTACGGCGGACGCGACGAGATCCTGCGCGCCGCCAAGGCTCTCGCGGCCCGCGCCGCCAAGGGTGAATTCTCACCGGTGAGGATGGACGAGGCCGATTTCGCGGCCGAGCTCGACACCGGCGGCCTGCCCGACCCCGACCTCGTGATCCGCACCTCCGGCGAAAGCCGGATCTCGAATTTCCTGCTCTGGCAGTCGGCCTATTCCGAGTACGAGTTCACGCCGACGCTCTGGCCCGACTTCACGCCCGAGGAGCTGGAACAGATTCTCGACAGGTTCGGCGCCCGCGAGCGCCGCTTCGGCGGCGTACTGACGGCATGACCAAGGGCGGCAAATGGGCCGATCTGGGCCCGCGCCTCGCCTCGGGCTTCGTACTAGCCGCCATCGGGCTTCTGGCGGTCTGGGCAGGCGGCATTTGGTTCGCGATGTTGGCCGTCGCCGCAGCCACGATCATGATCTGGGAACTTGCGCGGATGCAGGCGCCCGACGACCGCGACGGACCGCTCGTACTCGCAGCGGCGGCGTTCTTCGTGCTGCTCCTGGCGCTGCAGATCGCGCCGCCGGTCGCGTTGCTGCCCCTGGTGGTGCCGGGGGTGGCGGCGCTGCTGCTGCGTCGGCCTGACGCGCTGATCTTCGCGGCCTACGGAACGGCGGTGCTCCTGGCCTGCTATGGCCTGATCCGGTTTCGCGGCGACTACGGGATGCTCTGGCTTGCCTGGCTGGTGGCGGTCGTGGTTGTTGCCGACATTTCGGCCTACTTCGCCGGCCGGATCATCGGCGGCCCGAAGTTCTGGCCGCGGGTCAGCCCGAAGAAGACCTGGGCCGGGATCGTCGCCGGCTGGGTCGGCGGCGCGGCGGTCGGCTACGTGTTCCTTTCCTTCACCACGGCAGGGCGCGACCTGCCGTGGATCTCGGCGGCGCTGGCCTTCGCCTCGCAGATGGGCGATGCAGCCGAGAGCGCGATCAAGCGCCGCGCCGGCGTCAAGGACGCCTCGTCCCTGATCCCCGGCCACGGCGGGCTGCTGGACCGCTTCGACGCGCTCCTGGGCGGTGCGCTCTTCATGCTGGTCGTGTCGTTCTTCGTCGTCGTGCCCGTGGCGCGGGGTTAGCGCGGTGCGGCGCGTGTCGGTCTTCGGAGCCACCGGCTCGGTCGGCGAGAACACGGTGGACCTGATGCTCAGTCAGGGCGGGCGCGAGTCCTTCGATGTCGTCGCCCTGACCGGCGGCCGCAACGTTGCGCGCCTGGCCGCGCAGGCCAAGGCGCTCGGCGCGAGCGTCGCGGTTACCTGCCACCCGGAATGGTACGGTGCGCTTAAGGAGGCGCTCGCCGGCTCCGGCGTCGAGGCGGCGGCGGGAGACGCGGCGCTGATCGAGGCGGCCGACCGCCCGGCCGATTGGATCATGAGCGCCATCGTCGGCGCCGCCGGCCTCGCGCCGGGATTTCGCGCGCTGCGCCACGGCACCACTTTGGCGCTCGCCAACAAGGAAAGCCTGGTGACGGCCGGGCCACTGCTCGTGGAGGAGGCGCGGCGCCACGGCGCGACGGTCCTGCCGGTCGACAGCGAGCATTCGGGCGTGTTCCAGGCGCTCGTCGGCGAGGAGATTGCCGCCGTCGAGCGTATCGTCCTCACCGCCTCGGGCGGAGCGTTTCGCGACTGGCCGCTGGAACGGCTGGCAGCGGCGACGCCGGAGGAAGCATCGACCCACCCCAACTGGGCCATGGGCCAGCGCATCACCATCGATTCGGCCTCGATGTTCAACAAGGCGCTCGAGATGATCGAGGCGCGGGAATATTTCGGCATCGCACCCGACCGCATCGAGGTGGTGATCCACCCCGAAAGCCTCGTCCACGCGCTCGTCGGCTTCCGCGACGGCGCGCTGATGGCGCATCTCGGCCCGCCCGACATGCGCCACGCAATCTCCTACGCGCTGAACTGGCCCGAGCGTGCCGCGCTCCCGGTGGCGCGGCTCGATCTCGCAACAATCGGGCAGCTGAATTTCGCTGCCCCCGATCCGCGCCGCTACCCGGCGCTTGGTCTGGCGCGCGAGGTCATGCGGATCGGCGGCCTCGCCGGCGCTGCCTTCAACGCGGCGAAGGAGCGCGCGCTCGACGGTTTCGTCGCCGGCGAGATCGGATTCACCGACATGGCGCGTGTGGTCGAGGCCACGCTTGCCCGGCTTTCGGTCGATCCGGGCCTTGGAAATGCCGTTTCCGGTCTTGATACAGTACTCGATATGGACCATCTGGCCCGACAGAGGGCTGGCGAAGCGATCCGCGAAAAAGAACGCGCAAGGACCTGAGCAGTTGGACGCAATCGGACTGATCCCGGATTTCGGTAACCTCGCCTTTACGGTGCTGGCGTTCCTAGCTGCGTTGTCGATCATCGTGGCGGTGCACGAATACGGCCACTACCTCGTCGGCCGCTGGTCGGGCATCCACGCCGAGGTGTTCTCGCTGGGCTTCGGCCCGGTGATCTTCTCCCGCGTCGACCGCCGTGGCACGCGGTGGCAAATCGCCGCGGTGCCGCTCGGCGGCTATGTCCGCTTCCTTGGCGACGGCGATGCCGCCAGCGCCTCGCAGGACGAGGGATTCCTCGAACATCTGGTGAAGGCCGAGCGCGAGAAGGAGTTGCGCCGCAGCATGTTCGGCGCCCCGCTCTGGGCACGCTCGGCCACCGTGGCTGCGGGGCCGGTCTTCAACTTCATCCTCGCCGCGCTGGTCTTTGCCGGTGTCTTCCTCAGCCAGGGCAAGGCGATCGAGCCGCCGACGGTCGGCGAACTCGTCGCGCTCCCAGGAGGCCAAGCGGGCCTCGAGCACGGCGACACGATCCTCGCCGTCGAAGGCGTCGAAACCCCGGACTACGGCTCGTTCTACACCGCGCTGAACGAGATCGAGGCCGTGGACAGCGTCAGCTACACGGTGCGCCGCGACGGCGCGGAGACCGAGGTCGAGGGCGTCTGGCCCTACCCGGCCATCGTCGACGTGGTTCAGCCTGGATCCGCAGCGATGGATGCGGGCCTGCAGAGCGGCGACGTGATCGTGTCGATCGACGGCGAGCCCATCGTGGCCTTCAAGCAGCTTCAGCAAATCGTGCTGGCCTCGGATGGCCGCGAACTGGCGCTCGAGGTCTGGCGCGAGGGCGAGACGATCGACATCGGTCTCGCGCCGCGCCGAACCGACCTGCCATTGCCGGATGGGGGGTTCGAGACCCGCTGGCTCCTGGGGCTCGCCGGCGGCTTCCTCTTCCTGCCCGCCACCGAGCCGATGGGGCCCATCGAGGCGCTGGGCAACGGCTCCCGGCAGGTCTGGACGGTTGCCAGCTCCAGCCTCTCGGCGCTCTATCACATGATCACCGGCGCCATCTCGTCCTGCAATCTGCGTGGTCCAATCGGGATCGCCGAGACCTCGGGAGAGGTCGCAAGTCAGGGCCTGATGGAGTTCATCTGGTTCATCGCCGTCCTTTCCACCGCGATCGGGCTGATGAACCTGTTCCCGATCCCGGTGCTCGACGGCGGCCACCTGGTGTTCCACGCCTGGGAGGCGACGACCGGCCGTCCGCCCTCGGAGAAGGTGCTCCGCTACCTGATGGGCGGCGGGCTTGCGCTGATCCTCACGCTGATGGTCTTCGCACTCTCAAACGACCTCTTTTGCCCCTGATCGCACTTGGCGACGCGCACCCGCGGGACGTTTTGACAAGGCGGGTCTATCCCGCTAGTCAGGTCCGGTGATTGCTGCTCGACTTTAGGTCACGGGGGACATCATGGCGGAAGCGGCTTACGCAGGCGTGCGGCCGGCGCACGCGCGCATGGGGTTCGCCCGTTTGGTCGCGGTGATCTCACTCACGCTGTTCGGATGGCTGCTTGCCGCACCGGGCACCGCCCAGGCGCAAACCTACCGATTCGACAGCGTTGTCATCGAAGGCACCCAGCGAATCGAGCCGGGCACGGTGCTCTCCTATGCCGAGATACCCCGGGGCCAGGCGATCACGGCGGGCGAGCTCAACGCCGCCTACCAGCGCGTGCTGGGCTCCGGGTTGTTCGAGACGGTCGAGTTCGTCCCACAGGGCAGCCGCCTGCTGATCCGCGTCGTGGAGTTCCCCACCATCAACGAGGTGGCCTTCGAGGGCAACCGCCGGCTCGACGACGAAGTGCTGGCGACGGTCGTGCGTTCACAGCCGCGGCGGGTCTACAGCCCCACCGTGGCCGAGCAGGACGCCGCCGCGATCACCGAGGGCTATGCCCAGGCGGGACGCTATGCCGCGACCGTCACCCCCCGGATCATCCGCCGCTCGGACAACCGGGTCGACCTGGTGTTCGAGATCGTCGAGGGCCGGGTGGTCGAGATCGAGCGCATCACCTTCGTCGGCAACCGCAACTTCTCCGACCGCCGGCTGCGCCAGGTGCTGGAGACCAAGCAGGCGGGGATCCTGCGCCAGCTCATCCAGCGCGACACCTTCGTCGCCGACCGGATCGAGTTTGACAAGCAGGTGCTGCGCGATTTCTACCTCTCCCGCGGCTACATCGACTTCCAGGTGCTGTCGGTTACCTCCGAGATCACCCGCCGCCGCGATGCCTTCTTCATCACTTTCAACATCCGCGAGGGCCAGCAGTACCGGTTCGGGGAGCTCACCACGACCAGCGAGATCCCAGAGGCCGATCCCGAAGTGTATCAAGAGGCGATCCGCATCCGCCCGGGCGGCGTCTATTCGCCCAGCCTGGTCGAGAACACCATAGCCCGGCTTGAAACCCTCGCGCTGCGCCAGGGTCTCGATTTCGTCCGCGTCGAGCCGCGCGTCACGCGCAACGATCGCCAGCTGACCCTCGACATTGAGTTCGCCGTGGTCCGCGGCCCCCGGATCTTCGTCGAACGGATCGACATCGAGGGCAACGTCACTACGCTGGACCGTGTCGTGCGCAACCAGTTCGGGACCGTCGAAGGCGATCCGTTCAACCCGCGCGAGATCCGCGAGAGCGCGGAACGTATTCGCGCGCTCGGCTTCTTTTCCAGCGCCGACGTCGAGGCGCGCGAGGGGTCTTCGCCCGAGCAGGTGATCGTCGACGTGAACGTTGAGGAGCAGCCCACGGGCTCGCTTTCGTTTGGCGCCAGCTACAGCGTCGCCTCCGGTGCCGCATTCACCATCAACTTCTCAGAGACGAATCTGCTCGGCCGGGGTCAGCGGCTCGATTTCGGCTTCAACACCGGCGAGACGAATGCCGGCGGGAGGTTCACCTTTGTCGAGCCCAACTTCCTCGGCCGCGATGTCAGCTTCCGCGCGAGCATAAGCTACAACGAAAGCGAGAATGACTTCTCGACCTATTCGACGCGCATCGGCGGCGTGACCCTCGGCCTTGGATTTCCGACAGGCGAGAACTCGCGGCTGAACGTGCAGACCGGCATGCGCTTTGACTCGCTCTACAGTGTTGATCCGGCGTCGTCTCCGGTCCTTCTTGCCGAGGAAGCCGTCGGTGACCGCTACATGGGGTCTCTGGGGTACGAATACAGCTATGACACCCGAGTTGGCGGGCTCGACCCGAATGCCGGCGTGCTGTTGCGCTTCGGGCAGGACATCTACGGCGGCGACGCGACATACCTGAAGACGAGCGCGGTCGCGCTTGCCGAGCGGAGGGTGTTCAACGAGGAGGTGACGCTGCGGGCGAGCATCGAAGGTGGCGCGATCAGCGTGATCGATGGCGTCAGCCGGGTGACCGACCGCTACTTCGGCTCCGAGATGCGCGGGTTCGAGCCGCGTGGCATTGGCCCGAGGGACCTCGACACGCCAGGTCAGGACCCACTCGGTGGCAACTTCTTCACCGTCGTCAAGTTCGAGGCCGAATTCCCGCTTGGCCTGCCCGAGGAATACGGAATAACCGGTGGCCTGTTCCTCGACGTGGGCTCGGTCTGGGGCCTCGACAATACCGCCGGGACCGTGGGCCCGAACCAGCCGACGGGTGTGATCGACGACGACCTGCATTGGCGCACCGCGCTCGGCTTCTCGATCTTCTGGTCCTCGCCGCTGGGGCCGCTGCGGTTCAACTTCTCGACCCCGCTGGAAAAGCTGCCCCAAGACAAGGAACAGAACTTCGATTTCACGGTCTCAACGCGGTTCTAGGTCGATGCTGCGCCTCGCGCTCCCGGCGGCGCTGGCACTTGGCTTGGGGTTTGCGCCCGCAGCCGCGCAAGACCGGATGGTTGTGCCCAGCCCGGTGCTGACGATCGATCAGGAAGCCCTGTTCGAGCGCTCGGCCTTCGGTCGCCGGGCCCAGGCCGAGTTCGAAACTGCGTCTTCAGCGCTTGCCGCCGAGAACCGCCGGATCGAGGCCGAGCTCGAGGCCGAGGAGCGCCAGCTCACAGAGGAGCGCCCGGGCATGGACCCCGCGGCGTTCCGCGAGCTCGCCGCTTCCTTCGACGCCCGCGTGGTCGAAATCCGCCGGACCCAGGACCAGAAGGCACGAGACCTCGGCCGCCTCCCCGAGGAGGCGCGTCAGGAGTTCTTCCGCGCCGCCATCCCGACCCTGACCGAGCTGGTCCGCGAGCGCGGCGCCGTGGCGATCCTCGACAGCCGTGCGGTCATCCTCTCGGCCGAGGCCATCGACATCACCGAAGACGCGATCCGCCGGATCGACGCCGAGCTGGGCGACGGCACCGTATCGCCAGATTTGCCCGGCGGCGGCCAGGAAGCTCCCGAAGGGCAGCCCTGATGCCCGCGCTTGCCCTGATGCAGGGGGCTTGCTAGCAAGGCCGGGCCCAGGGACGTGAGGTGACCGATGAACGACCAGACCACGACGGCCGCCCCGGCCGAGGCCGACATCAGCCTGATCCAGCGGATCATCCCGCACCGCTACCCGTTCTTGCTGATCGACAGGGTCCGCGACATCCGGGTCAACGAGGGCGCTGTCGGGATCAAGAACGTCACCTACAACGAGCCGCATTTCCAGGGTCATTTTCCGGGGGCGCCGATCATGCCGGGCGTCACCATCATCGAGGCCATGGCGCAGACTGCGGCCGTCGTGGTGGGTTTGTCGATGAACACCGTCGACAAGGAGCTGCTGACCTATTTCATGTCGATCGACAGTGCCAAGTTCCGCCGCATGGTCGTACCGGGCGACGTGCTTGAGCTGCACGTCACGGTGAAGCGCGGCGGCGGCCGGGTCTGGAAGTTCCACGGCCAGGCCAAGGTTGGTGACGCGATTGCCGCAGAGGCGGAGTTTACCGCGATGATGGACCTCAAGGGCTGACGCCCATGGCGATCGACCCGGCCGCGCGCGTCCACCCCAAGGCCCATGTCGAGGACGGCGCCGAGATCGGCTCGGGCTGCGACATCGGCGCCTTCGCCTGCGTCGGCCCGAAGGTCCAGCTCGGGGCCAACGTCACGCTGAAGTCCCACGCGGTCGTCACCGGCGCGACCGCGATCGGCGAGGACAGCACGGTCTTCTCCTTCGCCTGCGTCGGCGAGGTGCCACAGGATCTCAAGTACAAGGGCGAGGAGACGCGCCTCGTCGTCGGCGCCCGCTGCCGGATCCGCGAAGGCGCCACGTTGAATGCCGGCACCGGAGGCGGTGGCGGCCTCACCCAAGTGGGCGACGACTGCCTGATCATGGCCGGCGCTCACGTCGCGCACGACTGCCGGGTGGGAAACCGGGTGATCCTGGTCAACAACGCAGCTCTCGCCGGCCACTGCATCGTCGAGGACGACGTGATCGTCGGCGGCCTCTCCGGCGTCCACCAGTGGGTTCGGATCGGCCGCGGCGCCATCATCGGCGCGGTCACGATGGTCACCAACGACGTGATCCCCTACGGCCTTGTGCAGGCGCCGCGGGGCGAGCTCGATGGGCTCAACCTCGTCGGCCTGAAGCGCCGGGGTGTATCGCGCGAGGACATCACCGCGCTCCGCGCCGCCTACCAGGCGCTGGCGCAGGGGGAAGGCGCGTTTGCCGACCGGGCCCGGCGCCTCGGCGAGGCGACCACCTCGCCCTACGTCCGCGAGATCGTCGACTTCGTGCTCGGCCAGTCCGACCGATCGTTCCTGACCCCGCGCTAGGCCGATGAACACGCATCTTGCGGTCATCGCGGGGGAGGGGGCGCTGCCGGGGGCGGTGGTCGAGGCCAACCACGGCGCCTGGTTCGTCCGTATCGAGGGCGTCGACTCGCACAACCCCGGCGCGCCGGAGATCGGCGCCACCTTCGAACGGCTGGGCCAGCTCTTCGACGACCTTCGCGCCAACGGGATCGATGAGCTCTGCTTCGCCGGGGCGATGACGCGCCCGGCGCTCGACCCGATGGCCTTCGACCCGAAGATGCGTGACCTTGCGCCGCGTCTGACCGAAGCGATGAAGGGCGGCGACGACGCGCTCCTGAGGCTCGTCATCGCGGTGTTCGAGGAGGAGGGCTTCGCGGTTCGCGGCGCGCACGAGCTGGTGCCGGGCCTCACCGCCGAGGCCGGGCTGCTGGCGGGCCACCCGCCCGACCGCGCCGCGCGCGACGACGCTCACTGCGGAACCGAGATCCTCGCCGCGCTCGGGCCCGTTGACGTCGGCCAGGCCTGCGTGGTCGCCGGCGGGCTCTGCCTTGGGATCGAGACGATCCAGGGCACCGGTTTCCTGCTCCGACAGGTCGCCGAGACCGATCCGAAGCTCCGCCGCGGCGCGAAGGGTGTCCTCGTCAAGCGTCCGAAGCCCGGTCAGGATCTCCGCGTCGACATGCCCACGATCGGCCCCGAGACGATCCGCGATGCCGCTGCCGCCGGGCTCGCGGGCGTGGTCATCGCCGCCCGCGCGGTCCTTATCCTCGAGCGAGAAGCGACGCTCAAGGCCGCGGAGGAGGCGGGCCTCTTCCTCGTGGCGCAATGAGCCCCCGGCTCTTTCTGCTGGCTGGCGAGCCCTCGGGCGACAAGCTCGGCGCGGCATTGATTGAGGGCCTGCGAGCCCTGACGCCGACGGCGGAGATCGTCGGTGTCGGCGGCCCCGAGATGGAGGCGCGGGGGCTCCAGAGTCTCTTCCCCATGGCCGACCTATCGGTGATGGGCCTCGTCGAGGTGCTGCCGCGCTACTTGCATCTGCGCCGCCGGCTGCGCGAGGCTGCCGCTGCGGTCGCGGAGATGGGGCCCGACGCGCTCGTCACGATCGACAGCCCCGATTTCTCGCTCCGCCTCGCGGCGCTGGCCCGCGGCACAAGCCCCAGGCTCCGCACCATCCACTACGTCGCACCCTCGGTCTGGGCCTGGCGACCGGGGCGGGCGGCGCGGATGGCGAAGGTCGTCGACCACGTGCTGGCGCTCCTGCCGTTCGAGCCGCCCTACATGGAAGCGGCCGGCATGACTTGCGATTTCGTCGGCCACCCGGTCGCGGCCGAGCCTATTGCGAGCGCCGCCGAGGTGGCCGCCTTCCGCGAAGCCCACGGCATCGCCGAGGCCACACCGCTCCTCCTCGCGCTTCCCGGTTCGCGCCGGGGCGAGGTCGCCCGTCTCGCCAACCGCTTTGGCGAAGCGCTCCGCGCGGTTCTCGCGCGCCATCCGGAGGCCCGCGTCGTGGTCCCGGCCGTCCCGCATCTCGCCGTATTGGTCGCGGACCGGATCGCAGGCTGGCCCGGCCGCCCGATCCTCGTCGATCCCGGCCGCGACGACGCGGCGGCCAAGGGCGCGGCCTTCGCCGCAGCCGACGTGGCGCTCGCGGCCTCGGGCACGGTCTCGCTCGAGCTCGCCGCAGCCGGCGTTCCGATGGTCATCGGCTACGACATGGCGCCGCTCACGCGGGCCATCGTCGGTCGACTTCTCCGGGTTGACACGGTGACCCTTGTGAATCTCGTGTCCGAGACCCGCGCGGTACCCGAATTCCTCGGCCGGAACTGCCGGCCGGAGCCGATGGCGGCGGCACTCATCAATCTCCTTGAAGACCCTGCCGCCCGCGCCGCGCAGGAAGCCGCCCTGACGCTCACCATGGAGCGGCTCGGCCGGGGCGGCGAGCCGCCTGGGCTCCGCGCCGCGCGCTCGGTTCTCGCACATCTCGGCTGAGGCGCTTGCGCGGGGCGGGTCCGCCCGCTATGGCGCGGTCGGAATGACCTCGACGCAGCTCTTCTTCGTCCTCGTCCGCCCGCAGTTGCCCGAGAACATCGGCGCCGCGGCGCGCGGGATGCTGAACTTCGGGCTCGAGCGGATGCGCGTTGTCGCCCCGCGCGAGGGCTGGCCCAGCCAGAAAGCCGTAGCCATGGCCTCCGGCGCCGGCCGGCTGCTGGATCATGCGGGGCTATTCGCCACCGTCGCCGAGGCGGTGGCCGATTGCGACTACGTGCTCGCCACCACGGCGCGCCCGCGCGGGCTGACGAAAGCCTTGCAAACCCCCGAGCTGGCCATGGAACATGCCCGCGCCCTCGCGGCCACAGGCAAGCGCGTCGGGGTGCTGTTCGGGCCAGAGCGGGCCGGCCTCGAGAACGAGGATCTGGTACACGCCAATGCCATCGTCTCGGTGCCGGTGAACCCCGACTTCCCCTCGCTCAACCTCGCCCAGTGCATTCTGCTCCTGGGCTATGAATGGCGCCGCGCAGGCGGCGCCGGCACCCCGGAGGCGATGGCCGGGATCGACCTTGCGCCGCGGCACGAGGTCGAACGGCTGGCCGAGCACTGGGAGGAGCGGCTGGAGGAGGCCGGGTTCTTCTTTCCGGCAACGAAGGCGGCCGGCATGAAGCTCAACCTTCGCAATCTCTGGAGCCGGATGCCACTCACCCGCGCCGACGTCCAGACCCTGCACGGCGCCCTGCGACAGCTCGTCCGCCGCCGCCCGGAGTGAGCGATTTCGGAAGCAAGATCCCAGGCTTTCATCACGGTGCTCGTAGGTTCCCGTGAGGCTCGCGGGCCGGTCGCGGAGCGCCGGGAATGCGCGTTGACGGCGTCGACAACTCCGCCAATGCTCGGCCCATGCAAAAGCTCGACCTCGACTTCGTCCGCGCCCAGTTCCCGGCCTTCCAGGAGCCAGAACTCGGAGACCAGGCGTTCTTCGAGAATGCCGGCGGCTCCTATCCCTGCCGCCAGGTGCTCTGGCGCCTTGACCGCTTCTACCGGCAGCGGAAGGTTCAGCCATACGGCCCCTATGCCGCAAGCCGGGCAGCCGGCGAGGAGATGGACGAGGCGCGCACGCGCCTGGCCGGGATCCTCGGCGTGGCACCCGACGAGGTGAGCTTCGGCCCCTCGACCACGGCCAACACCTACGTGCTCGCCAACGCGTTCCGGCTTTGGCTGAAGGGAAGGAACGCAGCGATCGTCGTCACCGACCAGGACCACGAGGCCAATTCCGGCCCGTGGCGCCGGCTCGCAGACGAGGGGGTGGAGGTCCGGGTCTGGAAGATCGATCCGGCGACGGGCCATCTCGACCCGGACGATCTGGCGCCCCTGCTCGACGAGAAGGTGAAGCTGGTTTGCTTCCCGCACTGCTCGAACGTCGTGGGCGAGGTCAACGACGTGGCGCGGATCACCCGCACGGCGCACGACGCCGGCGCCGTCGTCTGCGTCGACGGCGTCAGCTACGCGCCGCACGGGCTTCCAAACGTCGGTAAGCTCGGTGCCGACATCTACCTCGTTTCGACCTACAAGACCTACGGACCGCACCAGGGCGTGATGGTGATCCACCGCCGGCTGGGTGAGGAACTGCCGAACCAGGGCCACTACTTCAACGCAGGGAGCCTCTTCAAGCGCTTCACGCCGGCCGGGCCCGATCACGCGCAGATCGCCGCCTTGGCTGGGGTCGCCGACTACGTCGACGCCGTCTACGCTCACCACGTTCATGCCGGGCACGACGCGGCCGGCCGGGGCGAGGCGGTGCACGACCTCTTCCGCGCCCATGAGGAGGCGCTGCTGGCACCGCTTCTGGACTGGCTTGGCTCCCGCAACGACCTGCGCCTCATTGGGCCACGCTCGGCTCCGGGGCGTGCGCCGACCGTCGCGCTGGAACTTGACCGGTCCGGCGAGGCGGCTGCCGCCGACCTGGCCCGTCACGGCATCATGGCCGGTGGCGGGGATTTCTATGCGGTCCGGCCGCTTCAGGCGATGGGCGTGGACCCGAAGAAGGGTGTCCTGCGCCTGTCTTTCGTCCACTACACGTCGGAAGCCGAGGTTGACCGGCTGATCAGGGCGCTAGATCAGGTTCTCTAGGCGGGCATCGGGTCCGCCGCGAAAGGGCCGCGATGAGCGATCGATCTCCCATTGTCCTCTGGTTCCGGCGCGACCTGCGCCTTTCCGACCATCCGGCGCTTCACGCTGCCGTCGAGACCGGGCGGCCGGTGATCCCGGTCTTCCTTCTCGACGAGGTGGTCGAGGGCCACGGTGCGGCGCCGAAATGGCGCCTCGGGCTCGCGGTGGAGCATTTCGCCGGGCGGCTCGACGAGGTCGGGTCGCGGCTGGTCCAGCGGCGCGGCGAGGCTTTGCCGACGCTCCGCAGACTGGTGAAGGACACGGGCGCCGGGGCGGTGTGGTGGACGCGGCTCCACGACCCCGATGCGCGCGAGCGCGATGAGGCAGTGAAGTCTGGGCTCAAGGCCGACGGCATCGAGGCGCGCAGCTTCCCCGGACACGTCCTCTTCGAGCCCTGGACGGTGGAAACGGGGCAAGGCGGGTTCTACAAAGTCTACACGCCCTACTGGAAGGCGGTGAAGGACCTCGACCCGGGGCAGCAGCTGGCGGCGCCCTCGGCGCTCGGGTCACCGGCGACCTGGCCGCAGTCCGACGACATTGCCGACTGGGAGATGGGCGCCGCGATGAAGCGCGGCGCCAAGGTCGTGGCGGAGCACCTCAACGTGGGCGAGGAGGCAGCCCGCGGGCGGCTCGCCGCCTTCACCGGCCACAAGATCGCCGACTATGCCGCGGCGCGCGACTTCCCGGCCGAGGACGGCACCTCGCGTCTTTCCGAGAACCTCACCTACGGAGAGATTTCCGCGCGCGCCTGCTGGCATGCCGGGATGCGAGCGCGCGAGGAGGGCAAGAAGGGCGCCGAGACGTTTCTAAAGGAGCTCGCCTGGCGCGAGTTTGCCTATCACCTGATCCACCACACGCCGCACATCGTGGAGAAGAGCTGGCGCGAGGAATGGGACGGCTTTCCCTGGAACGGGGACGAGCGGCTGAAGGAAGTGCGCGCCTGGAAGCGCGGGCAGACCGGAGTGGAGTTCGTCGACGCGGCGTTGCGCGAGATGTACGTGGCCGGCACGATGCACAACCGCGGCCGGATGATCGTCGCCTCGTACCTTACCAAGCATCTTCTCACGGACTGGCGCGTCGGACTTCGATGGTTCGAGGACTGCCTGATCGACTGGGATCCGGCCTCGAATGCGATGGGCTGGCAATGGGCCGCCGGCTCGGGACCGGACGCAGCGCCCTATTTCCGGATCTTCAACCCCGAGACGCAGGCCGAGAAATTCGACGCCGACGGCCGGTACCGGCGGAAATGGATCGCCGAGGGACAGGCTAGGCCGCCGAAGACCGCGCTGGCTTACTTCGAAGCTATTCCGGAACGCTGGCAGATGGGGCCGGCCGATACCTATCCCGACCCCGTCGTGGGGCTAGCAAGTGGCCGGAGCCGTGCACTGGCAGCCTACGAGGGTTGGAAGAGCTGACGGATCAAACCGTTGCGCGGGCCAGCTTGATCTGCCTTACTGGTGCAAAGGAGCGAGGACAGGGATGACGGTACTGACCACGACGAGGGGGCAGACGAGCCTCCCGCGGTATTTCGGCCATGTCTTTGAGGTGACGAAGAGCCTGCAGAACGGCCGGCTCGACATTGTACTGCCCGACCGGCGGCGGTTTCGCTCGGAAGGCAGAAACCCCGGGCCGGTGGCGGAATTCACGGTGCACGACCCCGACCTCTTTGCTCGGCTCATCCGCGAGGGCGACCTCGGCTTCTGCGAGGCCTATCTCGAGGGCGGCTGGACCACCCCGGACCTGCAGGCGCTGATGGATCTCGTCCACGCCGGCAACGACGACATCTACGACGGCTTTCCGGGGATGGCGGTAATCCGCGGC
>JBFKAV010000014.1:0-37910 GCA_041621405.1 Paracoccaceae bacterium
CCCGTGGGCGGGCTCCAGAACCGGCGCGTGGCGGAGCGCCCGCTCGGCGGCGGTGCGCATCAGCCGGTCGGCGATGGCGCGGATGCGCTCCTTCAGCCGCGCCTTCTTGGCCTGCCAGGCGCCGCCGCCCAGGCGGTCGAGTAGCCCTTCCTCATGGCCGAAGCGGCTGAGCAACTCGATGTTCTCGACGGGCAGGTAGAGCTTGTCGCCGCCGGCGTATTCCAGGGCCAGGCATTCATGCGCCGCGCCAAGAGCGGTGACCACCTCGAGACCGTTGTAGCGACCGACGCCATGGTCGACATGCACCACCAGGTCGCCCGGGGTGAGCGATTGAGCTTCGGAGAGGAAGTTTTCGGCACGCCTGCGCCTTTTCGGGCGCGAGATCAGCCGGTCGCCGAGCACGTCCTGCTCGGAGACGACAGTCAGCCTGCCGCCCTCGACGGGACCCTCGAAGCCCGCCTCCAGCGCCCAGACGGCAAGGTGGATCGCATTCGGCTTCAGCCCGCGCAGGTCCTTCACATCGGCGACGCCGGCGACGTCGTGGTCTTCGAGGAGGCCCCTCAGTCGCTCGCGCGCGCCCTCGCTGTAGGAGGCCACGACCACCGGGCCGTTTTTGCGCTTCGCTTGAAGATGGTCGGCCAAGGCCCCGAACAGGCTGATCTTCTCCTGCTGACGTTCCGGCGAGAAGTTGCGTCCGATGCGACCGCCGCCATCAACGATGCCGGGTCCGGTGGCGGTGGGCAGGATCCTCAGCTGCACCGCGCGGTGGCCCCTGACGGCGGTGTCCCAGGCCGTCGGGTCGAGGTAGAGCAGGCCGGGCGCGACCGGCTTGTAGACGGTGTCGAGCCGGTGCTTCTGGCCCATCGCCTCGCGGCGGGCGTCGTACTGGTCGGCGATGGCCTCCCAGCGCGAAAGCCGCGCCGGCTCGGTCTGGTCGTCGAGCATGACGGTGGCGCCGGGCAGGTAGTCGAACAGCGTCTCGAGCCGCTCGTGGAAGAACGGCAGCCAGTGCTCCATGCCGGCATGCTTGCGGCCCGCGCTCACCGCCTCGTAGAGCGGATCGTCCTGGCCGCCGGCCCCGAACTCGATGCGATAGTTCTGCCGGAACCGGGTGATCGCCGCTTCGTCGAGGATCACCTCGGAGACCGGCGCGAGCTCCACAACCGATAGCTTCTCGATAGTGCGCTGGCTGGCGGGATCGAACCGGCGGGCGCCGTCGAGCACGTCGCCGAAGAGGTCGAGCCGAACCGGGCCGCCCTCCCCCGGGGGAAAGATGTCGATGATGCCGCCGCGGACGGCGTAGTCGCCGGGCTCCATGACGGTTGCGGCCGGCGAGAAGCCCATGCGCACCAGGTAGGCGCGGAGCGCGGCCTCGTCGACGCGGGAGCCGACCTCGGCCGTGAACGAGGCTCCGGCCACAACCTCGCGCGCCGGAACCAGCTGCATGGCGGAGCCGAGAGTGGTCAGCAGCACGAAGGGGCCGGGCACGCCGGCCGCAAGCGCCGCCAGCGTCGCCATCCGCTGGGCCGAGACCTCGGGCGCCGGCGAGACGCGGTCGAAGGGCAGGCAATCCCAGGCCGGAAACGTGAGCACCACGGCCGACGGCGCGAAGAAGGCCAACGCCTGGCGCATCGCCTCCATCCGCTTGTCGTCGCGCGCGACGTGGACGACCGGCGCGCCCTTGGCGAGCTCGCGCGCGAGGAGCTGGCCGTCGAAGCCTTCCGGGGCGCCGCCGAGGGTGATGTGCAAAGGCTCTGTCATCGCGCGTCAGCTAAGGGCTGCGGCGGCGCTGTCAACCGCGCAGCCCGCCGAGCAACAGGTTCTGGTACATCCCCCACATCGAGGTGATGAGGAGCGCGAAGAAGCCGATCACTTGGATCAGCAGGCGGGTCCGCGCGATCTGCCGCCGCAGCTCCTCGCCCACGAGCGCCTGCCCGGCGATGGTCCGCGCGGCGCGGAGGGTGAGGTAGCCCACCGGCGTCAGCGGCGCGACGATCAGGAACACGGCCTGGGCGAACTCGACCCCGTGCTGGAAGCCGAGGAGTCCCAGGACGGTGAGCCAGAATGCTATTACCCCGATGATCCAGGCCCCCGCCCTCTCTTCGGCCGAGACGATCCGGTTGGCGTGGATACGGGCGAGATCCTCAAGATCCTGCTCGGCCTGGCCGCCGCGGCGCCGGGCGCGGAGCACCATGTCGTAGGGCACGCCGACCACGAAATGGCTGGCCGAGGACCAGACCACCGCGACCGCCAGCCAATACCAGAGATTGGAGAAGGACCTGAGGTCGAGAAGCTCGTAGATCCGTTCGTACCAGTCCGGCTGCAATCCCATGCCCCAACCTCCGGCCCGCGCGGCCCGCGGCGTTCTATATACTTGAGACGCGCGGCAATCCATGCCACGCAACCGGAAATCTGCGGAGGCATGGAAATGGCACCGATCGTCGCCCCCTTCCCCGCCGCCCGGCTCCGCCGGGTGAGGTCAAGCGCAGGGCTCCGGGCGCTGGTCCGGGAGACGGCGCTCAGCGTCGACGACCTGATCTGGCCCCTCTTCCTGCGCGACGGCGAAGGGGTGGCCGAGCCGGTGGCCTCGATGCCGGGGGTGAACCGGCTGTCGCTCGACCGCGCGGTCGAGGCCGCGGCCGAGGCGGAGGGGCTCGGGATTCCGGCGATATGCCTCTTTCCCAACACCGACCCAGCGAAGAAGACCGCTGCCTGCGAGGAGGCCTGGAATCCGGAGAACCTCTCGAACCGGGCGATCCGGGCGATCAAGCGCGAGGTGCCGGCAATCGCGGTGATGACCGACGTCGCGCTCGACCCCTACAACAGCCACGGTCACGACGGGATCGTGGTGGACGGCGAAATCGTCAACGACCCTTCGGTCGAGGCGCTGGTCAGGATGGCGCTGGCGCAGGCCGAGGCGGGGGCCGATATCCTCGGGCCGTCCGACATGATGGACGGCCGGATCGGGGCGATCCGGTCGGCGCTGGAAAAGGCCGGGCACCGAAACGTCGCGATCCTCTCCTACGCGGCGAAATACGCCTCGGCCTTCTACGGCCCGTTCCGCGACGCAGTGGGCGCGACCGGGGCCTTGAAGGGCGACAAGAAGACCTACCAGATCGATCCCGCCAATTCCGACGAGGCGCTGCGCTGCGTCGCCCGCGACCTGGCCGAGGGGGCCGACATGGTGATGGTGAAGCCGGGGATGCCCTATCTCGACATCTGCCAGCGAGTGAAGGACGAACTCGGGGCGCCGACCTTCGCCTACCAGGTCTCGGGCGAGTACGCGATGATCAGGGGCGCCGCCGAGCGCGGCTGGATCGACGGCGAGACGGCGATCTGGGAAAGCCTCGTCGCCTTCAAGCGGGCCGGCTGTGACGGCGTGCTGACCTATTTCGCGCCGGAGGTGGCGCGTCGGCTGAGGTCGGGCTGAGGCCAGGGCCGGGTCAGCTGCGGTCTTTCGGGCGGCGGTCGGACATCATCGCGGCGATCTCGCTGTCGGGCAACGCCCTTTCGGCATAGCTGGCGCTGCCCCGGTTGCGCAGCTCTTCCGCCGCCCGGATCATCTCGCCGTAGGCGGCGCGCGCCAGCGAGCCGCCTACGCTGACCCGCTTCGCCCCGGCCTCGGCCAGCCGCGACACCGTGTAGCTCGGGCGTGTAAGCCCCATGAGCACGCTGACCGGCCGGTCGACCTCGCGGCAGAGCGTGGCGATGGCGTCGATGCCGGGCAGGCCGGGCGCGAAGAGCACCTCGGCGCCGGCTTCGGAAAAGGCCTGGAGCCGGGCGATGGTATCGGCGAGATCGGGCCGGCCCCAGAGGAAGTTCTCGGACCGAGCGGTGAGCACGAAGCCCTGCCTGCGAGCCGCCTCGGCGGCGGCGGCGATGCGTTCCACGGCCAGGTCGAAGTGATAGATCGGCCGGGCGGGATCGCCGGTGGCATCCTCGATCGAGCCGCCCGCCATCCCGGCCGCGGCCGCGGCGATCACGGTTTCGGCGCAGGCCTCGGGCGCGGCGCCGAAGCCGTCCTCGAGGTCGGCCGAGACCGGCAGCTCGGTGGCCGCGGCAATGGCCGCGGCGTTGGCGACGATCTCGCCGCGGCCCAGCGCGGCGAAGGAATCGCGGCGCCCGATCGAGAAGGCAAAGCCGGCGCTGGTGGTGGCGATGGCGGAAAATCCCATTGCCGAGAGGATGCGCGCCGAGCCCGCGTCCCAGGCGTTGGGCATCACGAACGCGCCCTCGGCATGGTGGAGCGCGCGGAACCGGTCGACCTTGCCACCCCGGGCGCCGCCGCCCTGCACTTCTGTCGACTCCTCGCTCATGGCCCGGCCAGCGCCGCCTCGCGCCGTTTCAGGCTTGCCTCGGGCCAGTGCTCGCTGCGGCGATAGTATTGGGGCATGGCCGGGACGCCCGCGGGCAGGATCACCCAGGGCTGCTTGCTTTCGGTGAAGATGTGGATGTCTGGCGGGAAGGCGTCGGGGTCTTCGAGCGTGCCGGTGCGCAGGAAGATGAAGCGCTCTCCGGTCCCCGAATAGATGCTCCAGAGCGCCACCCGGCAGGTGGCGCAGCGGAAGATGCGCTGACCCTTGCCGCTTTCGCTCGGTGTCCAGACCTCCTCGGGCGCGCCCGCGACGAGCTCGACCCGGCTCGCCTCAATGAGCGCGTTCAGCACGAAGGCCGAGCCGGTCTCGCGCTGGCACCAGCGACAGTGGCAGCAGTGAACGATGAGCGGGCGCGCCGTCATGAGGTAGCGCACCTCGCCGCAGGTGCAGTGGCCGGGGAAGCTGTCCATGGCGTCCTCCGTTGCGCGTGGTCCGCCCGCGATCTAGCCTGCCGCCGCCCGCTTGTCACGCGGGAGGGTCGGGAGGATTCATGCCGCTCAGGATCGGCAACCGCGACGCGCGGCGGCTCTGGCTGCACGCGCAGGGCCTTTCCGAAGCGCCGCGCGGCGGCGCTGATCTTCCGGCGCTGATCGCGCGGCTCGGCTTCGTGCAGCTCGATTCGATCTGCACCGTCGCGAGGGCGCATGACCACATCCTGTGGAGCCGGATGCAGAGCTACCGTCCGGCGATGCTGGAGAAGCTGCTGCGCCGACGTGCGGTGTTCGAGCACTTCACCCACGACGCCTCGGTGCTGCCGGTCGAGACCTATCCCTACTGGACACGCCAATTCGGCCGCCGCAGGGCCCGGATCGAGGGTTCCGGCTGGTGGGGCGACCAGCTTCCAGGTCCGCAGGAGCGGGCCGCGATCCGCGACCGGATCGCTGCCGAGGGGCCGCTGTCGAGCGCCGATTTCGACAGCCCAGACGGGCGCCCGCGCGAGATGTGGGTGCGGCCGGCGCACAAGGCGGCGCTCGACTACCTCTGGCACGCCGGCGAACTGGCCACCCACGCCAGGGTGAACTTCGTCAAGCACTACGACCTCGCCGAGCGGGTCATCCCGGATCCCCTGCGCGCCGCGGAGGCGGCGGACGCGGAACAGCTCGACTGGCTGTGCCGGGGCGCGCTCGCGCGGCTCGGCTTCGCCAGCCCAGGCGAGATCCAGCGCTTCTGGGACGCCGCCGACCCCTCCGAGGTGAAGGCCTGGCTCGCCCGGGCCGAGACCGTGCCGGTGGAGGTGGAGGCCGCCGACGGACGGCTCTTCCGGGCGCTGGCGCCACCCGACATCGAGGCGCGGCTGGCTGCGGCGCCGGCGCCGACCGGGCGGCTCAGGATCCTGAACCCGTTCGACCCGGCGGTGCGCGACCGTGCCCGGCTCGCGCGGCTCTTCGGTTTCGACTACCGCAACGAGATCTTCGTCCCGGCGGAAAAGCGGCGCTGGGGCTACTACGTGATGCCGCTCATCGAGGGCGACCGCTTCGTCGGGCGCCTGGAGGCCAAGGCAGATCGCGGCACCGGCGTGCTGGAAGCCGCCCGGCTCTGGGCCGAGCCGGGCATCCGCTGGAGCGGAGCGCGGCAGGCCAGGCTCGAGGCCGAGCTCGCGCGCCTCGCGCGGCTCGCGGGCTGCGGCGCGAGCCGCCTCGAGGTGGCGGCCGAGCCGGGCTGAGCAAGGTTGGCGAAAGCCCGCCCGTGGCAGCTCCAATGCCCGCAAGGCTACACATCTTGTGGTGACAGTCCCGCCCATAGCCCCTATACTTTGCGCCGCACCGGCCGGAGAACAGGCCGGGCGACGAGGCAGAGTTCTCCAGGAAAGGGCAAGACGATGCAGCGCATTTCCCGACGCGGTTTCATCATCCTCGGCGCAGGCGCGGGGCTCGCGGCCTGCGGCAACGGCGTCGGCTCGGACGGTGGCGCGCGGCTCGACCAGCGGGTGGACGCCACCCGCGACTTTCTCTATTCGCGCTATCCCGCCACCCGCGATCTCGCCGCCAAGTCCGCGGGCATCCTGTGGATGCCGCTGATCACCGAGGCGGGCCTCGGCTTCGGCGGCTCCTACGGGCGCGGCGCGCTGAGGATCGACGACATCACGGTCGACTACTACTCGGCAACCCAGGCCACCTTCGGCCTGCAGATCGGCGCCCAGCAATACGCCCATGCGCTGTTCTTCATGACCGAGGACGCGCTGGCCGACTTCCGCCGCTCCTCGGGCTGGGCCGTCGGGGCTGACGCCAAATACGCGCTCAACGACCGCGGCGAGACGATCCTGACCGACACCACCACCGTGCTCGCCCCGGTCGTCGCCTTCGTCTTCGGCCAGGCCGGGCTGATCGTCGGTGCCACGCTGGAAGGCACGAAGTACAACCGGATCATCGCCTGAGCCGCCGCGCCGGGCCGGACGGGGGCAGGATCCTCAGGAGGATCCTGCCGAGGGAAAATTGAAATTCCTTGGTGTCGCTTTGACCCCGCGTCGGGCTTTTCTTTTTGCCCGCCTCGCCTTACGGTTTCACTCAGGTTGAATTTCAGACCTGACAGGGAGACCACCAATGAAAAGACTGCTTCTGGCCAGCGCCGCCGTGATCGTGGCGGGTGCCGCCACGGCCGAGGACATCAAAATCGGCGTGATCCTCGGCTTCACCGGACCGCTCGAATCGATCACCCCGCACATGGCCGCCGCCGCCGAAATGGCGATGAAGGAGGTCACCGATTCCGGCAAGCTTCTGGACGGATCGACCGTGACCAGCGTGCGCGGCGACTCGACCTGCATCGACGCCGGCGCCGCCACCGCTGCGGCGGAACGCCTGATCACCTCCGACGGCGTCAACGCGATCATGGGCGCGGATTGCTCGGGCGTGACCGGCGCGATCCTCGCCAACGTCGCGGTCCCGAACGGGATCGTGATGATCTCGCCCTCGGCCACCTCGCCGGGATTGTCGACGGCCGAGGATAACGGCCTCTTCTTCCGCACCGCGCCGTCCGACGCCCGCCAGGGCGAAATCGTCGCCTCGGTGCTGAAGGACCGCGGCGCGGGGTCGATCGCCTTATCCTACACCAACAACGACTACGGCAAGGGCCTCGCGGACTCGATCCAGCAGGCGTTCGAGGCGGCCGGCGGCACAGTGACCATCGTGGCAGCCCACGAGGACGGCAAGGCAGACTACTCGGCCGAAGTCGGCGCGCTGGCTTCGGCGGGCGGCGACGTGCTCGTCGTCGCGGGCTACGTCGACCAGGGCGGCGCGGGCATCATCCAGGCAGCGCTCGACACCGGTGCCTTCGAGACCTTCCTGCTGCCCGACGGCATGTACGGCACCTCGCTCGAAGACAGGTTCGGCGCCGATCTCGACGGCTCCTACGGCACCGTTCCGGGCACCGACAGCGAGGGCGCGGCCTCGTTCGTGGACATGGCCTCGGCGGCGGGGTTCGACGGCACCTCGTCCTTCACCGCTGAAAGCTACGACGCGGCGGCGCTGCTCATGCTGGCGATGCAGGCCGCGGGCTCCTCGAAATCGGCGGATCTGGCCGGCAAGGTGATGGACGTGGCCAACGCGCCGGGCGAGCAGATCTTCCCGGGCGAGCTCGGCAAGGCGCTCGAGCTGATCGCCGCCGGCACCGACATCGACTATGTCGGCGCCTCGGCGGTGGAGCTGATCGGGCCCGGCGAATCGGCCGGCAACTACCGCGAGTACGAGTTCCAGGGCGGCAAGATCACGACGGTCGGCTTCCGCTGAGGCACGATTTCCTTTGACGATCGGTGCAGCCCGGGGCCAAGCTCCGGGCTGTTCCGCAAGAGAACGCCGGGCGCTGGACCCGGCCCGGGGAGCTACTGGGGAAGGCATGATCGTCATCGAGGATCTGCACAAGCATTTCGGCGGGTTCCACGCCGTGGACGGCGCGTCGCTGAGAATCGAGACCGGGTCGATCACCGGGCTGATCGGGCCCAACGGCGCCGGCAAGACCACGCTCTTCAACGTCGTCGCCGGACGGCATCCGCCGACCTCAGGGCGGGTCACCATGGACGGCGAAGACATCACCGGTCTGCCGCCGCACGAGCTCTTCACGAAAGGGCTGCTCCGGACCTTCCAGATCGCCCACGAGTTCTCCTCGATGACGGTGCGCGAGAATCTGATGGTGGTGCCGGGTGCCCAGGCGGGCGAGCGGATCTGGAACGCCTGGGTCGCACGCGGGCGGATTCGCGAGGAGGAGCGGGCGCTGGCGGAAAAGGCCGACGAGGTGCTCGATTTCCTCACCATCTCGCACTTGGCCGAAGAGCGGGCGGGGAACCTCTCGGGCGGGCAGAAGAAGCTCCTCGAGCTCGGCCGCACGATGATGGTGGAGGCCAAGATCGTGTTCCTCGACGAGGTCGGCGCGGGCGTCAACCGGACGCTCCTGAACACCATCGCCGACGCGATCCTGCGGCTGAACAAGGAGCGCGGCTACACGTTCTGCGTGATCGAGCACGACATGGACTTCATCGGCAAGCTCTGCGACCCGGTGATCGTGATGGCCGAGGGCAAGGTGCTGGCCGAGGGCACGGCAGAGGAGATCATGACTAACGAGGCGGTGATCGAGGCCTACCTGGGGCGCGGCATGAAGAACAAGGTCAAGGCGGAGGCGGCGCAGTGAGCGGCGCAGGGAGCGGTTCGGGCGGCGGCGACAACCCGTGGCAGGAACGCCGCGGCAACAAGGACCGAAGCATCACCAAGTCGAACGAAGCGGGCGGGACCGCATTGGACCATGCCGCGACCGGCACCGGCAACGGCGCCCGCGGATCGGCGGCGGGCCAGGGCGAGGCGTTCCTCTCCGGCCACCACATGACCGGCGGCTACGGCGCCGCCGACATCCTGCACGATTGCACCATCGAAGCGCATTCTGGCGAGATTGCCGTCATCGTCGGACCGAACGGCGCGGGAAAGTCGACCGCGATGAAGGCGATCTTCGGGATGCTCAACCTGCGCAAGGGGCATGTAACCATCGGTGGCGACGACATCACCGGGCTCTCGCCGCAGGCGCGGGTGGCCAAGGGCATGGCCTTCGTGCCGCAGACCAGCAACGTCTTTCCCTCGATGAGCGTCGAGGAGAACTTGGAAATGGGGGCGTTCCTGAGGGGCGACGGCTTCCGGGACACCATGGCGCAGGTCTACGAGCTGTTCCCGATCCTGAAGGAAAAGCGCAACCAGGCGGCGGGCGAGCTTTCCGGCGGCCAGCGCCAGCAGGTCGCCGTGGGCCGCGCGCTGATGACCCAGCCGAAGGTGCTGATGCTCGACGAGCCCACCGCCGGGGTCTCGCCGATCGTGATGGACGAGCTCTTCGACCGCATCGTCGAGGTGGCGCGTACCGGCATCACCATCCTGATGGTGGAGCAGAACGCGCGTCAGGCGCTTGAGATCGCCGACAAGGGCTACGTGCTGGTGCAGGGGCACAACGCCCATACCGGGACCGGGATGGAGCTCTTGGCCAACCCCGAAGTACGGCGCTCGTTCCTGGGAGGCTGAGTCATGGATATTCTGAACGCCGTCGTCGCGCTCCTCAACTTCGTGGTGATCCCTGCCACCGCCTATGGCGCGCAGCTGGCACTGGGCGCGCTCGGGGTCACGCTGATCTACGGCATCCTGCGGTTCTCCAACTTCGCGCATGGCGACACCATGGCCTTCGGCACCGCGATCACCATCCTCGGGACCTGGGGCTTGCAGGCAATGGGGGTCTCGCTCGGGCCGCTGCCCACGGCGCTCCTCGCCCTGCCCTTGGGCATCGCGGCGACGGCAGCGCTGGTCTTGGCCACCGACCGCGCCGTCTATCGCTTCTACCGTCGTCTCAAGGCCTCGCCCGTGATCCTGGTCATCGTCTCGATGGGCGTGATGTTCATCATGAACGGGCTCGTCCGCTTCATCATCGGCGTCGAGGACATCGGCTTCGCCGACGGCGAGCGCTTCGTGATCTCGCCGCGCGGCTTCCGCGAGGCGACCGGGCTGGCCGAGCCCTTGGCGATCCGCACCACCCAGGTGATCACTCTGGTGACCGCGGCGATCGCCGTGGCGGCGCTCTTCTGGTTCCTCAACCGCACCCGCACCGGCAAGTCGATGCGCGCGTTTTCCGACAACGAGGATCTGGCGCTCTTGTCCGGCATCAACCCTGAGCGGGTGGTCGCCGTTGCCTGGATCATCGCCGCCGGGCTCGCCGCCACGGCCGGTGTGCTCTACGGGCTCGACAAGAGCTTCAAGGCCTTCACCTATTTCCAACTGCTCCTGCCGATCTTCGCCTCGGCGATTGTCGGCGGCCTCGGCAACCCGCTCGGCGCCATCGCCGGCGGCTTCCTCATCGCCTTTGCCGAGGTGCTGGTGACCTATCCGCTGAAGAAGGTGCTGGGCTACCTCGCCCCGGGGGGCTGGGAACCGGACGGGCTCGTGCAGCTGATGTCTACCGACTACAAGTTCGCCGTCTCGTTCGCGATCCTGGTGATAGTGCTCCTGTTCAAACCCACCGGGCTCTTCAAGGGACAGTCGGTATGACGCGCGCGCTTCCCCCCGCCGTTCTCTTCGCAATCGTCGCGGTGCTGTTCGCGGCGACCGGCTTCCTGCAGAGCTGGAACGTCTCGCTGTCGATCCTGAACCTGGCGCTGATCTCTGCGGTGATGGCCTTGGGCGTGAACATGCAATGGGGCTACGCGGGGCTGTTCAACATCGGCGTGATGGGCTTCGTAGCCCTGGGCGGCCTGGCCGCCGTGATCGTCGCCATGCCGCCGGTGGGCGAGGCATGGGCGGCTGGGGGGGGGCGTCTGATCGTCGGGCTGCTCTGCGGCGGGGCCACGATCGCGGCCGCAGTGCTCGCCTGGAAGCGCATGGCGCCTGGCCGGGCGCGCACGGTCCTGCTCCTGGTGATCCTGATCGGCGGATTTGCGATCTACCGCAACGTCTTCGACCCAGCCAAACTCGCGGTTGAATCGGTGAACCCGGCCCGCACCGGCTATCTCGGCGGGCTCGGCCTGCCGATCCTTCTGGCCTGGCCGGTGGGCGGGCTCTTTGCCGCCGGCGCGGCCTGGCTGATCGGCAAGACGGCGCTTGGGCTGCGCTCGGACTACCTGGCGATCGCCACGCTCGGCATCGCCGAGATCGTGATCGCGGTCCTGAAGAACGAGGACTGGCTGGCGCGCGGCGTGAAGAACGTGATCGGGATTCCCCGGCCGGTGCCCTACGAAATCAACCTGCAGACCGACCCGGGATTTGTCTCTCGCGCCGCCGCTCTGGGCATCGACCCCGCCACCGCCTCGTCGGTAACGGTGAAGATCGCCTATGCCGGGCTCTTCACGGTAGTGCTCGTGGTGCTCTTGTGGCTGGCACAGCTGGCGCTCAAATCGCCCTGGGGACGGATGATGCGGGCGATCCGCGACAACGAGGTCGCCGCCGAGGCGATGGGCAAGGACGTGACCGCACGGCATCTGCAGATCTTCGTCCTCGGCTCGGCGGTGATCGGCATCGCCGGGGCGATGATGACCACGCTCGACAGCCAGCTCACGCCGGGCACCTACCAGCCTCTGCGCTTCACCTTCCTGGTCTGGGTGATGGTGATCGTCGGCGGATCGGGCAACAACCTCGGCGCGGTGCTGGGCGCGTTCCTGATCTGGTGGCTCTGGGTGATGGTCGAGCCGATCGGGCTCTGGCTGATGGGCGGAATCACCTCGCTCCTGCCGGAGGGGTCGTTCCTTGCGGGGCACCTGTCGGACGCCGCGGCACACATGCGGCTTCTGACCATGGGGCTGGTCCTGCTTCTGGTCTTGCGCTTCAGCCCGCGTGGGCTCATTCCCGAGCGCTAGAACGCCGGCACGACATCGCATGGGCGACATTTCCTGTCGCAACCGGGCATGCCGCCGCGGGTGCGGGATTCCAGTTTGCCCCTGACCCATGCGAAAGGTGCGAAGATGAAATCCCATGCCCGGGTGGTGGTGATCGGCGGCGGCGTCGTCGGCTGTTCGGTGCTCTATCACCTGAACAAGTACGGCTGGTCGGACGTGATGCTGATCGAGCGCTCGGAGCTGACCTCTGGCTCGACCTGGCATGCCGCCGGCGGCTTCCACACCCTGAACGGCGACACCAACATGGCGGCGCTGCAGGGCTACACGATCGGGCTCTACAAGGAGCTGGAGAAGATCACCGGCATGTCCTGCGGGCTGCACCACGTGGGCGGCATCACGCTCGCTGACACCCAGGCGCGGTTCGAGATGCTCGTCGCCGAGCGCGCAAAGCACCGCTACATGGGGCTGCATACCGAGATCCTGACGCCCGAGGAGGTGCGCGAGTTCACCGACGGGCTGGTCAACGTGGATGGCATCATCGGCGCGCTCTACGATCCCCTGGACGGCCACCTCGACCCCTCGGGCACCACCCATGCATATGCAAGGGCGGCGCGGATGGGCGGGGCCGAGATCGTGCTGCAGAACCGGGTCCTCGAGACCAACCCGCGCCCCGACGGCGGCTGGGATGTGGTGACCGAGAAAGGCACGGTCGCGGCCGAGCACGTGGTCAATGCCGGTGGCCTCTGGGCCCGCGAAGTGGGCGCGATGGCCGGCGTCTACCTGCCCCTGCTGCCGATGGCGCACCAGTATCTGGTGACCGACGATATCGCGGAGATCTACAACCGCGGGAAGGAGTTCCCGCACGTCATGGACCCGGGCGGGGAGAGCTATCTGCGTCAGGAAGGGCGCGGCCTCTGCATCGGCTTCTACGAGCAGGCCTGCGAGCCCTGGGCGGTCGACGGCACGCCCTGGAGCTTCGGCCACGAGCTGCTGCCCGACCAGCTCGACAAGATCGAGGACAGCGTGACTTTCGCCTACCGCCGGTTCCCGGTGCTGGAACGCGCGGGGGTCAAGAACGTGATCCACGGCCCCTTCACTTTCGCCCCCGACGGCAACCCGCTGATCGGCCCCGTCCCGGGCCTCCGCAACTACTGGTCGGCCTGCGCGGTGATGGCGGGCTTTTCCCAGGGCGGCGGCATGGGCAAGTCGCTCGCCGAGTGGATGATCCACGGCGAGACCGAGGTCGACCCGCGCGGCTTCGACGTCGCCCGCTTCGGCGGCTGGACGACGCCCGGCTACACGGTGCCGAAGGTGATGGAGAACTACCGGATGCGGTTCTCCGTGAGCTATCCCAACGAGGAGCGCCCGGCAGCGCGGCCGTTCCGCGCAACGCCGATGTACGACATCTTCGACGGCATGGGCGCGGTCTGGGGCCAGCAATACGGGCTCGAGGTCGCGAACTACTTCGCCCAAGAGGGCGAGCCGCGCTACGAGACGCCGTCGTTCAAGCGGTCGAACGCCTGGGAGGCGACGGCGCGCGAGGTGAAGGCGGTGCGCGAGGGCGTTGGCATCAACGAGATCCAGAACTTCGGCAAGTTCCGGGTGACCGGGCCGAAGGCGCGGGCCTGGCTCGACCGGATCATGGCCGGCGCCATTCCCACGCCGGGGCGGCTCTCGCTGACGCCGATGCTGAGCCCGAGGGGCAAGATCATCGGCGATTTCACTGTGACCTGCCTTTCCGAGACCGAGTTCCAGGTTACCGGCAGCTACGGCGCGCAGGACTACCACCGCCGCTGGTTCGAGCAGAACCTCGAGGATGGCGTCCGGGTCGAGAACGTCTCCGACCGGCTGACCGGCTTCCAGATCGCCGGGCCGAAGGCGCGGGAGCTTCTGGCGAAGGTCACCCGCGCCGACGTATCGGCCGAGGCGTTTCGCTTCATGGACGCCCGGCGGATGACCGTGGGCATGGTCGACGCCCTGGTGCAGCGGGTGAGCTACACCGGCGACCTCGGCTACGAGATCTTCTGCGACTTCATGAAACAGCGCGCGCTCTGGCACGCGCTCTGGGAGGCCGGGCAGGATCTCGGGCTCAGGCCGTTCGGAATGCGGGCCATGATGTCGCTCAGGCTCGACAAGTTCTTCGGCTCCTGGAGCCGCGAGTTCAGCCCCGACTACTTCCCCGGCGAGACCGGGATCGACCGCTTCATCCGCTGGAACAAGCCGGCCGACTGGATCGGCAAGGCAGCGGCGCTGAAGGAGAAGGCGGCGGGGCCGAAGCGGAGGCTCTGCGCCTTCGTGGTCGAGGCAGGCGACGCCGACGTGGTGGCCTACGAGCCGATCTGGCTGGGCGACAAGGTGGTGGGCTTCTGCTCCTCGGGCGGCTACTCGCACTGGACGGAGACGTCGGTGGCGCAGGGCTTCCTGCCGGCCGAGGCGATCGAGCCGGGGCTCGAAGTCGAGATCGAGATCCTCGGCGAGAAGCGCCCCGCCACGCTGGTCACCGAGGCGCTCTGGGACGCCGACGGCGCGCGGATGCGGGGGTGAGACGCGGTCGCGGCCCAGTGGGGCCGCGACGAAACGCTCCAGTGGAGCGTTTCGAGCGCCGAACGCCCGAGGCGCAAGCTGAGGGCCGGCACGGGGAGGCCGAGCACAAGCCGGAGCCGAAACGGCCCTGGCAGAAGCCAGGGGGCCGTCTGCCCTCGCGCGCTCCCCCGAGGGTATTTCGAAAACGGGGAAACGGTCAGCTGCCCTTTCTCGGCTTCGCCGGCGGCAGCTTCTCGGCGTCGGCACCAAAGACGACGGTGTTGCCGCCCCTGTCCAGCGCCTGGATCACGCGCGCCTGCACCAGGGCCGGGTTGTCGGCATAGAGCCGCGCCGCGTTGGCGAGGCTTCGCAGCACCGCCTGCTCGCCGCGGGCCTCCTCGAGCCGCCGCTCGGCCTCTTTCCTGGCCTCGAGCACGCCGGCATAGGCGCGCTTGAGGCTGCCCGGCAGCATGATGTCCCTGACCGCTACGGCCTCGACCTCGAGCCCGTAGTCCTTCGCCTTGGCCGCGATCGCCTCGCGGAGCTGCGCGTCGGTCTCGGCGCGGCCCGTGAGCAGTTCGTCCAGCGTGAGCCCGGCGACATGCGCGCGCATCGCCAGCTGGCAGGCGGCATAGAACTCAGGCAGGTAGCCCGACCAGTCGCGCAGCGCCTTCACCGGGTCGGCGAGCCGGTAGCCGCAGCTGAGCGACAGGCGCAGGTTGACGAGATCCTTGGTCAGGATCTCCTGCCCCGGGACGGTGACGAGAGCCCTTCGGGTATCGGCGATCTCGACCCGGTGGACGGGCATGAACAGGAAATGCGCGCCCGGCTCGAGCCGCCTGACGAAGCGGCCGTCGCGGTAGAGCAGCGCCGTCTGGAAGTCGTAGATGATCACGCGCCGGACCAGCAACAGGAGCGCTACGGCGGCGCTGACGACGACGAGTATCAGGATCAGCGCGCCAGGCGTCATCGCGTCACTCCTCAGGGGCGGGCCCTGCCCGCCGGGCCACGGCGCCACGGGGGAGGTCTCAACCTGCAGGCCCGTGGTCTCGTTTGCATCCAAGCAGGTCCGGCGGACAGAGCCCTTTGTTGCGACCCACGCAAGGGGGGAGTCGAACCCCCGCGCCGGGGTGTGAGACCGTCGGCGCGCCGCGATGCGGCGGCGGCGGCGTTGTCCCGGCGGGGCCGAGGATAGGCGGGGCGGGCGCCGTGCGGCAAGGGCGAAGCGGCGGTTGTGGGCGGCGCCGGGTGCGGCTAGCGTGCGCGTCATGGGCGAGGTGCATGTTCTGATCCCGGCCGCGGGGGCGGCGCGGCGGATGCGGGGGGCCGACAAGCTTCTCGAGCCGGTGGGTGACGTGCCGCAACTCGCCCGCGCGGTCGCCGCGGCTAAGGGCTCGGGGGCGGCGCGGGTCTGGGTGACCCTGCCGCCCGACGCGGCGGCGCGGCGGGCGGTTCTCGAGCGGAGCCACGCCAAGGTGATCGAGGTGCCGGACTGTCGCGAGGGCCTCGCCGCCTCGCTGCGCGCCGGTGCAAGGGCGGCTGCGGCGCACCGGGGCTCGGCGCTGATCGTGCTCCTGCCCGACCTGCCCGAGATCGAGGCCGCCGACGTGGCGAAACTCATTGCGGCCCACGGAGAGGCGCCGGAGGCAGTCTGGCGCGCCACGGCGGAGGATGGCACGCCGGGCCATCCGGTGCTGCTTCCGGCCCGGCTTTTCGCCGCGGTCGTGGCACTGCAGGGCGACGAAGGCGCGAAGGCCGTGATCGCCGGCGAAGCGGTGCGCGAACTGCCACTGGACGGGCGCCGCGCGGTCACCGATCTGGATACGCCCGAGGATTGGGCCGATTGGCGCGGCCGCACCGGGCGCTGACCGCGGTCCTCCGCCCCTATCTGAGCAGAAGCGCGGCCTCGCGGGACTTGAGCGTGAGCCGCGCCGCCGGGTAGACCGCCCCCGGGGGCAGGCACCCGGCAAGCTCGGGGAAGAGCGCAATTAGCTCGGCGCGCTGCTCGGCATCCATGTCGCCCATGGTGTGCTCACCGGGCTGGAAGCTCTCGGTCCAGACGCCGTTCGACAGCACGATCTCGTGCTCGTCAAACATCAGGTGGACGTAGATTACCTCGTCGGCGTCGGTCACCGTCTCGATTCCGGGCCGCCCGGCGAAATGTCGCGCGGCCACTAGCACCTCGTGCTCGCCGAAGTGAAGCTCGGCCTCGACCGACTGCACCAGCATCCTGTGTTGCGGCGAGACGGTGAGGTCGCGCGCGGGCTGCCCCTGGCCGAGGGAACCGGCGCGGAACACCACCGGCCTGAGCTTCGGATTGCTTGCCAGGTGGCGCGCCGAGAGCCGTCGCCGGCCGCTCCAGCGGACTGGACGGGCGCCGTCGTCGCGCGTCAGCACGAGGTCGCCAACCGTCAGTTCCTCGACCGGCACGGCACCGCGCGGCGTCGCGATCGCGGTGCCCGCGGTGAAACAGGGAACGACCTGCTCGATCTCGGAGAACACCAGCGTGCCGATAACGGGGCCACCCGGTGTGGCGTAGAAATAGACGGTGCCGCTCTCCGAGCCGGGCGCGTCGTAGACGATCTCGATCAGGTCGGGATCCCACCCGCTCAGGTCGAGGACGTCGAAGTCCCCAGGTCCGCCTGCCACCGGGCCCTCGCCGCCGACGACCGTGATCGTGTCGAACTGGTTGGGATTGGCCGTGTCGTAGCCGATGACGAAGACGTCCCGGCCGTCGCCGCCCGAGAGGCTGTCATTGCCGAGGCCGCCGAGGATCGTGTCGTTTCCCGCGCCGCCCACGATGGTGTCGTTTCCCGCGCCGCCGTCGAGGCTGTCCGCGCCATCGCCACCGTTGAGGCTGTCCCGTTCCGCGCCGCCGAGGAGGGTGTCGTTCCCCGTCCCGCCGAGCAGGGTGTCGTTACCAGCCCCGCCCGAAAGGCTGTCGTCGTCCGCGCCACCGTCGAGGCCGTCGTTGCCGGTGCCTCCCTCCAGCGTGTCGTTCCCGGCGCCGCCGAGCAGCGTATCGCTGCCGGGGCCGCCGTCGAGACTGTCGGCGCCATCGCCGCCAGAGAGGCTGTCGTTGCCCGAGCCGCCGAGGAGCGTGTCGTTGCCCGAGCCGCCCAAGAGGGTATCGGTCCCCGCCCCACCCGAAAGGCTGTCGTTGTCGGCGCCACCGTCGAGGCTGTCGTTACCGGCGCCGCCATCCAGAGTGTCGTTGCCGGCGCCGCCGATCAGCGCGTCGTTGCCAGCGCCGCCCTGAATGGTGTCGTTGCCGTCGCCACCGTCGATCGAGTCGTCGCCGCCGTTGCCGGACAGCGAGTCGTTGCCGCCGAGGCCGAGGATGACATCGTCCGCCGCGCCGCCGGCGAGAGTGTTGGCGTTGTCGTTGCCGATGATCGTCGCCATTCAGTCTCTCGAGATCGTCGCTGCCCCTAGTTGGGGCTCCCAGCCTGCACGCGGTGAGCCGCGCCGGCCTGCGCGCCTGCCATGTCCAGAAGATCGCGGCGAAAGCTCGACAAAGACATAACGAGCAATCGCCCCGGGAAAAAAAGTGAAGCACAGGTCAACAGAAGACACAGTTTCGGCGGCTTGACGCCTGCCGGAGCGCATCACTGTGGCATGAAGGCACCTATCGGCCAGGTGGACCGGGCTCGGGCGCGGCCGCTCGACCCTGGCGCGACATCGGCGCGCGAATCGGTTGAAGGCCACAACATCTGGTGCCCGAGGCGAGAGTCGAACTCGCACGCCTTGCGGCGGAGGATTTTGAATCCCCTGCGTCTACCGTTCCGCCACTCGGGCCCCGAGCGCTGGTCGTGGGGCGGGGTGTAGCCCGCGCCCCGGCCTCGGTCAACGCCGTCAGAGCCTCTCGGCGGCGAAGGTGTCGCAGGCCTGGAGATCGCCGCTCCGGTAGCCGCGCGCGAACCAGCGGCTGCGCTGCTCGGAGGTGCCATGGGTGAAGGTATGGGGCTGCGGCACGCGGCCGGCATTGCGCTGCAGCATGTCGTCGCCGATCCGCCGCGCGGCGTTCACCGCCTCCTCGAGGTCGCCTTCCTCGATCGATCCGAACTTCGCCTCGGCCGCCCGCGCCCAGATGCCGGAGAAGCAGTCGGCCTGGAGCTCGATCCGGACCGAGATCGCGTTCGCCTCGGCTTCGCCCACCCGCGAGCGGATCGCATTGGCTTCGCCTAGGATGCCGATCTCGTTCTGCACGTGGTGGGCGATCTCGTGCGCGATCACGTAGGCCGCGGCGAAGTCGCCCTTGGCGCCAAGCTGGCGCGCCAGCGTGGTGAAGAAGGCGGTGTCGAGATAGGCCTTGCGGTCCGCCGGGCAGTAGAACGGCCCGGTGGCGCCCGAGGCGCCGCCGCAGGGCGATTGCGTCACATCCTTGAAAAGGACCAGTGTCGCAGGCTGATACTCACCGCCAAGATCGCGAAACACTTCGGTCCAGACCTCTTCGGTATCGGCCAGCGTGACCGAGACGAACTCCGCGGCCTGCTGGTCCGCCTCGGTCAACTCGGCCGGGGCGCCAGCCTGCGGCGCCGTGGCCTGGTCGAGGAGCGGCGTGACGTCGACGCCAAGGAAATAGCCGATGGCAAGGAGCGCCAGGAGCCCGAGCCCGCCGATCGGTGCGGCGGCGCTGCGCTGCCGGCGCCGGTCCTCGATGTTGCGACTTCCTCTCCGGCCCCGCCATCTCATTGCGCGATCTCCCCCCTTTTGGCGTGGCCGAGCCTAACGGGCGTGGCACCGCGGGGGAAGCGCCTTGACCGCGGCGCCCGGGCATGGCTCAAGGGCGGCCGGACGACGAGGGAGAGGGCATGATCCGCGCGCTCTACGACGGGACGATGCGGCTGTCGGCCACGCGGCACGCGATGTGGGCGTTGGCGGCAGTGTCGTTCATCGAAAGCTCGTTCTTCCCTATCCCGCCCGACATCCTCCTGATCCCGATGGTGCTGGCCGCACCGCACCGCGCCTTCGCCATCGCCGGGCTCTGCACGCTGACCTCCGTGCTCGGTGGGCTCTTCGGCTACTGGATCGGCTTTGCCCTCTTCGAGGAGGTCGGCCGTCCGATGCTGGAATTCTACGGCAAGGATGCCTATTTCGCCGCCTTCGCCGAGCGCTACAACGAATGGGGCGCCTGGGCTGTGCTGGTCGCCGGCGTCACCCCCTTCCCCTACAAGGTGATCACGATCCTGTCGGGTGCAACGGCGCTGAACCCCTGGGTGTTCTTCGTGGCCAGCGTGATCGCCCGCGGGCTGCGCTTCTTCCTCGTCGCCGCGCTCCTGTGGAAGTTCGGCGAACCGATCCGCGAGTTCATCGAGCGCCGGCTCGGGATTCTCTTTACACTCTTCGTCGTGCTCCTGCTCGGCGGGGTTTTTCTGGTGCGTTACCTATGAACCGCAAGACATTGATCCTGCTGGCGACCCTCGGCTCGGCCGCGCTGCTGATCGGGGCCTTCGGGTTCCAGCACCTGGGCGGGCTCGCGCCCTGCAAGCTCTGCCTCTGGCAACGCTGGCCGCACGGCGCCGCGGTGCTAATCGGCGCCGTCGGGCTGGCGCTGCCGCTGGCCTCCGTGGCGCTTCTCGGCGCTGTCGCGGCGACGGCGACGGCGGCGATCGGCGTCTACCACACCGGCATCGAGCGCGCCTGGTGGGAAGGGCCGGCCGCCTGCAGTGCCGGCGATATCTCCGGCCTCACCCCGGAGCAGCTGATGGAGCAGATCCTCGCCGCGCCGCTGGTGCGCTGCGACGAGGTGGCCTGGGAGATGCTCGGGCTGTCGATGGCCTCCTGGAACGCCACCCTGTCGCTGGGGCTGATGACGCTCTGGCTCCTGGCTGCGCGCAGCAGGGCCTGAGCGGGCCGGGCGCCAACAAGGCCCATGCCACGCGGCGAGACGAGACGGCGGAAGGGACGGATCATGGACAAGAAGCACTGCCTCCTCCTCGGCGCGCCGGTCGACAGCGGCCAGCGCCGCCCGGGCTGCCTGATGGGCCCCGCCGCCTACCGCGTGGCGGGCATCGCCGGTACGCTCACCGCGCTTGGCCACGGGGTCGAGGACCGCGGCGATCTCGCCCCCGCCCCGCTCACGCCGGCCGACTGCCCGAACCCGGCGGTGCATGCGCTGACGGAGACCGTTGCCTGGACCAAGACGCTCGCCGCGGCCACCGAGGCGGCGCTGGCGGATGGCTTCCCGATCGTCCTGGGGGGCGACCACTCGATCGGGCTCGGCGTGGTCGCCGGCGCTGCGGCCCATGCCGCCAGGACGGGGCGGCCGCAGTTCCTGCTCTGGCTCGACGCGCATTCCGACTTTCACACGCCGCTCACCACGCAATCGGGCAACCTGCACGGCACGCCGGTGGCCTATGTCGCCGGCCGCGACGGTTTCGACGCCTTCCCGCCCTTCCCGGCGCCGCTGCCGCCCGACCGCATCTGCCTCTACGGCATCCGCTCGGTCGACGCCGAAGAGCACGCCGCGCTTCTCGAGCACGACATCGGGCTCATCGACATGCGCGCCATCGACGAGTCCGGGATCGTGGCGCCGCTCCGGGCCTTCCTCGAGCGGGTGCGCGGCGAGAACGGGCTGCTCCACGTCTCGCTCGACGTCGATTTCCTCGACCCCGGGATCGCCCCTGCGGTGGGCACCACGGTGCCCGGCGGCACCACGTTCCGCGAGGCGCATCTGGTGATGGAGCTGCTGCACGAGTCGCGGCTGGTCAGCTCGCTCGACCTCGTCGAGCTCAACGCCTTCCTCGACGAGCGCGGCCGCACCGCACGGCTGATGGTCGACCTCGTCGCTTCGCTGATGGGCAAGAAGGTCTTCGACCGGCCGACGCGCGGCTTTTTATGAGGTGTATTTTCTTGTTTATTTGCAAGATTTTCGACGTCTTTCTTCATGTTACCGATGCACAGACTCACCGCTCAGCCGCCGAGCCGCCGCAAGAGCGCGAGGGAGGGCTCGCCGGTGACCGGGAGCCCTTGGGCGCGCTCGTAGGCGGCGATGGCGGTGCGGGTCTTCGCGCCGATCACGCCATCGGCGCCTTCGGTGTCGAACCCAGCCGCAGTGAGTCTTCGCTGAAGCGCCTGGCGGTCGGCCTTGGTCATGCCCGCGGCGTCGGGCGGAAAGCCGGCGCGGAGCGGGCCGCGACCCGCCAGGCGGTCGGATAAGTGCCCGATTCCAATGGCGTAGGTCTCGGCGTTGTTGTAGCGCAGGATCGCCGAGAAGTTGCGGTAGACGAGGAAGGCCGGGCCGCCCCGCTGCGGCACGAGGACCGCGCCGGGGCCGTGGTCGGGAATGGCCGCCCCGTCGGCCGCTCTGAGGCCGGCGGCCATCCAGGCGGCGATGCTCTGCGCGCTGCCGCGGCCGACCGGACCTGCGAAGCCTTCCGGAAGGCGTACCTCGAGGCCCCAGGGCCGGCCCGGCTGCCAGCCCGAGCGCGCGAGGTAGTTCGCGGTCGAGGCGAGGGCGTCGGCCGGGTCGTCGGCCCAGATGTCGCGTCGACCGTCGCCGCCGAAGTCGACGGCGTACTCGAGATACGATGTGGGGATGAACTGGGTGTGGCCCATCGCGCCGGCCCAGGAGCCGGTCATGGCGGCGGGGCTGACGTCGCCGGCCTCGAGGATGCGCAGCGCGGCGAGGAGCTGGCTTTCGAAGAAGGCGCCGCGGCGGCCGTCATAGGCGAGCGTCGAGAGCGCCGAGATCACCGGCACCTCGCCGCGGCGCGTTCCGTAGAAGCTCTCCAGCCCCCAGAAGGCCGTGATCACATGGGGTTGCACGCCGTACCTCGCCTCGATCTGCGACAGCACCCCGGCGTGGCGGGCGAGCATCTGGCGCCCGAGCGAGAGGCGCTCGTCCGAGGCGGCGATCGAGAGATAGTCCTCGAGGCTGCGGGTGAACTCGGTCTGGTTGCGGTCGCGCTCGATCACGCCCGGCAGGTAGCCGGCGCCCCGGAAAGCGGCGGAGAGCGTGGTCTCGGCGATGCCGCGGGCGGCGGCGCGGGCGCGGAATCCCGCGACCCAGGCGTCGAACGCAGGATTCGGGACGGCGCGCATCGCAGGCTCGGGGCCGCTGAGCGGCGCCGGCGCGCCGCAGGCAGAGAGCGCCAGCGCGCCGAGCCCCAGGGTGACGGTCCGCCGTGTGATCATGGCCTGCTCTCCTCGCCTCGCGCCCGAGGCTAGCGGGCGGCGCGGCGAGGGCAAGGCGTGAGCTTCAGTGCAGCGTGAATTCGCCGGTGACGTTGCGCCATTCCCCGGGGCTGATCAGCTTGCGGTGGGTGAAGCGCACCGAATGCAGCGGCCCTTCGATTTCCGACTGCCAGAACTCGATGAAACGGAAGAGCCGCGGATAGTCCGGCGCGAGATCGTAGTCCTGCCAGATGAAGCTGTTGAGCACACGCTGGAAGTCCGGCAGCCGGTAAAAGAACTCTGCCGTGGTCAGGCCGTAGCCCTTGAGCATCAGCTCGGTTTCAGAAGGCGCCATCGTCGACCTCCTTCACGCGATTCGCATGAATCATGCCACGACTTGATGTCTTTTCAATGAAAACAACATGTTCACCTTTGCGCGATTGGGCCGGCACCGTGCCGGCGATCGCGCCATTGCACCCCATATCGCGGGCGGGTTATACTCGCGCCCACAATATCTAGAAAAAGCGGCACAGGACGGGCGGGCACGTGAGCGACAGGCCGGAAATCCCTGAAGATCAAGAAGAAAGCAGGCCAGAGAGGCCGGGGTGGCACGGGCAGACGATCTCGATTTCTGACGAGATGAAGAGCTCGTATCTCGACTACGCGATGAGCGTGATCGTGAGCCGCGCGATCCCCGACCTGCGCGACGGGCTGAAGCCGGTGCACCGGCGGATCCTCTACGCGATGCACGAGACCGGCAATACCCACGACAAGCCCTACCGCAAGTCAGCCCGCCCGGTGGGCGACGTGATGGGGAAGTACCACCCCCATGGCGACGCCGCGATCTACGACGCGCTGGTCAGGATGGCGCAGGACTTCTCGATGTCGCTGCCGCTCCTCGACGGCCAGGGCAACTTCGGCTCGATGGACGGCGATAACCCGGCGGCGATGCGCTACACCGAGGTTCGGATGGACAAGCCCGCCGCCGCCCTTCTCGCCGATATCGAGAAGGAGACGGTGGACTTCCAGCCGAACTACGACGGCAAGGACCTGGAGCCGACGGTGCTGCCGGCGCGCTTCCCGAACATGCTGGTCAACGGTGCCGGCGGGATCGCGGTGGGCATGGCCACCAACATCCCGCCGCACAACCTCGGCGAGGTGGTCGATGCCTGCCTGGCGCTGATCGAGAACCCCGACCTCTCCACCGAGGCGCTGATGGAGATCGTTCAGGGCCCCGACTTCCCCACCGGCGGGCTGATCCTCGGCCGCTCGGGGATCCGCAAGGCCTATCTCGAGGGCCGCGGCGGCGTGATCGTTCGCGCCAAGACCCGGGTCGAGGAACTCAGGAAGGAGCGCTTCGCCATCGTCGTCGACGAGATCCCCTACCAGGTGAACAAGGCGTCGATGATCGAGCGGATCGCGGAGGCCGCGCGGGACAAGAAGATCGAGGGCATCGCCCACGTGCAGGACGAATCCGACCGGGTCGGCGTGCGGGTGGTGATCGAGCTCAAGCGCGACGCGACGCCCGAGGTGGTCTTGAACCAGCTCTTTCGCTTCACGCCGATGCAGACCTCGTTCGGCTGCAACATGCTCGCGCTCAACGGCGGCCGTCCCGAGCAGCTCGCCTTGCGCGATTTCCTCACCAATTTCATCGCCTTCCGCGAGGAAGTTGTAGCACGACGCACGGCCTTCGAGCTGCGGAAGGCGCGCGAGCGGAGCCACATCCTCTGCGGCCTGGCCGTCGCCGTCTCGAACGTCGACGAGGTGGTCGCCACGATCCGCTCCTCGGCCGACCCCGCGGAGGCGCGCGAGCGGCTGATGACCAGGGCCTGGCCGGCGCAGGACATCGCCGACTACATCCGGCTCATCGACGACCCGACGCACACCATCAACGAGGACGGCACCTACAACCTCTCCGAGACCCAGGCCCGGGCGATCCTCGACCTGCGCCTGCAGCGGCTGACCGCGATGGGGGTGAAGGAGGTCACCGACGAGCTCGAGAGCCTCGCAGGTTCGATCAAGGACTACCTCGCGGTCCTCGCCTCGCGCGAGCGGATCATGTCGATCATCGCCGCGGAACTCATGGAAGTCAGGGAACAATTCGCTGTCCCGCGCCGCACCGAGATCGTCGACTGGGAGGGCGACCTCGAGGACGAGGACCTCATCGAGCGCGAGGACATGGTGGTGACCATCACCAGCGGAGGCTACATCAAGCGCACGCCGCTCGCCGAGTTCCGCGCCCAGCGCCGGGGCGGCAAGGGGCTGGCCTCGATGGTGACCAAGGAGGACGACGTCGTCACCACGCTTTTCGTCGCCAACACCCATACCCAACTTCTGTTCTTCACCACCGACGGCATGGTCTACAAGCTCAAGTGCTGGCGGCTGCCCTTGGCCGGCCGCCAGGCGCGCGGCAAGGCGATCGTCAACATCCTGCCCATCGAGATCGGCGTCTCGATCGCCGCGCTGATGCCGGTGGACGTGCCTGAGGACGAATGGGAGGCGTTGCAGATCTTCTTCGCCACCTCCCAGGGCGACGTGCGCCGGAACGCGCTCAGCGACTTCACCAACGTGATGCGCAACGGCAAGATCGCGATGAAGCTGCCGGAGGGTACGAGCCTTGTGAACGCCCGGATCTGCGACGAGAACGACGACATCATGCTGGTCACCGCGATGGGACGGGCGATTCGCTTCCCGACGACCGAGGTCAGGGTCTTCAAGGGCCGCGATTCGACCGGCGTCCGCGGGATCCGGCTCGCCAAGGGCGACCGGGTGGTCTCGATGTCGGTGATCCGTCACTTCGAGGCGACACCGGAGGAGCGCGCCTCCTACCTCAAGCAGCGACGCCTGATGGCGGGGGCGATCGACGAGGAGCCGGAGGCCGCCGAGGACGAGGAGGCGGTGGCCGAGGGCCAGCTCTCGACCGAGCGCTACGCCGAGATGTCGGCGGCCGAGGACCTGATCCTGACGGTGACCGCCAAGGGTTCGGGCAAGCTCTCGGCCTCGCACGACTACCCGGTCAGGGGACGCGGCGGCCAGGGCGTGATGGCGATGGACAAGGCGATGCGCGGCGGCCGCCTCGTGGCCTCGTTCCCGGTCGAGATCGACGACCAGATCATGCTCGCCACCTCTACCGGCCAGTCGATCCGGGTGCCGGTCGAGGGGATCTCGTTCCGCTCGCGCTCGGCCGGCGGCGTCAAGGTCTTCGACACCGCGAAGGGCGAGGAAGTGGTCTCGGTCGCCCGCATCGCCGACCAGGGAGAAGAGGAAGACGAGGCGCAGGACTGATTGCGTATTCGCGCACAGCTCCTGTTCAAGCGTGGGACCTTTACTCTAGACGTGCACAGGCCCACCTAAGCTGCACCTTTCGTACGCAGCCAACGGAGCACCTCATGACCAATTCCCGTGACCTCGGCCTTCTCGCCGCCCGCGTCCTGCTCGGCGTCCTCTTCGTCCTCGCCGGCCTCGGCAAGCTCGGCAACGTCGACGGCTTCGCCGCTTACATGGCCTCGGGCGGCCTGCCGGCCGCTTTCGCCTGGCCCGTCATCCTTTTCGAGATCGTCGGCGGCGTCGCGCTCATCGTCGGCCTCGGCACCCGCTGGGTCGCCCCGGCCCTGGCGCTGTTCTCGGTCGCGGCCGGCGTTCTCTACCACTTCGACCTCGCCGATCAGATGCAGACGACGCAGCTTCTGAAGAACCTCGCGCTCGCTGGCGGCTACGTCGCCCTTGCCATCGCCGGTTCCGGCCGGTTCTCGGTCGATCGCTTGGCCGGCACCCGCGCCGCGACGGCGTGAGCTCGACTTCTGCGATCAGGGCCGTCCCCACGGTGGAACGGCCCTTTCGTTTCTCCGGCTCATGCCCTAAATCCGAGCCCATGGCAGATGGGACCATCCACATCGTCGGCGGCGGCATGGCGGGCGCCGAGGCTGCCTGGCAGGTCGCCGAGGCCGGCTTGCCCGCGGTGATCCACGAGATGCGCCCCAAGGTCGGCACCTTCGCCCACCGCACTGGCAAGCTCGCCGAGATGGTCTGCTCGAACTCGTTCCGCTCGGACGACGACGAGCGCAATGCCGTTGGCCTCCTGCACTGGGAGATGCGGGCGGCGGGCGGCCTGGTGATGGCAATGGCCGACGCCCATGCGCTTCCCGCCGGCAGCGCACTGGCCGTCGACCGCGAGCCGTTTTCCGAGGCGGTGACCCGGCGCTTGCGTGCTCATCCTCTGGTTTCCATTGTGGAAGAGGAGGTTACCGACCTTCCTTCGTCCGGAAACTGGATCTATGCCACCGGGCCGCTGACCTCGCCTGCTCTGGGTCAGGCGCTTCGCGCCGAGACCGGCGCCGAGGCGCTCGCCTTCTTCGACGCCATCGCCCCCATCGTCTATGCGGAGAGCATCGACATGGGCATCGTCTGGGCGCAGTCGCGCTACGACAAGGGCGAGACCGAGAACGAGCGGCGGGCCTACCTCAACTGCCCAATGACCAGGGCCGACTACGAGGCCTTCATCGACGCGCTCGTCGCCGCCGAGAAGACCGAGTTCCACGATGGCGAGACCGCCAGCTACTTCGAGGGCTGCCTGCCGATCGAGGTGATGGCGGAGCGTGGCCGCGAGACGCCGCGCCACGGGCCGATGAAGCCGGTGGGGCTGACCAATGCGCACAAGCCCGGAGAGAAGCCCTACGCTGTGGTCCAGCTTCGCCGCGACAACGCACTTGGCACGCTCTACAACATCGTAGGCTTCCAGACGAAGATGAAGTACGGCGCGCAAGTCGATGTTTTCAGAAAGATTCCAGGACTGGAGAACGCAAGCTTCGCGCGGCTGGGGGGCATCCACCGCAACACGTTCCTGAACTCACCCACATTGCTCGACGGACAGATGCGGCTCCGCTCGCGGCCCCATGTCCGCTTCGCCGGTCAGGTGACCGGGGTCGAGGGCTACGTCGAGAGCGCTGCGATGGGGCTTCTCGCCGGCCGCCTCGCCGCCGCCGAGGCGAAGGGCCACCCCATTGCCCCGCCACCGCCGGAGACGGCAATCGGTGCGCTCCTGGCCCATATCACCGGCGGCGCGGAGGCGCGGAGCTTCCAGCCGATGAACGTGAATTTCGGCCTGTTCCCGCCGGTCGAGGCGAAAGGCGGCCGCCGCGGACGGAAGGACCGCTACAAGGCCTATACCGACCGCGCCAAGGCCGCCTTCAGGGAGTGGCTCAAGCGCGAGGCGGCGCTTGCCGCCGCCTGAGGCGGCGCCTAGTCTGCGGCAAATGGCAAAATTCCTCAGCAAGATCTACGGCGCGAAGAGCCCCGAGGAAGTGCGCCGTCTGTACGCCGACTGGGCCGCGAGCTACGACGACGAGATCGCCGAGGCGGGCTACGCGACGCCCGCCCGCGTCGCCGCCGCGCTTCGCGCCGCCGGTGCCGACCCCGGAGAGCCGATCCTAGATTTCGGTTGCGGCACAGGCATTTCCGGCGCGGCGCTGAAGTCCGCTGGGTTCCGGGTCATCGACGGTCTGGACGTGACGCCCGAGATGCTGGCGCTTGCCGAGGCCAAGGGCCTCTACCGGCGGCTTGCGACGATCGGCGCGCAGGAAGCGCCGCCGGCTGTCTACGCCACCATCGCCGCGATCGGCGTGATCGGCCCCGGCGCGGCGCCGCTCGCGGTGCTCGACCGCCTCGTCGCCGCCCTGCCCGAGGGCGGGCTCCTCGGCTTTTCCTTCAACGACCATGCGCTCTCCGAGCCCGCCTACGCCGCGGCCGTGCCCGCGCTCGCGGCCGCCGGCACGGTGCGCGTGATCTCGGAGGCGCGTGGCGACCACCTGCCCGGCATCGACGTGAAGTCCACGGTCTACGTGCTGGAGAAGCGGTGAGCTACGCCACCCGCTTCGCCCCCTCGCCGACCGGGCTCCTGCATCTCGGCCACGCGTTCTCGGCGTTGACCGCCTGGGACCGGGCGCAGCAGGCCAATGGTGGCTTCCGGCTCCGGATCGAGGACATCGACCGCCCCCGCTGCCGGCCCGAATTCGAGGCGGCGATCTACGACGACCTCTCCTGGCTCGGCCTCTCCTGGCCGATGCCGGTGCTGCGCCAATCCGAACGCACCGGCGCCTACGCTTCGGCGCTCAACCAGCTGATCGCAATCGATCTTCTCTATCCCTGCCGCTGCACGCGCGGCGACATCCGCGCCGCGCTCTCGGCGCCGCAGGAAGGGGTGGTCGGGCCCGACGGGCCGGTCTATCCGGGCACCTGCCGCCGCCGGGCGATGGCCGAGGCCGGGCCCGAGGATGCGCTTCGGATCGACATGGCCCGCGCCGTGGAGCGCCTGGCCCTGCCAGAGATCACCGAGACCGGCCCAAGCCGCGCCGGTGTCCTCCGCCCCGACCCCGCGCGGCTCGTCGCCAAGGTCGGCGACGTGGTGCTCGCCCGGCGCGACATCGGCACCTCCTACCACCTCGCCGTGGTGGTGGACGACGCCGCCGAGCGCATCACCGAGGTGGTGCGCGGCGAGGACCTCTTCGCGGCGACCTTCGTCCATGTCGTTTTGCAAGCCGCACTCGGCCTGCCCACTCCCGCCTATCATCACCACCGGCTGATCCGCGACGAGGCCGGGAGGCGGCTGGCCAAGCGTGACGATGCCCGTGCGATCGCGAAGTTCCGCGCCGAGGGTGCGTCGCCCAAGGACATTCGCGGTATGGTTGGCCTGGACTGAGCTCGAGCCCGATCGAAGGGTCTGGGCAAGGTCTATGAAGAATTTTTGGCGTCAGCGCTCTGGCCGGAGAAATTCAACCTCCGTCCCGTCTCTTATCGCGGTATAAAAGCAGCTTCGCCGGTTGGTGTGGCAGGCCGGGCCCGTCTGTTCTACCAGCACCAGAAGACAGTCCCGGTCGCAATCGAGGCGCATCTCGACAAGGCGCTGGACATGCCCCGAGGTCTCACCCTTGACCCAGAACGCCGACCGCGAGCGCGACCAGTAGGTGACGCGGCCGGTCTCGAGCGTGCGCGCCACCGCCTCGGCGTTCATCCAGGCCAGCATCAGCACCTCGCCCGAGGCGTGGTCCTGGGCGATGGCGGGGATGAGCCCCCGATCGTCGTAGGCAAGGCTCGCGGGATCGAAGTCCATGGGGGATTTCCTTTGCGCACGCTCGCGCCTATCTAGGGAAGGTCACGGCCAAGGGAAACCCGCGATGACCGCGGAAGGCGATCTGATCAAGCTCTATTCGAAGCGCATCCTCGCGCTCGCGGCCGCGATCCCGCATACCGAGCGCCTCGCCAATCCCACCGCCACCGCCAAGCGGCGTTCGCCGCTCTGCGGCTCGACCGTCACGGTCGACATCGTTGTGACGGATGGCCGCATCACCGCGTTCGGGCAGGACGTGAAGGCCTGCGCGCTTGGCCAGGCCGCCGCCGCCGTCACCGGCGCCAACGCGATCGGCCGGACCCGGGCCGAGATCGAGCGCGCGCGCGACGAACTGAAGGCGATGCTGAAGGAGAACGGGCCGGTGCCCTCGGCGCCCTTCGAGGCGCTCGAGGTGCTGCTGCCCGCGCGCGACTACAAGAACCGCCACGCCTCGATCCTGCTCTCGCTCGAGGCGACCGCCGAGGCGATGGCCGAGGCCGAGGCCCACGCCGCCTGCTGACCGCCCGGAAAAAGAAGCCGCCGCGCTTCCTCGAGGGAAGGCGGCGGCAGTTTGCGCGTCTTTCGGGCCGTGGGCTCCGGCAGGCAGTGACCGGAGCCGGGAGACTGGGCGCCAGGATGGGGACAGGGGCGCCGCCCGGAAAAGACCGCAGGCAGGACTCAGACGAAGGCGGGCAGGTGCAGCCCGAAATAGAGCAGGACCACGAGGGCGACGCAGCCCGCCGCATCCTCCAAGAGCGTCGGCGCGGCGCGGGTGACAACGGATTTCAGGCCGGAGACCATCGCGGACCCTCCTCGTGCGGAATTGTTGCCACTTTGTTCTCATGTTCCTTCAGGCTTGGCAAGAACTTTTTACGAACTTTTGACGAACATCGCGCGAATCCGCCTGATTCAGCCCACCGAGATCAGCCGGAAAGCTCGGTCCTGCTCCATCAGCCACAAGAGAGTGCGCGCCGCCGCGCCCCGCGGCAAGGCAAGCTCCGGGTCGTCGGCCAGGAGCTTGCGCGCGTCGCTCTGCGCCACCGCCATCAGCGCCGCCTGGCGCTCGAGGTCGGCGACGCGGAACTTCGGCAGCCCCGATTGCGCGGTGCCGAGCACGTCGCCGGCGCCGCGGAGCGCCAGATCCTCCTCGGCGATGCGGAACCCATCCTCGGTTTCGCGCAGGATCGCGAGCCGGCGCTCGGCACTGTCCGACAGCGGCGGCTGGTAGAGCATCAGGCAGGTCGATTTCTCGGCGCCTCGCCCGACCCGGCCCCGAAGCTGGTGCAGCTGCGCCAGGCCGAAGATCTCGGCGCGCTCGATCACCATGATCGAGGCGTTGGGAACGTTCACGCCGACCTCGATGACCGTCGTCGCCACCAGCACCTTGGTCTCGCCGGCAACGAAGCGCGCCATCGCCGCGTCCTTCTCCGCCGCCGGCAACTGGCCGTGGACCAGCCCGACATTGCCTTCGCCCAGCGCGGCGCGGAGCCGCTGGAAGCGGTCGGTCGCGGCGGCGAGGTCGACCGCCTCGCTTTCGTCCACCAGCGGGCAGACCCAGTAGGCCTGCTTGCCCTCGGCCACGGCGGTGCGCAGGTGCTCGACCACCTCGTCGATCCGCCCCGCCGAGACCAACGCAGTGACGACCGGCGTCCGCCCAGGCGGCTTCTCGTCGAGCAGGCTCACGTCCATGTCGCCGTAATTCGCCAGGGCCAGCGAGCGCGGGATCGGGGTCGCCGTCATCACCAGCACGTCTGCCCCCCGCCCCTTGGCGCCGAGCTCCATCCGCTGCGCCACGCCGAAGCGGTGCTGTTCGTCGATCACGGCGAGGCGGAGGTCGTGGAAGGCCACATCCTTCTGGAACACCGCGTGGGTGCCGACGAGGATCTGGATGTCACCCCTGGCAAGCGCGGCGAGCTTGGCTGCCCGCTCGGCTCCCCGGTCGCGGCCGGTGAGGATCTCGATCACGACGCCGGCGGCCTCGGCCAGGGGCCGGAGACCCTCGAGATGCTGGCGCGCCAGGATCTCGGTCGGGGCCATGATCACGCCCTGCCCGCCCGATTCGACGGCGACCAGGAGCGCCAGGAAGGCGACGAGCGTTTTCCCTGCCCCGACATCGCCTTGCAGCAGACGGTTCATCCGGCTCTCGCGGCCCATGTCGTCGGCGATCTCGCCGATCGCCCGCTGCTGCGCGCCGGTCATCCGGTAGGGCAGCGCCGCAAGCACCTTGGCCTGGAGCCGCCCGGTTCCGACCGAGGCCCTGCCCTTGCCGCGACGCTCGACCCGGCGAGCGAGGGCCAGCGTGAGCTGGTGCGCGAAGAGCTCGTCGTAGGCGAGGCGCCGACGGGCCGAAGCCTCGGCTGAAAGATCGGCTTCGCGCTTCGGTCCGTGCGCCGCCAGGAGCGCCGCGTGCCAGCCGGGCCAGCCCTCGCGCGCCCTGAGCGCCGGGTCGATCCAGTCCGGCAGCTCCGGCGCCCGGTCGAGCGCGCCCTGAACGGCCTTCGCCATCGCCCGCTGGGTGAGCCCCTGGGTCAGCGGGTAGACCGGCTCGAATTCGGGCAGCTCGGCGGCTTCCTCGGGGCGCAGGATGTGGTCGGGGTGGACCATCTGCGCCACCCCGTCGAAGAGCTCGACCTTGCCCGAGACCACCCGGCGCTGGCCGGTCGGGAGCTGCTTCTGCAAACTGTCGCCGCGGGCGTGGAAGAAGACGAGCTGGAAGCTCGTCTCGGCATCCTCGACCACCACCCGAGCCGGCCCGGTCTTGGTGCGGGGCGGAATGTGCCGGCCGACGGTGACCTCGACGGTCGCGGTGGCCGGCAGCGACAGGCCCTGGATCGTCGGCCGGAACCGGCGGTCGATGCCGGAGTGGGGCAGCGTGAAGAGCAGGTCGCGCGGGCGCTCTATGCCCATCTGCACCAGGAGCTTCGCCGTCTTGGCGCCAACTCCGGCCAGCCCCTCGAGCTCGCCAAAAAGCGGGAACAGGATATCCGGGCGGCCGGGCACGTCAGGCGGCCCCGATCAGCTTCAGCCAGGCCTCCTCGTCGATCGTCTCGATGGCGAGCGCCGCGGCCGCCTTGGCCTTCGAGCCGGCCCCCGGCCCCGCGATCACCAGGTCGGTCCTGGCCGAGACCGAGCCCGCGACCTTGGCCCCGAGCGCCTCGGCCCGGGCCTTGGCCTCGGCGCGGCTCATCTTCTCCAGCGTGCCGGTGAAGACCAGGGTCTTGCCGGCGATCGGGCTGCCCTCGGCGCTCGGCGCGGCCACCGGCTCGATCTCGAGCTCGGCCACCAGCCGGTCGATCGAGGCGCGCTCCGCCTCCTGCTGGAACGCGGTGACGAGCGATGCGGCCATCACCTCGCCCATGCCGTCGATGGCGAGAAGATCGGCCCATTCCGGCCCATCGCCGACGCGGGCCGCCGTGATCCCGGCGGCGAAGGCCTCCCAGGTTCCGTAGTGCCGCGCGATGAGGTTTGCCGCGGCCTCGCCGATGTGGCGGATTCCAAGCGCGAAGATCAGCCGGTTGAGCGGGATCCGGCGGCGCTCCTCGATCGCGGCGAAGAGCTTGGCGGCGGACTTCTCGCCCCAGCCCTCGGTTTCCCGCAGCGCGTCGCCGTGCCGGGCCTCGAGCGCGAAGATGTCGGCGGGCTCGGACAGCCAGCCGCGCTCGTGGAAGGCCACGATGTGCTTGGCGCCCAAGCCTTCGATGTCGAAGGCGGCGCGGGAGACGAAGTGCTTCAGCTTCTCCACCGCCTGCGCCGGGCAGGCGAGGCCGCCGGTGCAGCGGCGCACCGCGTCGCACTCCTCGCGCACCGCCTCAGATCCGCATTCGGGGCAGGTCTGCGGGAACTCGTAGCGCCTGGCCCCCTTGGGGCGCTTGTCGATGTCGACGTCCGCCACCTTCGGGATCACGTCGCCGGCGCGGTAGACCTGGACCCAGTCGCCCTCGCGGATGTCCTTGCCGCCGCGGATCGGGTTGCCCTTCGCGTCGCGGCCGGCGATGTAGTCCTCGTTGTGGAGCGTGGCGTTCGAGACGACGACGCCGCCCACGGTGACCGGCGCGAGGCGGGCCACCGGCGAGAGCGCGCCGGTGCGGCCGACCTGTATCTCGATCTTCTCGAGCCGGGTCCAGGCGAGCTCGGCGGGGAACTTGTGGGCGATCGCCCAGCGCGGCGTGGTCGAGCGGTAGCCAAGCCGGTGCTGGAGCGCGATGTCGTCGACCTTGTAGACGACGCCGTCGATGTCGTAGCCGAGGGTGGCGCGCTTCTGTTCGATGTCGTGGTAGGCCTCGAGCATCGCCTCGAGCCCCTCGCAGAGGCGGGTGAGCGGGTTGGTCGCGAAGCCGAGCGCGGCGAGGCGGGCAAGGGCTTCCGTCTGGGTTGCGCCGAGCTCCTCGGAATGGGCGCCCCAGGCATAGGCGAAGAACTTCAACGGCCGCAACCGGGTGATCTCGGGGTCGAGCTGGCGCAGCGAGCCGGCGGCGGCGTTGCGGGGATTGGCGAAGGTCTTGCCGCCCTCGGCCTCGGCGCGGGCGTTGAGCTGGGTGAAGTCGGCGTGGCTCATGTAGACCTCGCCGCGAACCTCAAGAAGCTCCGGCGCGGCCTTAAGCCGCTGCGGGATCTCGGCGATGGTCATCGCGTTCGGGGTGACGTTCTCGCCCACCCTGCCGTCGCCGCGGGTCGCCGCTACGGCGAGGCGGCCCGCCTCGTAGCGCAGGCTGAGCGAGAGCCCGTCGATCTTCGGCTCGGCGGTGTAGGGCACCGGGGCGCTGCGGTTGAGGTAACGGCGGACGCGCTCGTCGAACTCCCTGACCTCGGCCTCGTCGAAGGCGTTCTCGAGGCTGAGCATCCTGGCGGCGTGGGCGACCTTGGCGAAGCCCTCGGCGGGCGCGGCGCCGACCTGCTCGGAGGGGCTGTCGGCGCGCTTGAGGTGCGGGAACCGGTCCTCTATCGCCGCGTTGCGGCGCTTCAGCGCGTCGTAGTCGGCGTCGGAGATCTCCGGCGCGTCGGCGCCGTGATAGGCCCGGTTCGCCTGCCCGATCGCCTCGGCCAGGCGGGCAAGCTCCGCCCTGGCCTCGGCCTCGCTCAGCGCCGACACGTCCTTTTCCGCCGCCATCCGCCCAGGCTCCCCGGCTGCCTTGCCGAGTGATAGGCGCCGCCCCCGCCGAGGTCCAGCCCGCTCCGGACGCGCACGGCGGGCGCCAGGGCGGGGATGACGGAAACCAGGAGCCGCGCGGGTAACGCGCGGGCGGCGGAGCCGGAAAACGGCACCGCCCGCCCGCGCCCGAGGGAATGGCGCGGACGGGCGGCATGTCGGGACCGGCTGCGGAGGAAGGACACCCCGGGCCGGGCCCGGTTTCGCGCCCCGCGGGAGGAGGGGCTCCGACCCGCAGTGGCGCTCGCTGTCAGGGATCCGGCGTCGCCCGGGGAGCGCGGGCGCCGACGGGCGTTACCCGGGGCTCAGGCGCCCATGGCGATGCGGCGATCGATCTCCGCCGGCTCGGGATCACGCAGCACGTAGCCGCGGCCCCAGACCGTCTCGATGTAGTTCTCGCCGCCGGTCGCGGTGGCGAGCTTCTTCCTGAGCTTGCAGATGAAGACGTCGATGATCTTCAGTTCCGGCTCGTCCATGCCGCCGTAGAGATGGTTGAGGAACATCTCCTTGGTCAGCGTCGTGCCCTTCCTGAGCGACAGGAGTTCGAGCATCTGGTATTCCTTGCCGGTGAGGTGCACGGCCTTGCCGCCGGACTCCACCGTCTTGGCGTCGAGGTTCACCGCGATCTCGCCGGTGCGGATCACGCTTTGCGAATGGCCTTTCGAGCGGCGGATAATCGCGTGGATGCGGGCGACCAGCTCCTCGCGGTGGAACGGCTTGGTCAGGTAGTCGTCGGCGCCGAAGCCGAAGCCCTTGATCTTGTTCTCGGTGTCGTCGGAGCCGGTCAGAATCAGGATCGGCGTTTCCACCTTGCTCATCCTGAGCTGCCGCAGCACCTCGTGGCCGTTCATGTCGGGCAGGTCGAGGTCCAGGAGGATCAGGTCGTAATCGTAGAGCTTGGCCAGATCGATTCCCTCTTCGCCAAGGTCCGTCGCGTAGACGTTGAGGTTGGCGTGGGTCAGCATCAGCTCGATGCTCTTCGAGGTGGCCGGATCGTCCTCCACGAGTAGAATTCGCATTATCGTTACTCCGCTAGTGCCCCTTCCGAGCACCACACTCGCTTACAATGGTTAATTGCAAGTTACCATAATGCGTATGACCGCAAGAGCAACTCAGGGTTGTCGGTACTTCTGCACTGCCGTCGCCCTCAGTGCCTGCTCGCCGTGCCGGACGACCGCTCTGCACCAGCTTTCGAGCTCTTCCTCCGTCAGGCCGTAGCGGCGGCAGGCCTCCTCTGAGGTGATCAGCCCCGAGGCAACGCCCCTGACGACGGCCGCCTTGCGGCTGGCCACCCAGCGCTCGGTGTCGGGCGGCGGAAGATCGGCGCGCGTCATGGTGCTGCCGTCCGGCAGCGTGACCGTACGCGGCCCGTTCACCCGCTTGAGAAACATGGCATTCCCCTCATGCGTCCTGGCCCGAGACTGCCGGCTGTCGCTTAACGCTGGGTGAAGCGCGAGCTTGAGACTAGATCAGATTTTCCTATATTGCGCCCGACCCCCCAACGGGACCTCAGCAGCGACGACATGGCCCTCGACACGGCAGCACCCCTGAACAGCCTGGGGTTTCCGAAGCCGCCTTCGGAGACCCGCGTCCTCGTGGCGATGTCGGGGGGCGTGGATTCCTCGGTGGTGGCGGCCGAGCTCGCCACCGAAGGCTACGACGTCGTCGGCGTGACGCTGCAGCTTTACGACCATGGCGCGGCCCTGGCCAAGAAAGGCGCCTGCTGCGCCGGCCAGGACATTCACGACGCCCGCCGTGTGGCCGAGACCCTGGGCTTCCCGCACTACGTTCTCGACTACGAGAACGTCTTCCGCGAGGCGGTGATCGAGGAGTTCGCCGAGAGTTACCTGGCGGGCGCCACGCCGGTGCCCTGCATCCGCTGCAACGAGCGGGTGAAGTTCAAGGACCTCCTGGCCACCGCGCGGGACCTCGACGCCGATTGCATGGCGACCGGACACTACATCCAGCGGAAACTCGGACCCCATGGGGCGGAGCTGCACCGCGCGGCCGATCCGGCGCGCGACCAGTCCTACTTCCTGTTCTCGACCACCCGGGAACAGCTGGAGTTCCTGCGCTTTCCGCTCGGCCATCTCGCGTCCAAGGCCGAAACCAGGGCGCTGGCGGCCAAGCACGGGCTTTCCGTCGCCGACAAGCCCGACAGCCAGGACATCTGCTTCGTGCCCTCGGGCAACTACGCCGCGGTGATCGAGAAGCTGCGCCCCGGCGCCGGCAGCCCGGGCGAGATCGTCCATGCCGACGGCCGGGTGCTGGGCGAACACCCGGGCGTGATCCACTACACCATCGGCCAGCGCCGGGGCCTCGGCATCGGCGGGCTGGACGAGCCGCTTTACGTGGTCGGCCTCGACGTCCAAGCGCGCCGGGTGATCGTCGGCCCGAAGGAGATGCTCGCCACCCGCATCGTGCCGGTGCGCGAGATCAACTGGCTGGGCGACGGGGCGCTGGCGGATGCCGCCGAGCGGACGGTGGCGGTGCGAGTGCGCTCGACCCGGCCGCCGCGCGAGGCGGTGCTGCGGCCGCTGTCGGAGACCGAGGCCGAGGTGGAGCTGCTCGCCCCCGAGGAGGGCGTGAGCCCCGGCCAGGCTTGCGTTTTCTACGCCACGGAGGGCAGCCGCGTTCTCGGCGGCGGCTGGATCTGGCGCGGGCGCGGCTGACGCTTTACAGCCGTACCCGCCGCGTCCATGACGGGCGGCGAAGTTTTGGACGCTGGAGATGACCGCCGAGCCCCGCCCGCTTCTCGCCGCCGCCTGGATGCTGGGCGCCATCGCCTCGTTCACGCTGATGGCGGTGGCCGGCCGCGCGGTTCAGGCCGAGATGAACTCCTTCGAGCTGATGGCCTGGCGCTCG
>JBFKAV010000015.1:0-36590 GCA_041621405.1 Paracoccaceae bacterium
CGCGCCGACTGGCTCCCCGTCCTCTCCGCCTCCCCCGTCCGCGAGCCCGCCCACCGCGCCTTCCCGAAGGAGGCCGAGGACTGGGACATCGAGCGGATCGTCTCCGACTACGCCGCCGCCGCCCAGCGGATGCAGGCAGCCGGCCTCGACGGCATCGAGTTCGAAGCCTACGGCCACCTGATGGACAGCTTCTGGTCCCCCGCCACCAACAAGCGGGACGACGAATGGGGCGGCTCCCTCGACAACCGCCTGCGCTTCACCTGGGCCGTCCTCGACGCGGTCCGGGCGGCCGTCGGCCCCGACTTCATCGTCGGCCTCCGCATGGTCGCCGACGAGGACTGGGAGAAGGGCCTCTCCCGCCAGGAAGGCGTCGAGATCGCCTGCCGCCTCGCCGCCTCCGGCAAGGTCGACTTCCTCAACATCATCCGCGGCCACATCGAGACCGACGCCGCGCTGACCAACGTGGTCCCGATCCAGGGCATGCCCGACGCCCCGCACCTCGACTTCGCCGGCGAGGTGAAGGCGGCGACCTGGTTCCCGATCTTCCACGCCTCCAAGATCTCCGACGTCGCCACCGCCCGCCACGCGATCGCCAGCGGAAAGCTCGACATGGTCGGCATGACCCGCGCCCACATCGCCGACCCCCACATCGCCCGGAAGGTCGCCGCCGGCGAGGAGGCCCGCATCCGCCCCTGCGTCGGCGCCACCTACTGCCTCGACCGGATCTACGAGGGCGGCGAGGCACTCTGCATCCACAACGCCGCCACCGGACGGGAGGCGCGGATGCCGCACCTGATCCCGCAGGCCGAAACGAAGCGCCGGGCGGTGATCGTCGGCGCCGGGCCGGCGGGGCTGGAGGCGGCGCGGGTGGCGGGCGAGCGGGGGCACGCGGTCACGCTGCTCGAAGCCGCTTCCGAGGCGGGCGGGCAGGTCAACCTGCTGACCCAGAACCCGCGGCGGCGGGACATGGCCGGGATCGTCGACTGGCGGCTCTCCGAGCTGGAGCGGCTCGGGGTTGAGATCCGCTTCAACCTCTTCGCCGAGGCGGCGGACGTTCTGGACCTCGACCCGGAGATCGTGGTGGTCGCCACGGGCGGGCTGCCGCAGGCGCCGGAGATGGACGGGGAGACTCTGACCGTCTCTTCCTGGGACGTGCTTTCGGGCGAAGTGAAGCCGGCGGGCCGGGTCCTGGTCTACGACGACAACGGCGGCCACCCGGGAATGAGCGCGGCCGAGATGCTGGCCCGGGGCGGGGCCGAGGTAGAGATCGTCAGCCCGGAGCGGTTCTTCGCGCCCGAGATGGGGGGCATGAACCACGTCCCCTACATGCGGGCCTTCCACGAGGCGGGGGTGCGGGTCACGATCAATACCCGGCTCATAGGCGTGCGGCGCGATGGGAACGAGCTCGTCGCCCTGTTGAGCTCGGATTTCGCGGAGGGCTGGCAGGAGGAGCGGCGGATCGACCGGGTGGTGGTCGAGCACGGGACCGCCGCCAACGACGGGCTCTACCGCGAGCTGAAGCCGCTCAGCCGGAACCTGGGCGCGATCGATTACCAGGCATTGATCGGTGAGGGCGAGCTGTTCCCGGAGCGGAATCCGGAGGGCCGGTTCCGGCTCTACCGGATCGGCGACGCGGTGGCCTCGCGAAACATCCATGCCGGGATCTACGACGCGCTGAGGTTCGGGATCCGCTGGTAGGGGGACGTGAAATGCCGGCGGGATTTCACAGTGAACGGTCAGATCAAGTGCCTGTAATCATTTATGATAGCGATAACCGATTAACCTTTTCGAAAGCTGTTTCACCCCCATAACACGCTTCCCGACGCGCCGGGCGGCAGGGTGCTCGGCGAAGCGCCGGCACGGAGCCTCGAGCGGTGCGACGATCGCCGGGTGCGGCCGGGCGGGAAGGATGCCGATCCGCAGCCCGACCGCGGTGCCGTCCGGGGCCGACCGCGGGAGCCCACTGGTGCCGCGCCGGAGCGGGAGCGCACCCGCGGACGTCGCGAATCCCGCGTTCCGGCTTGCGGAGCGGATCAGAATATCCCGATCTTCAATGACTTGGAGCGCGACGGAACGCGCTTGATACGGAACCGTCGGGCCGGTCGGGCGAGGCTTGCGCCGAAGCGGCGCGGGCCTATTGTCGGCCTGAATTGCCGCGGGAGGGACAGGGCGCATGGCGAAGAAGGACCGGGGCGCGCCTTTGGCGGCGGAGCTCCTGCATCTGCGGGGCCAGCGGCTGCCCAAGGGCGCGCCGATCGCCTTGCCCTTGACGCTCGCCTCGATGTTCCACCTGCCGGGCGAGCCGGACGGCGCGGCCAGCTACGGGCGCTCCGACAACCCGACCTGGGAGGCGCTGGAGCACGCGCTCGCCCATCTCGAAGGCGCCCCGGCGCTCGCCTTCCCCTCGGGCATGGCGGCGATCTCGGCCACGCTGTTTTCGCTCGTGAAGGCCGGGGACCGGGTGCTCATGCCCGCGGACGGCTACTACGCCACGCGGCTTCTGGCCGAGCGCTTCCTCGCGCCCCTGGGCGTCGCCGTCGAGCTCCGCCCGACGGCGCGCTTCGCGGCGGGCGGCTTCTCGGGCTACCGGCTGGTCTTCGTGGAGAGCCCGTCGAACCCCGGGCTCGATCTCTGTGACATCGCCGAGGTGGCGGCGGCTGTGCGCGCAGCGGGGGGAATGACGGTCGCCGACAACACCACGATGACGCCGTTCGGCCAGCGCCCGCTGGAGCTCGGCGCCGACGTGGTTGTGGCGGCCGACACCAAGGCGCCGGGCGGCCATTCCGACCTGCTGATGGGCCACGTGGCGAGCCGAGACGCGGCGGTGATGGAGGCGGCGAAGGAGTGGCGGCGGCTTTCCGGGGCGATCCCGGGGCCGTTCGAGGCCTGGCTGCTGCACCGCTCGCTGGAGACGCTTGAGCTGCGGTTTGCCCGTATGTGCGACACCGCCGAGCGGGTGGCCGAGCGGCTCGCTGGCCTCGGGCTAGTCATCCGTTATCCGGGCCTGGAGGCCGACCCGTCGCACGCTCTGGCCCGCCGGCAGATGCGGCGCTTCGGCTTCCTGGTCGGGCTCGATTTCGGCTCGACGGCAGCGGCGGAGCGGTTCATCGGGGCCTGCCGCTACCTGCGCCCCGCGACCTCGTTCGGCGGCGTCCACAGCTCGGCCGAGCGGCGGGCGCGCTGGGGCGACGCGGTGGCGCCGGGCTACGTGCGGCTGTCGGTCGGCTGCGAGCCGGAGGCCGAGCTCGGACCGGCGCTGGTGACCGCGGCGCGGGCGGCGCTCAGGCCTCGTTCTTGATGAGGAGCACGAGCGCCAGCGCTGTGAGCGCGACGCCGACGACGACCAGCCCCGGCGGCGCGCCGCGGCCGAGCGCGATCTGCCACAGGATCACCCAGGACGGGACCAGGTAGGTGTAGGCCATGACCTTGGCCGAGGGCAGCCTGAGGGCGGCGTACTGCAGGAGCACGAAGGTGGCCGCCGAGGCGAAGACGCCGAGGTAGGCGGTGGTGACCCAGACCAGCGCCGGGAGCCCGTCCCAGTCGGTCGCGCGGATATCGGCCCAGCCGTAGGCGGCCACCAGGATCAGGGCTGCGACCATCATGCCGAGCGAGAACACCACGGAGCTTTCGCCGCGGTTCAGCCTGCGCACCAGCGGCGTGTAGAGCGCGTGGGCGATGCAGCCCCAGAAATAGATCGCCTCGCCGCGGCCGATCTCGAAGCGGAGCGCCGCGGTGAGGTCGGCGCGGAAGATCACCCATAGCGCGCCGATCCCGCCGAGGGCGAGCGCGAGGGCCATGCGCGGCGTGGTGACCTGGCGCAGCAGGAGCCAGCCGAAGCCGGCCGACATCACCGGGGTCAGGGTGAAGACGGCGGCGGTGGAGACCGGCGGCGCGGTCTTCAGGCCCTCGAACATCAGGACGAAGTAGGCGCCGAAGAGGAGTCCGAGCAGGAAGTAGCGCCATGGCGCGGCGAAGGCGGCACGGGGGATGCCCTTCGTGGCGAGCGCCAGCGCGCCGATCACCGCGATCGCGATGACGAAGCGGGCGGCGGTGAGCGCGGTGGGCGCGATATCGTTGGCGATCAGCGAGCCGAGCGAGAACGAGCCGCCGAGCAGCGCCGAGAAGGCGAGCATCGCCAGGTGGCCCTTGGCGGGGTCGGAGAGCGTCATGCCCGGCTCAGACCTCGCCCCAGCCCTTGGCCGCGTCCTTGATGAAGCTCAGGAACGCCTGCACCTTTGGAGTGCGGTGCAGGTCGACATGGGTGACGAGCCAGAGCTGCGTGCTCCACTCCTCCCGGGTTGGCAAAACCTCGACGACGTTCGGATCCGATTGCCCCAGGTAGACCGGCAGGAAGCCGATCCCGGCACCGGCGGACACCGCGTCGTGGATGGCGCCGATCGAGGCGCTGCGCCAGGTGACCGCCGCCGGCGGCACCGTCTCGTGCAGCCAGCGCAGGAACGGCGCCGGGCTCTTGCCGCTGTCCTCGCCGACGAAGGCGTGGCCCTCGAACTCCGCCTCGGATTTCGGCACGCCGCGGCGCTCGACGTAGGACTTCGCGGCGTAGAGCGCGTGGCGCATCTTGAGCAGCGGCTGGACCACGTTGTCGGGCTGGTCCGGCGCGGTGCCGGCGCGGATCGCGACATGGGCCTCGCCGTATTCCAGGCGGAACAGCCGCTCGTCGGTGAGGAAGCGGATGACGAGACCGGGATGGGCGGCCTGGAACTCGGCCAACGAAGGGGTGAGCAGGGGCGAGACGATGGCCAGCGAGGTGACGGTGAGCTCGCCCGACACTTCCTCGCCGCGGCCCCGGATGCGGCCGGCGAGCTGGGTGAACTGGTCCTCGGTGGCCTGCGCCACCTTCAGCAGGTCCTGCCCCGCCTCGGTCGGCGTGTAGCCGCGGGCGTGGCGCTGGAACAGCTTGACGCCGAGCCGCGCCTCCAGCGCGTCGATGTGGCGGATCACGGTGGCGTGGTGGACCCCCAGCACCTCGGCGGCGCCCGAGACGGTTCCCAGCCGTGCGACGTGGTACGCGGTTCGGATCTCATCCCAGCCGTCGAGGCTCATCTTCTGTGCGCCCCTGAACATCGCGGCGACATTTGGCTACGAATTGTTCGCCAATGCAAGGGGGGCGTCGGTCGCTTCCGTGCTACTCTGGCGCCAATGAAGGTGCTGAGGCTGAGCCCGGACATGCTAGTGATCGAGGAGAAGCCCTGGTTTCTGGGACTGATGCTGGCCGTCTTCGTGCTGGGCTTCGCCGCCGCCGCGCTGGCAGCGGCGTTCGAGGGGCAATGGCTGGCGGCACTCGGCCTCGGCGCGGTCGCCGCCGCCTTCGCCTGGGTTTCGGCCAGGGTGGTCGAGCGGGTCTGGCTGGTGCTCGATCGCCGCGCCGGCACGGTAGAGTTGCGCCGCCGCAGCCACGGGCGCTTCCGGCGCCAGGGCTGGCCGCTTGCGCGGCTGGAGGCGGTGGTCGAGCAGAGCGACTTCGGCGAGGGCAGTCGCACCTACCGGCTGGCGCTGCGGCTTAGGGACCAACCCGCCCCGGTGCCAATGACGCGCTACTATCAAAGCGGGCGCGGCACCAAGGCCTGCGCCGCGGCGGCGCGCGAGTGGCTCGCCGCCGGCGAACGGGCGCGCGGCTAGGCTCCTGCGGCGCGGAACGGCTCGGCGGCGGCGCGGGCGATCCCGGGCCGGAAACGGCCGGCCGCCCTGCCCCGGCGCAAGCCCGCGCTTGACTCCCTGCGCGCTTTCCCCCTACACCCCGCGCGTTCCCCGGAGGCTTCACCGCTTCCGGTCCCATCGCCCATCTGGGCGGGGATCGCCATCCGTCAGCGCGTCGCGCCCACGGGTGCCGTTGGTCATTTCGCGCGCCGGACCCCATATCCGGCAGGGATGAAACCGGTTCGAAGGAGGGCCGTGGATGTTCGAGAACCTGTCCGAACGCCTGTCGGGCGTGTTCGACCGGCTGACCAAGCAGGGCGCGCTTTCCGAGGCCGACGTGGCGACCGCGCTGCGCGAGGTGCGGGTGGCGCTCCTGGAGGCCGACGTTTCGCTCGCCGTGGCGCGCGCCTTCGTCGGCCGGGTGCAGGAGAAGGCCACCGGCCAGGCGGTGACGAAGTCGGTCACGCCGGGCCAGCAGGTGGTGAAGATCGTCCACGACGAACTTGTCCACGTACTCGAGGGCGAGGGCGACCCCGGTGCGCTCAAGATCGACAACCCGCCGGCGCCGATCCTGATGGTCGGCCTTCAGGGCGGCGGCAAGACCACGACGACGGCCAAGATCGCAAAGCGGCTGACCGAGCGCGAGGGCAAGCGGGTGCTGATGGCCTCGCTCGACACCAACCGCCCGGCGGCGATGGAGCAGCTGCAGATCCTGGGCCGGCAGATCGGGGTCGACACGCTGCCGATCGTCAAGGGCCAGTCCGCCGTCGACATCGCCAAGCGCGCCAAGCAACAGGCGACGATGGGCGGCTACGACGTGTTCATGCTCGACACCGCCGGGCGGCTGCAGATCGACCAGGTGCTGATGGACGAGGTGGCCAAGGTCGCCGAGGTCGCCAAGCCCCGCGAGACGCTGCTGGTCGTCGACGGCCTGACCGGCCAGGTCGCGGTCGAGGTGGCGGAGGAGTTCGACGCCAAGGTCGGCATCACCGGCGTGGTCCTCACCCGGATGGACGGCGACGGCCGCGGCGGCGCGGCGCTCTCGATGCGGGCCGTCACCGGCAAGCCAATCCGCTTCGTCGGCGTCGGCGAGAAGATGGACGCGCTCGAGACCTTCGAGCCCGAGCGCATCGCCGGCCGGATCCTCGGCATGGGCGACATCGTGGCGCTGGTCGAGAAGGCCCAGGCGACGATCGAGGCCGAGCAGGCCGAGCGCATGGCCCGCCGCTTCGCCAAGGGCCAGTTCAACATGAACGACCTTCGGATGCAGCTCGAGCAGATGATGAAGATGGGCGGCATGGAAGGCATGATGGGGATGCTGCCCGGCATGGGCAAGGCGCGGGCCCAGATGGCCGAGGCAGGCTTCGACGACACCATGTTCCGCCGCCAGATCGCGCTGATCCAGTCGATGACGAAGAAGGAGCGGGCCAATCCCGACCTGTTGCAGGCGAGCCGGAAGAAGCGGATCGCGGCCGGCGCGGGGCTCGAGGTGCCCGAGCTCAATCGGCTGCTGAAGATGCACCGCCAGATGGCGGACATGATGAAGAAGATGGGCAAGGGCGGCATGCTCAAGCAGGCGATGAAGGGCATGTTCGGCGGTAAAGGCGCAAGTGGCGGGCCCTCCGACGCCGACCTCGCCGCCGCCCGCGAGCAGATGGCCAAGGGGCAGCTGCCGAAGGGGCTTGGCGGGATGCCGGGCCTGGGCGGAGGCGGGATGCCGGGCCTGGGCGGAGGCAGGATGCAGCTGCCGCCGGGGCTGAGCGGGTTCGGCAAGAAGAAGTGAGCGGCACCACCATCCATATCCCGACGCTCGAGACCGAGCGGCTGAGGCTCCGGGCTCCACATGCCTCGGACCTCGAAGACTATGCCGCGTTCCGCGCCTCGGAGCGGGCACGGGTGCTGGGCGGGCCCTACACCCGCGCCCAGGCCTTCGAGCAGCTTGGCGAGATCATCGGCCACTGGCACCTGCGCGGCTTCGGCCGCTGGATGGTGGCCGACCTCGCGTCCGACGCGCCCCTGGGCGTCGTCGGCCTGTTCTTCCCCGAGGACTGGCCCGAGCCCGAGATCGCCTGGTCGCTGTTCGAGGCGGCCGAGGGCAGGGGCATTGCCCACGAGGCGGCACTTGCCACCCGCGACTATGCCTACGCGACGCTGGGATGGCGCACCGTGGTCAGCCTGGTTGCCCCCAACAACCTCCGCTCGGTGGCGCTGGCCCGCCGGCTCGGCGCGCGGATCGAGGGCCAGCATCCACACCCGCGCTTTGGCGCGCTCGACGTCTGGCGCCATCCGGCAACGGCGGCGGCATGACGATTCCGACCCTCAAAACCGAACGGCTGAGCCTCCGGGGGCCGCGGCTTTCCGATTTCGAACACTGGGCGGCGTTCTTCGCCTCCGACCGCTCGAGACACGAGCGCGGGCCGCTTGACCGCGTCAAGGGATACCGCGCCTGGGCGGCCGACGTGGCGCTGTGGCAGCTTCGCGGCTATGGCAGCTTCGCAATGGACCAGCGCCAGACCGGCGCCTATGTCGGAGAGGTCGGCATCTACCAGCCCGAGGGTTATCCCGGCCCCGAGCTCGGCTGGTTCGTGGTCCCCGAGGCCGAGGGCAAGGGCTACGCCTTAGAGGGTGCCAGGGCAGTGATGGCCTGGATCCGCGAGACGCTCGGCTGGACCCAGATCACCTCGATCATCGACCCCGAGAACGCCCGATCGATCGCGCTGGGGCTGAGGCTCGGCGGCGTGATCGACCCGGAGCTTCCCGGCATCGACCCCGGCGACCTGGTGATCCGCCACGACCTGGGGGCGCGCGCATGACGGCGCACCTGTCAGGCACCCCGGTCCTGGAGACCGAGCGGCTCGTGCTGCGTGCGCCGGCGATGCGCGACTGGCCGCGCTGGCTTGCCTTCACCCGCGACGACCGCTCTCGCTTCATCAGGGGCGGCGAGCCGATGGAAGACGGCAAGTCCTGGCGCGCCTTCGCCCATGTCGCGGGGATGTGGGCGCTCCGGGGCTACGGCTCGTTCATCTTCTGCCTGAAGGGCCGCGACGAGGCTCTGGGGATGACCGGGCCCTGGCATCCGGCCGACTGGCCCGAGCGCGAGCTCGGCTGGACCGTCTGGACCGCCGAGGCCGAGGGCAAGGGCTACGCCTTCGAGGCCGCGCGGCGGGCCCGCGACTTCGCCTACCGGGAGCTCGGCTGGGATACCGCGGTCAGCTACATCGACCCCGAGAACGCCCGCTCGGTGGCGCTGGCCGAACGGCTGGGCGCCCGGCTCGATCCCGACGCGGCGGTGCCGCATCCCGACGAGCCCACGCTCGTCTACCGCCACCCGGTGCCGGAGGGGTTGGGATGACGGCGGCCTGGGAGATCGCACCCGAGGGTCGGGCGGCCGAGATCGCGGCGGGGCTCGCGGCCGGCGTGCCGGAGATCGAGACCGAACGGCTCCGGCTCAGGGCGCCGCGGATCGGCGATTTCGCCGCCTACGCCGAGATCCTCTGCTCGGACCGCGCCGTCCACATCGGCGGACCGTTCAGCCGCGAAGACGCCTTCCTCGACTTCGCGCAAGGCGTCGCGGGCTGGCTGCTGCGCGGCCACGGGCTCTGGAGCGTCGAGACGCGAGGGGACGGCACGCTCGTCGGCTTCCTGCCGCTCCACGTGGAGGCCGGCGACCCCGAGCGGGAACTCGGCTACCTCTTCCGCGCCGCGGCCGAGGGCAAGGGCTACGCCCACGAGGCGGCACGCGCGGCACGAGAGTTCGCCTACGGGCGGCTCGGCTGGCGTACCGTCGTCAGCTACGTCGCCCGAGACAACACCCGCTCCATCGCCACCGCCGAGCGGCTCGGCGCCAAGCCCGACCCCGCGGCGCGGCACCCGCTCGACCCCGACCTGATCGTCTTCCGCCATCCCGCGCCCCGGAGGCCCTTGCTATGACCGACAGCGAACGCGCCGCGAAGCTCCTCAAAGAGCACCGCGAGTCGATCGACCGGCTCGACGCGATCCTTGTCTACACGCTGGCCGAGCGCTTCAAGCACACCCAGTCGGTGGGCCGGCTCAAGGCCGAGTACGGGCTGCCGCCGTCGGACCCCGCGCGCGAGGCGCATCAGGTCGAGCGGCTGGAGTGGCTGTCGGGCGAAGCCGACCTCGACCCCGAGTTCGCCAAGAAATTCCTGACCTTCATCATCCGCGAAGTGATCAGGCACCACGAGAAACTGCAGAAATGAGCGGCCTGGCCGCCAACAAGCCAAACCAAGGAGATCCCAAATGGCTATGAAAATCCGTCTTGCCCGCGGCGGCTCGAAGAAGCGGCCGTTTTATTCCATCGTCGCGTCCGACAGCCGGATGCCGCGCGACGGCCGCTTCATCGAGAAGCTCGGCACCTACAATCCGCTTCTGCCCAAGGACAGCGAGGAGCGGGTGAAGATGGACACCGATCGGGTCAAGCACTGGCTCGAGAAGGGCGCGCAGCCGACCGACCGCATCTCCCGCATGCTCGAGGCCGCCGGCGTCCTGGCGAAGAAGACCCGCGCGAACCCGCAGAAGGGCACCCCCGGCAAGGCCGCGCAGGAGCGCGCCGCGGCGAAGGCCGAGAAGGCGGAAAAGGCCGCCGAGGCCGCCGCCGCGCCGGCGCCCGCGAAGGAAGCGGCCTCGGCCGAAGCGCCGGCCGAGGAAGCGGCCGAGGCCGAGGCACCGGCCGAGGAAGTGACAAAGGAAACCGCCGAGGCGGAAGCGCCGGCCGAGGAAGCGGCGGAGGTCGAAGCGCCGGCGGAAGCCCCGGCCGAAGAGGCGGCCGACGAAGCGGCCGACAAATCGTCGGAGAAGGCGGCAAAGGCGGAGAAGGCGGCGTCGGACTAAGCCTGCGGCGATGTTCCGCCCGTTCACCATCGCCGTCCTGATCCTTGGGGGCTGGCTCGGCATGAAGGTCGAGCGGTTCCTCGAGGAGGGCCGCTGCCGCAACGCCGGCGGCGTGGTGGACGCGCGTGGCGTCTGCACCGGGGTGCCGCGACGATGACCGGGGCGCGCGTCTGCGTCGGCGCCCTCGCCGGAGCCTTTGGAGTGATGGGCGAGGTCCGGCTGAAGAGCTTCTGCGCCGAGCCCGAGGCGGTCGCCGCCTACGGGCGGCTGTTCACCGAGGACGGCGCCCGGAGCTTCGACGTAAGGCTCACCCAGCCGATCCGCGGCGGATTCGCGGCGAAGCTCTCGGGCGTGACGACGCGGGAGGAGGCCGAGGCGCTCACGGGCACCCGGCTCTATGCCGAGCGCGAACGGCTGCCGGCGCTCGCCGACGACGAGTTCTACCACGCCGACCTGATCGGGCTTGCGGTGCAGGACACGGGCGGCGCGGTCCTCGGCGAGGTTCTGGCGGTGCACGATCACGGCGCGGGCGACATCCTGGAGATCCGCCGGCCGGGCGGCGGGGCCACGGTGCTCCTGCCCTTCACCAAGGCGACGGTGCCAACGGTGGACCTCGCCGCCGGCCGCATTGTCGCCGATCCGCCGCTCGGCCTGTTCCCGGAGCCCGAACCCGACTGAGCGGCGCGCGGAAGGGCTCGCATTCGCCGCCCGGTTTCGGCAAGATCGCGCGCAAGTCGCCGAGCGAGCGACAGAGGGAAGAGGGGACTGGGGCGATGAAACCGCGCGACCGCTTGCTGTTCGCCACATCGGCGCTGCTTTACTCGGGGCCGCTCTATGCCGGGCTCGCGGGCTACGGCTTCGCGACCCTGCCGCTGTTCGCCGCCTTCCTGATGGCCTGGCTCTTCGTGGTGCGGCCGGGCGACTGGCCCGAGACCCGCGAGGACTGGCGGGTGCCGCGTGCGGTGGCCTGGCCGATGCTGGTGTTCGCGGTGCAGATGGTGGTGGCGGGCTTCTGCCTCGCCATGGGCCGCGCCATCGGCGGCATGTACGCGATGACCCTGCCGATGCCGCTGGCGGTTCCCGCCGGGCTCGCCGTGCTGGGGATCCTGATCGCCGCGGCGCTGAAGCGCCGGGGCGCCGGCGGGCCGCTCCTGCGGGTGCCGGGCAGCGGGCTCGGCATCGGCGCGGGGATCCTCGACGTGGCCCGGCCGGCGATGCCGGGGCGGCGCGACGTGCAGGGCTTCATCGAGGACGTGGCCGAGGCGCTCGACGCCCTCGGCAAGGGCCCGGCGGCGAGCGCGGACATCGAAAAGCTGGCCGCGCTGGTCGAGGACAAGGGGATGACGCGCGACACTTTCGAGGCGCTGGAGGGCGCCGACGCGCTGAAGCCGCCGGCGTTGCAACTCTGGGCGCGGCTGGCTCTGGATCCCGGGCTGGTGTCGGAGCTTCTCGGCCAGGGAAGGATCGCCCAGGCGCTGGAGCGGGCGCTGCTCGACGGCGCGCCCGAGCAGGTTGCCGGCACCGCACGGCAGGCACGCGAGCTCCTGGGCGAGATGCCCGGGCTGGCCGACGAGCTGCCGCCGGCGATGCGGATCAGGCAGGCTGCTGAATCGCACGACGACGCGGACGACGGCGACGAACGGGACGCCGCCATCGCGCTCGAACTGCTGGCCAACGCGATCGACCCGCCGAAGCGACGCTGAGACGCGGGGCTTTCCCGGCGGGCACGGCCGTGCGATAGGGCCCGTCTGAGAAGAGAGCGCGATGACCGAAAAACCGAAATCCCATGGCCGGCTCTCGATGCAGGCCTCGCCGCGGCCGCGCGACCTGACGGCCGAGCGAAGGCTGAAGGACGCCTGGATCGCCAGGGTCATCACGCTCTTCCCCGATGCCTTTCCCGGAACCCTGGGGCTCTCGCTCACCGGCAAGGCGCTGGAGATGGGACTCTGGGTCCTGGAGACGATCGACCTGAGGCCGTTCGGCGAGGGCCGCCACCGCAACGTGGACGACACCCCGGCAGGCGGCGGCGCCGGCATGGTGATGCGGCCCGACGTGGCGGCACGCGCGCTCGACGCGGCGGCCGAGGGCACCCCGACGGACCGTGCGCGCTGGCCGGTCGTCTACCTCTCGCCCCGTGGCCGGCCGTTCCGCCAGGCCGACGCCCGCCGCTTCGCCGCCGCCAAGGGGATCACGCTGCTTTGCGGCCGGTTCGAGGGCGTGGACCAGCGGGTGCTCGACGCCTATGGCGTGGAGGAGGTGAGCCTCGGCGATTTCGTCCTCACCGGCGGCGAGATCGCCGCTGAGGCCTTGATCGACGCCACCGTCCGCCTTATACCCCGCGTGCTCGGGAATCAGGCCTCAACCGAGGAGGAGTCGTTCTCCCACGGTCTGCTGGAACACCCGCAGTATACGAGACCCAACGTCTGGGAAGGCCGCGCGATCCCCGAAGTGCTCCTGTCGGGCCATCACGCGAGAATTGCCGACTGGCGGCGGGCGGAGGCCGAAAGGCTGACGAGAGAAAGACGACCCGACCTCTGGCGGGCCTACTGCGAAGCCGCAGGCAAGGACCCGGACGGAGACCAGGGGGGGCCGGGCCGCGCCAACATCCGGGGCGACAACCCCGAGTAGAAGGATAGATATCGATGGACCTGATCGCACAACTCGAGGCCGAGCAGATCGCCGACCTCGGCAAGAGGATCCCCGATTTCAAGCCGGGCGACACGATTCGCGTCGGCTACAAGGTGACCGAGGGCACCCGCACCCGCGTGCAGAACTACGAGGGCGTCTGCATCAGCCGCAACAACGGCTCGGGCATCGCCGGCTCGTTCACCGTGCGCAAGATCTCGTTCGGCGAGGGCGTCGAGCGGGTGTTCCCGCTCTACTCGACCAACATCGAGTCGATCGAGGTGTTGCGCCGCGGCCGCGTGCGCCGGGCCAAGCTCTATTACCTCCGCAACCGCCGCGGCAAGTCGGCGCGGATCGCGGAAGTTACCAACTACAAGCCGAAGGCTGGCGCCGACGGCGCCGAAGCGTGAGGAGATTGCGATGAAAGAGGGCATCCATCCCGAATACCACCTGATCGACGTCAAGCTGACCGACGGCACGGTGGTGAAGATGAAGTCGACCTGGGGTGCCGAGGGCGAGACGCTCTCGCTCGACATCGACCCCCTCGCCCACCCGGCCTGGACCGGCGGCAGCCAGAAGCTGATGGACACCGGCGGGCGGGTGTCGAAGTTCAAGAACAAGTACGCCGGCCTCGGCTTCTGAGCCTCGCCGGATCGGCACGGCAGGCGCCGCCCCTTCGGGCGGCGCTTTCGCATTCGGGAGCGGTGCGGCCCCGTCCGGAACGTCGCGCCCGCCTGCCTCAGCGGAATTGCCGGAAGAGCCGCGGGTCGATCGCCGCGGCGCCGAACAATCCTCCCGCGAAGGCACCGGCAATTCCGGGGCTCATCACGTCCTGGCCCGACAGGTAGAGGCCGGAGACCGGCGTGCGGACGTCTAGCGCATCCGACAGCATGCGGCGCGGCGTCGTCTCGACGCCGTAGAACCCGCCCTTGTCGTGACCAGTGAAGGATAGGGTCGCAAGCGGCGTTCCAAGCTCGTAATAGACCACGAGAGGCGCAAGGAGCGGGAACTTCTCGGCATAGTGGGCCATCATCCTCTTCTCGACAGCCTCCTTGAACGCCGACCATTCCGAGGGACGCTTCGCGGAGCCGCCGTTTGCGAAGTCGGCCTCCGAGGACCAGTCGGCCAGGACCATGATCTGGCCGGTGTGCCGGTTCGAGGGGCCGGGATCGTGCTCGGGATCCTTGAGCGACGGGAAGGAGGCGAAGGCCATCGGGATCGGCGCATCCTCGGCGGCGGACCAGATGCCGTCGTCGGGGTCCCAGTTCTCATGGAACCAGTGGTTCGCGCGCGTCGCACCGTACTCGGCGATGTCTGCCTCGAAGCCGAGGTAGATCTCGAAGTGGCAGACCGACGGCCGGAACGTCGAGATCTCCCGGGCCCAGTCAAGCTGGCGGACATCCTCGGGCAGAAGGTGCATCACGGTCTCGCGGGCGCCGATCGCCGAGACGATGACCGGCGCCCTGAATTCCTCGCCGGAGCCGGTGCGCACGCCGACGGCCTTGTCGCCCTCGACCAGGATCTCGCCGACCGGTGTCGAGGCGCGGACGCTGCCGCCCGCCGCCTCGATGACGGGAACCAGGCCCTTCGCGATTGCGGCGGCGCCGCCCATGGGGTAGCCGGCACCGTCGAGGTAGTGGCCCATGATGATGGCGTGCAAGGCGAAGCTCGCCTCTGCCGGCTTGCCGCCATAGTCGCCCCATTGTGCCGACAGGACGGCCGCCAGCTTCGGGTCGGTGATCAGCTCGGCGAGGACCTCGCCGGTCGTCCGGCCGCACCAGCGTTCGATCTTTCGCCTGTTCCACCAGGAATGCGCGGAGCGGAACGGCTCGGGCATCGCGCGCTCGCTGCTGGCCATTCGCCCGGCCTCCTCCGCCGCGAGGAGCGCATTGAAATAGGCGTCGATCTCGGCGGCGCTGTCGGGAAAGCGGTCCTTCAGCTCCATCTTGTAGGCCTCGGCGGGGCGCCCCACGGAGATCTCGGACCCGTCCGGGAAATGCAGGATATCGTAGACGGTGCCGATCGAGCGGAACTCGATCGTCCCGCCGCTCAGCCAGTCGAGTATCCGGCCTGCAAACTGGTCGTGGTCGAACAAGCCGCAGTAGTGCAGCCCGACGTCCCAGCTGAAGCCGTTCCGCGAGAAGCTGTGGGTGAGCCCGCCGATCGCCTCTGCCTGCTCGAGAAGCAGGACCCGATGATCCAGCCGCGAAAGCGCCGCGGCCGTGGTCATGCCGCCCATCCCGGACCCGATGACGATGACATCGAATGACTGTGCCATATGCCAAACCTCCAATCCCGTCAGGGTAGAGGCCGCCGCCCGGTTCGCCATTGACGTCGGTCAAGCGCCGTGGACCGGGCAAGGACCCGCCGACTCGTCCCGGCCGGGCCCGAGGAAGAGGCGAAGGGCAGGCACGAAGGCGCCGCGCGACCCGGGGCGGCGCTCTTCGATTGCGGGGGCTGACGGGATTGTGCCTCGGCGCGAGCCGGGATTGGCGCTAGGATCGGGGCGGAGTGAACCGATGCGCGCCCTTGCCCTTGCCGTCCTTTGCCTCTGTGCCGCGCTGCCCGCCGCGGCGCGCGATTGCCGGTCCGAGGTTCCCCGCCGGATCCCCGACCACACCTTCGCCTTCTCCGACGTGATCGATTGCCTCTTGGACGAGATCGCCGCACTCCGGCGCGACCAGGCGCGGCTCGCGGCCCGCGTCGGCGCGCTCGAGGCGGAGCTCGCCGCGATCCCCGCCGACTACCTCAATCTCGACGGCAAGGTCGCGGCGCCCGAGGGCCGCCCGGTCGGGCGAGCGCGCTTCGTGCTGACCGCGCGGCAGACCGGCGGCACCGCCGCGATGCCGCTCGACATGGCCGTGGTCGAGGCACTCTGCGCCGGGACGGGCGGCTGCACCCTCGCGCTCGCCCGGCGCGACCTCGACCCGCGACGGGCCGAGACGGACGCCGCCGAGGGCGTCGGGCCCTGCGTCTTCCTCTACGACGGCGACAGCCTCGCCTGGTTCCGCGCCGCAGGCTGCGACGGCGGCGGCGTGGCCGGACTGGACGGCGACGGCGGCCCGCTATCGGGCTCGGGCAGGGGCGGCGAGATCGTTGCCGAGGCGGGCGGGGTCTGCCTCCTGGCCGACAGCGACGCGAGCCCGCGGCTCGGGCCGGAGGCGACCTTCCTCGGCGGCGATCACGGGCCCGGGCTGTTCCTGATCGCCGCGCCGGCCCGCGGCGACGATCCCGGCCGCCGCTTCCGCTGCGAGCTGGTCCTCGAGTAGCGGCCCCGGGCGCGGCCCGTCCTTGCGCGCGGGCGCGTCAGCGGCTAGCCACAGCTTGGGGACGCAGCCGGAGAGCGGGACGTGGCGCATATCATCGTCGTCGGCAACGAGAAGGGCGGCTCGGGGAAGTCGACCACCTCGATGCACGTGGCAACCGCGCTGGCGCGGATGGGCCACACCGTGGGCGGGCTCGACCTCGACCTCAGGCAGCGCAGTTTCGGCCGCTACCTGGAGAACCGCCGCGCCTACGCCGCCCGGCACGGGCTCGACCTGCTCGGCCCGGTGCTGCACGAGCTGCCCGAGGTGCACGAGGCGAACCTGCCCCCGGGCGAGAACGTCTGGGACCGCAAGCTCTCGATGGCGGTGGCGGAGCTGGAGCGCAGCGCCGACTTCATCGTGATCGACTGCCCAGGCTCTTACACCCGGCTCTCGCAGGTGGCGCATTCGCTGGCCGACACGCTGATCTCGCCGCTCAACGACAGCTTCATCGATTTCGACCTGCTGGCCCGCACCGAGCCCGAGACCAACAAGGTTCTCGGCCCGTCGGTCTATGCCGAGATGGTCTGGCAGGCCCGGCAGCTGCGCGCGCAGGCGGGCCTCAAGCCGATCGACTGGGTGGTGCTGAGGAACCGGCTCGGCGCCCAGGCGATGCACAACAAGGCGAAGATGGCCGGGGCGCTGGACGAGCTTTCGAAGCGGATCGGATTTCGCGTGGTGCCCGGGTTCAGCGAGCGGGTGATCTTCCGCGAGCTATTCCCGAACGGGCTGACGCTGCTCGACCTGCGCGATATCGGGGTCGAGCGCCTGAACATCTCGAACCTGGCCGCGCGGCAGGAGCTGCGCGACCTGATCGCCGCGCTCAGGCTTCCAGAGGTCTCGGCTGCCTTTTGACCCGCTCGAAAGGCGACTGGCGGCGGGTGAAGGGGCTTTCCAGGCTGCCAGCCAGCGCCTCGAGCCGGGAATCGAAGCGATCCTGGGGCTCGCGGGCTTGTTCGTCGCTGTCCTTCGACATCATCCGGAACATGGTCATGGTCGTCACTCCGTTTGCATTAACCGAAAGCTCGCCGGGCAAGGTGGCGCGAATTGGGCAGGGCGAAGGAAATTCCGCGCCAGCTTCCTCAAGGGCGAAACAGTCTGAAAACCGCGGCTGGCGATGGCGGAGCGGGGGCAATTGGACTGCCCGGCACCCTGGGTTTTCCTGCGCAGGCGCTGTCGGGAGGCTCATCGTGGCCTGGGCCGGGCAACGGCCAGGGCGGTAGCAAAGGGGGCTAGCCGCCGACGCTCCCGGACCCGTCTTCCGGGGCCGGCGCCCTCTCGTGCCTCCCTGCCCCTTCCTCGGCGACAGCCGCGCGGCTTCTCCCGGCCGGCGCGGTCTTCAACCAGGCATCGAGCGCCGCGATCTCCCCGACGCCCATCCGCAATCCGAGCTTGGTGCGGCGCCAGAGGATGTCCTCGGCGCTCCGCGCGAACTCCTTCGCCACCAGCCAGCGCACCTCGCGCTCGCAGAGCGTGGCGCCAAAATCCCGGCCGAGCGCCTCGGCAGACGTCGCCTCGCCCAGCACCTCGCGGGCCTCGGTGCCATAGGCGCGCACCAGCCGGCGCGCCCAGGTGTCGGTCAGGAACGCGTGCGAGGCGCGCAGCTCCGCGACCAGCGCCTCGACCCCGTCCACCGGGAAATCGCCGCCCGGCAAGGCCACCCCCGCGGTCCAGGTGCCGGTCGACCCGGGGAAGAACCGGGCGAGCCGGTCCAGCGCGCTTTCGGCCAGCCGCCGGTAGGTCGTGATCTTGCCGCCGAAGACGTTAAGCAGCGGCGCGCCCTCGTCCGCATCGAGGCTGAGCACGTAGTCGCGGGTCGCCGCGGTGGCCGATTTCGCCCCGTCGTCGTAGAGCGGGCGCACGCCGGAGTAGGTCCAGACGATGTCGTCGCGCGTCACCGGCCGCTCGAAATACTGCGAGGCGAAGGCGCAGAGATATTCCTGCTCCGCCTCGGTGCAGACCGGGCGGACCGCGGCGTCGGGGTGGTCGGCGTCGGTGGTGCCGATCAGGGTGAAATCGCCCTCGTAGGGGATCGCGAAGATGATCCGGCCGTCGGTGCCCTGGAAGAAGTAGCACTTGTCGTGATCGTATAGCCTGCGGGTCACGATGTGGCTGCCGCGCACCAGCCGCACGCCCTCGCGGCTGTCGATCCCGGCGACGTCGCGGATCACGTCGCCGACCCATGGCCCGGCGGCGTTGACCAGCGCCCGGGCGCGGCGGGTCTGCCGGGCGCCGGTCTCGACGTCCTCGAGCTCGATCTGCCAGACCTCCCCGGGGCGGCGGGCGCTCACCACCCGGGTGCGCGTCAGGATCTCGGCGCCGCGGGCCTGGGCGTCGCGGGCGTTCAGCACCACGAGCCGCGAATCCTGCACCCAGCAGTCGCTGTACTCGAAGGCGCGGGTGAACTTGTCCTTCAGCGGCGCGCCCTCGGGCGCCGCGGTCAGGTCGAGCGCGCTGGTGCCGGGCAGGATCCTGCGTCCGCCGAGGTGGTCGTAGAGGAACAGCCCCAGCCGGATCAGCCAGGCCGGGCGGCGGCCCTTCATCCAGGGCATGAAGAGCGTCAGGAGGTTCGAGGTCGGCGTGCCCGCCTCGAAGCGCATGTCCTTGTGGTAGGGCAGCACGAAGCGCATCGGCCAGGCGATGTGCGGCATGGCGCGGAGCAGCGTCTCTCGCTCGACCAGCGCCTCGCGGACCAGACGGAACTCGAAATACTCCAGGTAGCGCAGGCCGCCGTGGAACAGCTTGGTCGAGGCCGAGGAGGTGGCCGAGGCGAGGTCGCCCATCTCGGCCAGAGTGACGGAGAGGCCGCGCCCGGCGGCCTCGCGCGCGATGCCGCAGCCGTTGATCCCGCCGCCGATGACGAAGAGGTCGCTGACCTGGTCTTCAGAAGCGGCCGTCACGGAGCGTTCACCTCGTTCGAATCCTCGGCTTTCCGGAACCTTCTATCGAAAAGCGGGCACAAAGGAAAGCTGGGGTTTGCGTTTTTGCGCGGTTTTGGTCTACTAGTTGAGCACCGGCCCGAAGCCGGTTCGAACCAGGCGTGCATCGGCAGAGCAATGACACAGACCTTCCGCCAGCCCGAGATCCTCGAGATCGCCCGCCGTGACGGCAGGGTCTCGGTCGAGGACCTGGCCGCGCGCTTCGAGGTCAGCCTGCAGACGATCCGCCGCGACCTGACCGAGCTCGCAGATGCCGGCAAGCTCGAGCGCGTCCACGGCGGCGCGATGCTGCCCTCGGGCACGACCAACATCGGCTACGAGCACCGCCGGACGCTGAACCTCGCGGCAAAGCAGCGGATCGCGAAGGCTTGCGCGGCCGACATCCCGGACGATGCCTCGGTCTTCCTCAACATCGGCACCTCTACCGAGGCGGTCGCGCACGAGCTTCTGCGTCACCGCAACATGATGGCTGTGACCAACAACATGAACGTGGCCAACATCCTGGCCGGCAATCCCGATTGCGAGGTCATCGTCGCGGGAGGCCGCCTGCGGCGGTCAGACGGCGGGCTCGTCGGCAACCTGACGACCGAGGTCATCGGCCGGTTCAAGTTCGACCTCGCGGTGATCGGCTGCTCGGCGATGGACGAGGACGGCGACCTGCTCGATTTCGACGTCGAGGAGGTGAGCGTCAGCCAGACCATCATCCGCCGCGCGCGGAAGGTCTTCCTGGTCGCCGACGGCTCGAAGTTCACGCGCACCGCGCCGGCCCGGATCGCCTCGCTGTCGGAGATCGACACGTTCTACACCGACCACCCGCTGCCCCGGCGGCTGACCGAGCGCTGCCGCACCTGGGGCACCAGGGTCGTCGTCGCCGGGCCCTGAGCGTTCCGACTCGGGCAAGTCGGCAGCCGGGGGGAAGCGAAAAGGGCTCGGCGAATGGTCGCCAAGCCCTTGGATTCGCTGGCGGACCCGGAGCGATTCGAACGCCCGACCCCCAGATTCGTAGTCTGGTGCTCTATCCAGCTGAGCTACGGGTCCGTCGGAGGGGGGATTTAGCCGCCCGGGGCGGTTGATGCAAGGGCGAAAGCTGGTCGAGGCGGGCGGCGCTACTCCGCGGCTTCGCCGAGGGCGATCACCGACTTCGGCAGGCGGATCGTGAACTCGGTGCCGCCCTCGTCGGTGCGGGCGAGCTCGAGCCGCCCGCCATGGCCGCGCACCAGCTCGGCCGCGATGGCGAGCCCGAGACCCGAGCCTTCCTTGCGGGTGCCGCCGGTGAAGGCCTGGAACAGGTGCTCGCGGGCCCTCGGCGGCAGGCCCGGACCGGTATCGGCCACCGAGACGATCCAGTCGCGCTCGTCCTCGTCGGCGCGCACCGCGATCTCGCCCGGCCGGCCCGAGGCGACGATCGCCTGGCGGGCGTTGCGCACCAGGTTGGCGAGCACCCGGTGCAGCTGCTCGGAATCGGCGCGGATCACCATGCCCGCCGGCACGTCCTCGGCGAAGCTCACCTCGGCCTCGCCGGTGGCCAGCCGCTCGCTCTCGATCACGTCGGCGACGACCTGGGCGAGCGCCACGCGGGCGAGCGCCGGCGGCGGCTCCTCGGCCTTGCCGAAAGCGAGCGTGGTCTCGCAGAGGTTCACCGCGCGCGAGATGGAGTTCACCAGCTTCGGCGCCGCGCGCTTCACGGTGGGATCCTGGCTCGTCTCCATCCGGTCCGCCAAGAGCTGGGCCGAGGTGAGGATGTTCCGCAGGTCGTGGCTGACCTTGGCCACCGCCTGGCCGAGCTGCGCCAGCCGCTCCTTCTGGCGCAGCGCGCCGGTGAGCTGGGTCTGCATCGTCTTCAGCGCTTCCTCGGCCTCGCGCAGCTCGAGCACGCTGGCGGTGGGCTCGATGATCCGGCGCGCGTCCTCGGGGGCCTCGGCATAGGACTGCATGTGCGTCACCACGCGTCGGATCGGCATCACCAGGACCGAACGGACCGCGAGGAACAGGAGTACCGCGGTGACGCCTGAGATCACCGCCGAGAGCACGAGGATGCGGAGCCCGTATTCGATCATCGCGCGCCTAAGCGGCTGGCTCTCCATCGTGACCTCGATCAGGAGACCCGCCTCGCGCGACGGCGCGCCGATCACCCGGATCACCTGGTCCTCGGTGCCCCAGAGCCGCATCAGCGCATCGCGGATGAGCTCGAAGGCGGAGGGGTCGCGCAGGTCGTGGGTGGCGCGGATCGGCGCCGGTATCGGCGAGGAGAGGACGAGCTGGCGCATGTCGTCACGCCTGAGCACCACGTTGAACACCTCGGCGTTGCGCAGAAGCTCGGCCTCGAGCTCGGGCGAGATCATGCCCTCGGCGGCGATCTGGCTCAGCGCGGCGATCTGCGCGCGCTCGAGGCGGGAAAGCAGGTAGTCCTGCCGGAACCGCGCCACGGAGGGCACGAAGATCAGCACCTCGGCCAGCATCACGAAGACGATGGTCAGGATCAGGAATCGGCCGGAGAGGGTTCTGAAAAACATTCCGCGCCCTTGTCTGGTACGCCACTCCTTACGGCAGAAAGCGCTGCAGCAGCTTCACGCCCTGCTTGAGCAAAGGATTATCAAAGAGTTTCGGGGAAAAATAGGCGCCGGCGACGCGCTTGTTGATCTCGCCGAGCGTCGGGTAGGGCAGGACGGCGCCGGCGACGGCGCTCATCTTCAGCCCGTTGGCGATGGCCAGGGCCCAGAGTCCGATCAGCTCGCCGGCCTGGGCGCCGGCAATCGTGGCGCCGACCGGGCGCCCCTTCACCACCATCACCTTGACAAGGCCGGCGGTCTCGCCCCCGGTCTGGGCGCGGTCGTTCTCGGCATAGGGCCAGCGCACCACGGCGAGCCTTTCGCCGTGGGCCTCCCTGGCCTCGGCCTCGGTGAGGCCGACCTGGGCGAGCTCGGGGTCGGTGTAGGTGGCCCAGGGCAGGTGGGCGGTCTTGGCCTTGGCCGGCAGCCCGAGCAGGATCTGCCGGATCACCACCCCGGCATGGTAGCCCGCGACGTGGGTGAACTGCAGCCCGCCCGCGACATCGCCCACCGCGTAGACACGGCGGTTGGTGGTGGACCGCAGGCCAGCGTCGACGTCGACGCCCTTGCGGTCGTGCTTGACGTCGGCCTTGTCCAGATCGAGCCGTTCGAGGTTCACCCTGCGGCCCACCGCCACCAGGAGATGGCTGCCCTCAAAGACCCGGCCGTCCTTCGCCGTCACGCGGATCGCCCCCTGAGCGCCGGAAATCTTTTCCGCGAGCGCGTCCTCGGCGATCTCAATGCCCTCGTCGCGGAGCCGCTTCAGCACGATGCCGGCGCAGTCCGGGTCGTCCTTCCCGAGCGCCTTCAGCCCCTCGATCACGGTGACCCTGGAGCCGAGGCGGCGATGCGCCTGGGCCATTTCCACGCCGATCGGGCCGCCGCCGATGACGAGGAGGTGCTCGGGCCGCTCGCGAAGCTCGAAGATCGTCTCGTTGGTGAAGTGCGGCACGGCGTCGAGGCCCGGGATCGGCGGCACCAGCGGCGACGAGCCGGTGGCGATCACGAAGCGGCGGGCCTCGATCCGGTGCGCCCCGACCTCGACCTCGGTGGGCGAGACGAAGCGCCCCCAGTCCCGGATCACCCGCACGCCGAGTTCCTCGAACCGTTCCTCGCTGTCGTGCGGGGCGATCGCCGCGATCACCCGGTCGACGTGGTCCTTGGCGGCGGCGAAATCCACCCGCGGCTCCACCGGCGCGACGCCGAACGGGCCGCCCGATGTCATCGCGTGGGCGTGCTTGGCCGCGGCGATCAGCGCCTTCGACGGGACGCAGCCGTAGTTCAGGCAGTCGCCGCCCATCTTGTGGCCTTCGATCAGCACCACGCTGGCGCCCATCTGTGCCGCGCCCGCGGCCACCGAAAGCCCGCCCGAGCCGGCGCCGATCACGCAGAGGTCGGTCTCGATGCGCTTCATCTCAGGCCTCCCTGCGGAAGGCGCGGACCACGATGGGGAGCGCGGCGAGCGCGCAGAGCGCGAGCAGCGGGCCGAGGATCTGCGGCTCGAAGATGATGCCGAGATCGGGGGTCTCGCCACGCTCGAAGACCTCGCCGAGGCCGGCGCCGACCCAGGTGTAGACGACGCCGCCGGGGATGATGCCGAAGAAGGTGGTGAAGACGAAGCGCTGGAGCGAGACGCCGACCAGCGCTGGCAGCAGGTTCGCCACGAAGAACGGCACGGCCGGAACCAGGCGGATCAGGAACAGGACCGGGATCTCGTTTTCCTTCAGCGCGTCGTGGAGCTTGCGGACCCGGCCCTCGGAGGCGTCGAACTTGGCCGCCAGCCGCTCGCCTCCGCCCATCTTCGCGGCGAGAAAGATCGCCGTTGCCCCGATCGTGGCGGCGGTGACGTTGAAGAGAGCGCCAGGGAAGACGCCGAAGAGGAAGCCGCCGGTGAGCGTGGCGATGGTCGCGCCCGGCAACGAGAAGCTGACGATCACCACGTAGGTGGCCATAAAGCCGAGCACCGTCAGCGCGTAGTTCGCATCGCGGAAGGCGAGGAGCCGCTCGCGGTTCTCGGCCAGGGTATCGAACGACAGCATGTCGCGGAGCGTGAAGGCGCCGATCGCGGCGACGATGAGGATCAGGATCAGGGGCAAGCGGCGAGCGAGAGGGTGCTTTTCCGGTTCCGTCATGTCGCTCATCTGTCCCGTTCCCCGTGGTTTCGCCCTGAAGCCAAGATGCGCGCCGCGGGCGGACGGCGGTAGTCCCATCACGGGCGCTTGATGGCGCGCGAGCCGATTTCCGGCGATTCGGGCGCCTTGGGCTCCGCGCTGTAACATTCCCCGCCGCGGCCGCGGGAAATGTTGCAGGGGCGGGCGAAATCCGGCGCGGGGCGAGTTGACTTGGCCCCGGCGCGCCCTTAGAGAGCGGGCTTCGGAGAATTTGCGGGCCCTCGAATCCGTCTGGCGTTCGGGCCCCCCTGACCGGAGTGGAGCGATGAAGCGCACGTACCAACCCTCGAAGCTCGTGCGGAAACGCCGCCACGGCTTTCGCGCGCGCATGGCCACCAAGGGCGGTCGCGCCGTGTTGAACGCCCGCCGGGCGCGCGGCCGGAAGAAGCTCTCGGCCTGAGGCCGACCCCCAGGGAAAACCCGATGACAGCGCCGGAGACCCCCGTGGCAGGCCAAGAGGCCGGGGCCGCGGAGCGGGCTCCGGCGGTTTCGCCCTGCCTGGCAGGGCTGAGGCGGCGGGCGGAGTTCCTGGCCGCGGCGCGCGGCACACGGCAGGGCACGGGCAGCTTCCTGTTGCAGGCGCGGCAGCGCGACGCCGGCGAGGCCGGTCCGGCGGCAATCCGGGTGGGCTTCACCGCCTCGCGGAAGGTCGGGGGCTCGGTCGCGCGGAACCGCGCCAAGCGGCGGCTGCGCGAGGCGGCGCGGCTGGTCTTGCCCGAGGCCGGCCGGCCGGGCTGGGACTACGTGCTCGTCGCCCGGCCCGGGGCGACCGCAGAGCGGGAGTTCGAGGCGCTGCTCGCCGACTTGAGGTGGGCGCTGAACAAGGTCCACGCGCAATGACCCCGCTCGCGCGCCTCTTCGCGCTGCCGGTGCGCGGCTACCGGCTGCTGTTCAGCCCCTGGGTCGGCCATGGCTGCCGCTACCAGCCCACCTGCTCGGCCTACGCGCTCGAGGCGCTGGAGCGCCATGGCGGGCTGAAGGGCGGCTGGCTGGCCCTCCGCCGCATCGCCCGCTGCCACCCCTGGGGCGGCTCGGGCTATGACCCGGTGCCGGGCTCCGACCCCGGGCACGACAACGGCGCCGGGACCTGAGCCTCAGAGCCTGAGCTGAAGTCCCGAGGGGCCCAGCACGCGGGTCGGGATCGAGGCGCGGTCGATATGGCCGTTCAGCGTGAAGGCGACGTCGCGCATTAGCATCGGGTCGTGGAAGTACCAGCTGTGGGCGGCGTTGGGGACATGGGCGAAGCGGGCGCGGTGGGCTTCGAAATAGTCGCCCGTGTTGACGTTCACCGCCTTGCCGGGCGCGCCCAACGGCAACCCGATCCGGCCGACCCGCGGCGCCACCCCCACCCGCTTGACGTTGGATAGCGAAAGCACGTCGTCGAACGGGTTCGAGTAGTTCGTGAGCCGGACCGAGTGCCGGTAGAGCGACGACGACTTGGCATGCCCATCGGCCATCGAGCCGGCGGAGACGTCGCCCGAGACGATCACCGTTTGGCTCACCGTCCAGGCGTGCGACGCGATCGCCGGGCGGTCGTCGGCGTCGTCGAACGCCTCGCGGACCACGTAGGCGCCCATCGAATGGGCGAAGACATGCATGTTGATCTCGCATTCCGTTCGCTGGATCGCCGCGAACGAGCGGATGCCCTCGTCGACGAGGCGGAGCGCCGATTGCTTGGCGTCGGTCCGGTCTTCGAGGTAGTTCAGCGCCGAAGAGGCCGACGGCCAGTCGAAGCTGACGACGGCGCCCTGCCAGCCTTCCGCTTCAAGGCCTTTGCGGAGCAGCCGGTGGCGTTCGAGCACCTTGCGCTGCTCGGTGTTGAACCCGTGCACGTAGAAGACAATGTCGCCGGTGAGGCTGAGCGTGACCATGTTCTGGCCGTTGACCGCCTCCTGGATCACGGCCTCGATCCAGTCGCGCTTGCGGATCCGGTGGTCGGGGGAGACCTCCAGAGACGCCTCGGGGATCGCGAGGAAGTGGGTCGCACCCGGTTCGTTGATGTACGCTCCGCCGCGCACCTTGCGGACGCAGAACATGTAATCCATGGCTCCAACTCCGTTTTCTGAATGCCCAAATCATCGCACGGGCAGCCCGAGCCGCAAAGCCGGGCTTTCCATGCCCCGGGCGGCTGTGGCAGAGGTGAGGGCGAGGAGACGCCCATGCTCGACGAGGCCGACGACATCCACCCGCTGTTTCACGGCGCCCCTGCCTCGACGGAATTCCGCAAGCTGCGCAAGCGGATCGTCCGGCATGTGCGCGAGGCGCTCGATGCCTACGGCATGGTCGAGCGCGACGCGAAGTGGCTGGTCTGCCTCTCGGGCGGCAAGGACAGCTACACGCTGCTGGCCGCGCTGACCGAGCTGCAATGGCGCGGGCTCCTGCCGGTCGAGCTTCTGGCCTGCAACCTCGACCAGGGTCAGCCGGGGTTTCCGGCGACCGTGCTGCCGGAGTTCCTGACCAGGATGGGCGTGCCGCACCGGATCGAGTACCAGGACACCTATTCCATCGTCACCGAAAAGGTGCCGCAGGGGCGGACCTACTGCGCGCTCTGCTCGCGGCTCAGGCGCGGCAACCTCTACCGGATTGCCCGCGAGGAGGGCTGCTCGGCGGTGGTGCTGGGCCATCACCGCGACGACATCCTCGAGACCTTCTTCCTCAACCTCTTCCACGGCGGCCGCCTCGCCACCATGCCGCCGAAGCTCCTGAACGAGGACGGCGACCTCTTCGTGCTGAGGCCCCTGGCCTTCGTCGCCGAGGCGGACTGCGCCCGCTTCGCGAGGGCGATGGACTACCCGATCATCCCCTGCGACCTCTGCGGAAGCCAGGACGGGCTCCAGCGGAGCCAGGTCAAGGCGATCCTCGACGAGTGGGAGCGGCGAAGCCCCGGCCGGCGGCAGGTGATGTTCCGGGCGCTGATGAACGCCCGGCCTTCGCACTTGCTCGACCCGGCGCTCTTCGATTTCGCCGGGCTCGCGCGCGGATCGGTCGAATTCGACGAAAATCCGCCGCGACTGGACGCATCGCCGTTAACCGGGCGCTGACCCGGCTTGCCTAGCCTTTCCCGCGGGCGCCCTGCGAGGCGCCGCCCGCGACAGGAGAGGCCGCCCCATGACGCACCGGACCGCGCGCGCCCATCTCCGCCGCTGGCTCTGGCGGCGCGAGATCGTGCCGGTCCTGCCGGCGCTGCTGCTCGTCGGCTTCTGGCTCGGCGGCGAGGCGGCGCTGGTCGCCGCCGCCGTGCTGGTTCCCGCGCTCTGCGCCGTCCTCAGCCCGCCACGGCCCGCGCGGGTGACGGTGGAGGACGGGGTGACCGGGCTGCCGCTGAAGGCCACGCTCGTCGAGGCGCTGGAGGCGGCCTTCGCCGAGGCGCCGCGTTCGGGGCGCGCCATAGTGGCCTTCGCCATCGGCATCGACGATTTCGCCGAGCTCGAGGCGCGGCACGGCCTCAACCTGGCCGAGGAGGCGCAGCGCCGGGTGGCCGAGCGGGTCGCCACGGCGCTGCGGCGCGGCGACATCGTGGCCCGGCTCGGGCCGGGGCTCTACGGCGCGGCCTTCGGGCCGGCAGCGCGGGCCGATCTCGAAACCGCGATCCAGGTGGCGGGCCGGATCCAGACCGCGGTGCGCGAGCCGATCCTGGCCGGCCCGGCGCGGGTCCACCTAACCTGCTCGGTCGGCTTCTGCCTCGGCACCAGGGCGCCCCGGCCTTCCGGCGATGCGGCGCTTTCCGCCGCGCTCGACGCGCTCGAGGAGGCCCGCGCGAGCGGCCCCGGCGCCGTGCGCGCCTTCTCGGCCGAGCGCCCGCGCGACAGGGCACGCCGCGCCGAACTTGAGGCCGAGGCGGTCGCGGCACTGGAAAACGGCCAGATCCGGCCCTGGTTCCAGCCGCAGATCTCGACCGATACCGGCGCGGTCTCCGGCTTCGAGGCGCTGGCCCGCTGGGAGCATCCCGCGCGCGGGGCCCTGACGCCGAAGGATTTCCTGCCGGCGCTGACCGCGACCGGGCAGATCGAGCGTCTGGGCGAGGTGATGCTGTTCCACGGGCTGACCGCGATGCAGACCTGGGAGCGGGCCGGCTGCAAGGTGCCCTCGATCGGCGTCAACTTCGCCGCCGAGGAGCTGCGGAACCCAAGGCTCGCGGAAAAGCTCGCCTGGGAGCTCGACCGCTTCGGCCTCGCGCCCGAGCGGCTGACGGTGGAGATCCTGGAGACCGTGATGGTCGACGCCTCCGACGACACCATCACCCGCACGATCGAGGCGCTGGCGCGGATCGGCTGCCGCATCGACCTCGATGATTTCGGCACCGGCAACGCCTCGCTGGCCGCGCTGAAGCGGTTCTCGGTCCGGCGGATCAAGATCGACCGCAGCTTCGTGATCAACGTCGACGAGGACCGCGACCAGCAGCTGATGGTGACCGCGATCCTGGGCCTGGCCGAGCGGCTCGGGCTCGAGACCCTGGCGGAGGGCGTGGAGCGGGTGGGCGAGCACGCGATCCTGGCGCAGCTCGGCTGCGGCCATGTCCAGGGCTACGGCATCGCCCGGCCGATGCCGTTCGAGGACACCATCGGCTGGATGCAGCGCCACGCCGAGAAGCTGAAGGAGACGCCGACGGTGTCGCGCCGCGCGGTCTGAGCCCGCGCCCGCCGAGGCTGCCCTTTGGCTGCGGGCCATCGTCCGGCAACCGAAACCTCCCCGCGAGCTGCCCGACCAGCGAAGGGCGGGGAAACGGCCCGGCGCTCCGCCGCCCACGCTCCCCGCGCGCGGCCGACAAGCGTTTGGCCCCACCCGTTGCACCCCTGTGAGCTGGCAGGCCGCACGCCGCCTCCGCCGCGGCTGAGGCCTCTCTTTCTTCGACCCAGCCTGCGCCGGCAGACACCCACGCCTTCCCCTGACCCGACACCGCCGCCTGTCGCCTTCCCCGCCACCCGGGCCGGCGTCCCGGTCTCGGGCGCACGTCGGCGCCAAGCCCGATTCCCCTTGACCTTTCGGCCCTCGGATTGTTGAACCTGCCAGACTTTCCGACACCGGCAGGGCCGCCCCCCATGGACGATCAGAACAAGAACCTGCTCCTCGCCACGGTGCTGAGCTTCGTGGTGATCGTCGGCTGGTATATGCTGTTCCCGCCGCCCGAGCCGGCGCCGGCCCCGGAGACCCCCGCCGCCGCCACCGAGGGCGGCACAGCCGCGCCGCCGCCGGTGCCCGGCGCAAGCGAGCAAACCGCGGCGACCCCCGAGGAGCTGCGCGTCGAGGCGCTGGGCGCGACGGTCCGGATCCCGATCGACACGCCCAGGCTCCGCGGCTCGATCTCGCTCCAGGGCGGGCGGATCGACGACCTCTCGCTCAAGGACTACAAGGTCTCGCTCGAGCCCGGCGCCGACGAGGTGACGCTGCTCGCCCCGGTCGGTGGCCCGCAGGCGCAATACGCGCTCTACGGTTGGGTCCCGGGCGGCGAGCTCGACTTCGAGGACGTGCCGGGCGCCAACACGCCATGGCAGCTCGAATCCGGCACCAGGCTCTCGCCCGGCAACCCGGTCACGCTGCGCTGGGACAACGGCAAGGGCCTGATCTTCCGCCGGGTGATGGAGGTGGACGAGAATTTCCTGTTCTCGGTCGCCCAAAGCGTGGAGAACACCTCCGGCGCGTCGGCGCGGCTCGCGGCCTACGGCGTCGTCGCCCGCCACGGCCTTCCCGAGCAGATGAACTTCTTCATCCTGCACGAGGGCGTGGTGCAGATGGCCGACGGCACGCTGACCGAGATCGACTACGACGACATGCCCGACATGGTTTTCGTCGAGCGCGAGGGCGCCCGCGCCGAGGTGGCCGAGGTCACCCAGAACGGCTGGATCGGCTTCACCGACCACTACTGGATGACCACGCTGATCCCCGCCCCCGGCAGCGCCTTCACCGCGGCCGCGAAATACGTGGGCCAGGCCGACATCTTCCAGACCGAGGCGCGGTTTCCGGCGGTGACAGTAGCGCCGGGCGAGACCGCGCGCTCGGAGATGGCGCTCTTCGCCGGGCCGAAGGAATGGGAGGCGATCCGCAACTACCAGAACGAGACCGGCATCGACCGCTTCCTCGACTCGATCGACTGGGGCTGGTTCTTCTTCCTGACCAAGCCGATCTTCGCCGCGCTGCACTGGCTCAATGCGCAGATCGGCAACATGGGGCTCGCGATCATCGCGCTGACCTTCGTGATCAAGGCGATCCTGTTCCCGCTGGCGCGCAAGTCCTACGTCTCGATGGCCAGGATGCGCGAGCTGCAGCCGGAGATGGAGAAGCTCAAGGAGCGCGCCGGCGACGACCGCCAGAAGCTGCAGAAGGAGATGATGGAGCTCTACAAGCGCGAGAAGGTGAACCCCGCCGCGGGCTGCCTGCCGATCCTCCTGCAGATCCCGATCTTCTTCTCGCTCTACAAGGTCATCTTCGTCACCCTCGAGCTGCGCCACGCCCCGTTCTTCGGCTGGATCCGCGACCTCTCGGCGCCCGATCCCTCGTCGATCTACAACCTCTTCGGCCTACTGCCCTGGGCCGCGCCCGAGCCGGGCTCATTCATGGCGCTGATCTTCATCGGCGTGCTGCCGCTCCTGCTCGGCATCTCGATGTGGCTGCAGCAGAAGCTGAACCCGTCGCCGACAGACCCGACCCAGGCCATGATCTTCGCCTACATGCCCTGGATCTTCATGTTCATGCTGGGCTCGTTCGCCTCCGGCCTGATCGTCTACTGGATCGCGAACAACGTGATCACCTTCACCCAGCAGTACCTGATCATGTGGAGCCACGGCCACCGCCCCGACCTCTTCGACAACATCCGCAAGGGGTTCTCGCGCAAGAAGCCCGCCCCCGCGACACCGGAGCCGAAGAAGAAGCCCGGGAAGAAATGACCGGCCGCGTCGCCCAGATCTGGCGGCACCCGATCAAGTCGCACGGCCGCGAGGCGCTCGAGGAGGTGAGGCTCGAGGCCGGGCGGACGATGCCGGGCGACCGGGTCTGGGCGGTCGCCCACGCCGACGCGAAGCTCGACCCTGCCGCCCCCGAATGGGCGCCCTGCGCGAACTTCTCGCGCGGCGCGAAGGCCCCCGGCCTGATGGCGATCGACGCCAACTTCGACGAGAAGACCGGCCGCATCAGCCTCACCCACCCCGAGCGCGAGGCGCTGAGGTTCAACCCCGACGACCCTGCCGACGAGACCCGCTTCCTGGCCTGGGTCACGCCGCTCTGCCCTGCCGATCGGGCACCGCCGGCGCGGCTCGTCAGGGTGCCGGGGCGCGGCATGACCGACACCGACTATCCCTCGATCAGCCTTCTTGGCCTCGCCTCGCACCGGGCGGTCGCGGCGCGCGTCGGGCGCGCGATCTCGCCGCTGCGCTGGCGCGGCAACATCCACGTCGAGGGGCTGGCACCCTGGGAGGAGTTCGACTGGCCCGGCCGCCGCCTCAGGCTCGGCGAGGCCGAGATCGAGGTCCGCGAGCGGATCGAGCGCTGCCTCGCGACGGCGGCGAGCACCCGCACCGGCCGCCGCGACACCGATACGCTGGGCGTGCTGGAGGATGGCTGGGGGCACCGGGATTTCGGGGTCTACGCGGTCGTCACCAGGGGCGGCGCGGTCCGCCTCGGCGACCCCGTCGAGATCGCCGGATGACGCTCGCCTTCCCGCTCGCGCCCGAACCCGGGGATGCCGCCCGCGAGGCGGGGCGGCGCCTCTTCGCCGGCGGCGCGGAGTTCCTCAAGGGCGTGGTGGCGATGGAGGGCCTGCCGCCGGCCGACCGGGTCGAGGTCTGCTTCGCCGGCCGTTCCAACGTGGGCAAGTCGAGCCTGATCAACGCGCTGACCGGGCGCAGGTCGCTCGCCCGCGCCTCGAACACCCCGGGCCGCACCCAGGAGATCAACTACTTCACCCTGGGCGAGAGCCGCTACCTCGTCGACCTGCCCGGCTACGGCTTCGCCGAGGCGCCGGTCCGGGTGGTGGAGCGCTGGCAGCGGCTGCTCAGGGCCTATCTCGCCGGCCGCCCGACGCTGCGCCGCGCCTTCGTGCTGATCGACGCCCGCCACGGCATCAAGCCGGTCGACGAGGAGATCCTGACGCTCCTCGACCGCGCCGCGGTGACCTTCGAGGTGGTGCTGACCAAGGCCGACAAGGTGAAGGCCGCCGAGCGCGCGCGCATCCTCGACGGGGTCCGCGCCGCGCTGGCGAAACACCCCGCCGCCTACCCCGAGATCGTGCTCACCTCCTCGGAGAAGGGCGAGGGCATCGAGACCCTGCGGGCCATCGTCGCCACGTTCGAGTAGCTGGGTCGGCCGCCACCGGGTTCCCCCCCGGACGGCTGAGGGACAGGGAGGGGATCGATGCGCAGGCTTGCGCGGGGCGAAGCCTTGCGCGCAATTGGATCAGGCCCTCGGGGGCGGGACCCGCGCTTCCGATCCTAGACGTGCTGGCCGGCGTTCACCTCGATCTCGGTGCCGGTGACGTAGCTCGACTGCTCCGAGCAGAGGAACCAGATCACGTCGGCCACCTCGCGCGGCTGGCCGAGGCGCCGCAACGGCAGCCTCTCGACGATCCGCTCGGTGCCGGGCGAGAGGATCGAGGTCTCGACCTCCCCAGGCGCGATCGCGTTCACCCTGACCCCGAGCGGCCCGAAATCGTGCGCCATCTCGCGCGTCAGCGCGGCGAGCGCGGCCTTCGAGGTGGCGTAGGCGGCGCCGGCGAAGGGATGGACGCGTGCACCCGCGATCGAGGTCACGTTCACCACCGCGCCTCGCGCCGCGGCGAGCTCGTCCTTCAGCCCGCGCGCCAGCACAACCGGGGCGAAGAAGTTCACGTGGAAGACGTGGCCCCAGGTCCTGAGATCGGTGTCGAGCGTCGAGAGCCGGGCGCCGCCCGGCCCCTTCGGCGAAATGCCCGCGTTGTTCACCAGCGCGTCGAGCCGGCCACCGAGCATCTGCCGGATCCCCTCGATCGCCGCGATCGTGCGCTCGGGGTCGGCGAGGTCGATCTCGATGTGGTTCTCGGCCCCGCCCGGCCAGGGGCAGCGCGGGTCGAAGGGCTGGCGCGAGCAGGTCAAGACCCGCCAGCCTTCCGCCGAGAACCGCTTCACGGTGGCATGGCCGATCCCCCGGCTCGCCCCGGTGAGCAGTAGCGTCTTCTGTCCGTCTGTCGCCATCCCGCGTCCTCCGCCTCGCTCTCAGCCTAGCCCGCCGCCACCGAATGGCAATCCGCCCTTGGCAGGCCCACGCCCCTGCCCTAACAACGGCAACCGAACCCCAAGGGCCCATTGATGAAGAAGCAGGACATGACCCGCGACTGGATCGCCACCGCCCGGACGCTCTCCGAGGCACTTCCCTATTTCCAGCGCTATTCCGGCGCTGTCGTGGTCGTCAAGTTCGGCGGCAACGCGATGGGCGACGCGGCGGCGATGGCGAGCTTCGCCCAGGACATCGTGCTGATGCGCCAGGTTGGCGTGAACCCGGTCGTGGTCCACGGCGGCGGGCCGATGATCAACGACCTCCTGGGCAAGCTCGGCATCGAGAGCCGCTTCGTGAACGGCAAGCGGGTGACCGACCAGGCGACGGTCGAGGTGGTCGAGATGGTGCTCTCTGGCCTCGTCAACAAGCGCATCGTGCAGGCGATCAACGACGCCGGCGGCCGCGCCGTGGGGCTATCCGGCAAGGACGACGACATGATCGTCTGCGAGGCAGACGACCCCGCGCTCGGCTTCGTCGGCAAGCCCGTCGAAATGAACGTGCAGGTGCTGCGCGACCTCTTCTCCGCCGGGATCATCCCGGTGGTGGCGCCGGTCGCCACCGGCATGGCCGAGAACGAGACCTTCAATGTCAACGGCGACACCGCCGCCGGCGCAATCGCCGGGGCGCTCACCGCCGACCGGCTCCTGCTTCTGACCGACGTCGCCGGCGTCAAGGACGCCTCCGGCGAGGTCGTGACCCAGCTCTCCCCCGACGAGGTGCGCCGGATGATCGCCGAGGGCACCATCGCCGGCGGCATGATCCCCAAGGTCGAGACCGCGCTCGCCGCGGTCGAGGCCGGGGTGCGCGCCGCGGTGATCCTCGACGGGCGCGTCGAGAACGCCTGCCTCCTGGAGCTCTACACCGAGCACGGCGTCGGCTCGATCATCCGCTCCACCGAGCCCCGGGTGAAGCCGCGCCGCGGAAGCTGAGGCTTGCATCCCGAGGCCCGCGGTCTCATATTCCTCCCGTGGAATATGAAATCGCCATCCGGGTCGGCGCCTTCCTCGGCCTCTTCGCGCTCTTCGCCGGACTCGAGGCGGCGCTGCCGAAGCGCGCCCGCCAGCTCGGGCGCGGGCGCCGATGGGGCACCAACTTCGCCATCGTCGCGCTCGACTCGATCGGCCTGAGGCTCCTGGCGATCCAGCTTCCGCTGCTCGCGATCGGCGCGGCGCTCGACGCCGGGCGGCTCGGGATCGGTCTCTTCAACGCGCTCGCCTGGCCGGCGTGGCTCGAGTTCACGCTCGCGGTGGTCGCCTTCGACCTGGCGATCTGGGCGCAGCATCTCGTCACCCACAAGGTGCCGCTGTTCTGGCGCTTCCACCGCGTCCACCACGCCGACCGCGACGTCGACGTGACCACCGGTTTCCGCTTCCACCCGGTCGAGATCCTGGCCTCGATGCTCCTGAAGATCGGGCTGGTCTATCTCCTCGGGCCCTCGGCGCTGGCGGTGCTGGCCTTCGAGGTCCTGCTGAACGGCACCGCGCTCTTCAACCACGCCAACCTGCGGCTGCCGCGCCGGCTCGACGCCCTGCTCCGCGCCGTCCTCGTCACGCCCGACATGCACCGGGTGCACCACTCGACCTTGCGACGGGAGCACGACAGCAACTACGGCTTTGCCCTCTCGGTCTGGGACCGTATCTTCGGCACCTACCGGCCCGCGCCCGAGGGCGGGCACGAGGGCATGACCGTGGGGCTCGAATGGCAGGACGAACGACCGGCACGCCTGATCTGGAGCCTCGCGCTGCCGTTCCGAAAAGGCTGAGCTACGCGGGCCTGCTGGCCGAGTGCCACAGCATTGGGCTCGACATCTTCGGCGGCTTCCACCCCGGGCGAGGCGAGCCGGGCCTGCCCGCGGGCACCGCCACGCTCCTCTTACTCGGCCCGCACGAGCCCGGCTTCTGGACGCGGATCACCGCTGCGCCGGAGTGGCAGGACGGCGGCCCCGACCCTATCGACCGCTGGTCGGCCCGGGTGATCGGCGGCATTGCAGAGAGGCTAGGCGCCGCGGCGCTCTTTCCCTTCGCCGGGCCGCCCTGGCTGCCGTTTTTCTCCTGGGCCGAGCGCACCGGCCGGGCCTGGCCCTCGCCGGTGCGGCTCCTGGTCCACGACTGCGCCGGGCTGATGGTCAGCTACCGCGGCGCGCTGGCTCTGACCCAGCGCCTCACCCTGCCGCAGCCGCCCGCGGCCCCGCCCTGCGCCGACTGCGAGGGCCAGCCCTGCCGCAGCGCCTGCCCTGCCGACGCGCTGACCCCAAGGGGATACGACCTGCCAGCCTGCCACGGCTTCCTCGACACCGGGCCGGGCGAACTCTGCATGACCGGCGGCTGCGCCGTTCGCCGCGCTTGCCCGGTCTCCCGTTCCTATGGCAGGCTCGCCGCGCAGTCCGCCTATCACATGAGCCGTTTCCACCGATGACACCCGAAGGCCACCGCCGCCTGATCCTGGTCCGGCACGCGAAATCCGACTGGGACGACCCCAAGCTCGCCGACCACGATCGCCCGCTGAAGGGCCGTGGCCGCCGGGCGGCGCGGGAGCTCGGGGAATGGCTCGCCTCGCGCGGCTACCTGCCCGACGAGGTCGTCTCCTCCGACGCCGCGCGGACCCGCGAAACCTGGAAGGAGATCGCCCCCGCGCTCGCCGACGCGCCCTCTCCGGCCTGGCTGCCGGCGCTCTACCATGCCGGGGTGGAGCAGATGCTGGCCTGTCTCAAGACGGCCAGGGGCCGGACGGTGCTGATGATCGGCCACAACCCCGGGCTCGCCGCCTTCGCGGCGATGCTGCCCGCGACCCCCCCGGCAGATCCGGACCTCGCGCGGTTCCCCACCGCCGCGACGCTGGTCGTGGATTTCGAGATCGGCAGCTGGGCCGAGCTCGAGCCGGGGCGCGGCTCGGTGCTCGACTTCTTCACCCCTTCCGAACGCGGCCGCTGACCGCGCCCGCGGCGGCGCGTCTCAGCCGAGGATCTGGCTCAGGAACAGCTTGGTCCGGTCCGAGCGCGGGTTGTCGAAGAACTCCTTGGGCTCGTTCTGTTCGACGATCTGGCCCTCGTCCATGAAGATCACCCGGTTCGCGACCTGGCGCGCGAAGCCCATCTCGTGGGTGACGACCAGCATCGTCATCCCCTCCTCGGCGAGCTCGATCATGGTGTCGAGCACCTCTTTGATCATCTCGGGGTCGAGCGCCGAGGTGGGCTCGTCGAAGAGCATGATCCGCGGCTTCATGCAGAGCGAGCGGGCGATCGCCACGCGCTGC
>JBFKAV010000016.1:0-36347 GCA_041621405.1 Paracoccaceae bacterium
GCCAGACCCGGATCGCCTCGTCGAGCACCGGGTCGGAGCCCTTGGCGTAGAGGCCGGCCTGGATCATCGTCTCCGAGCGGTCGTAGGCGCCGAGAAGCCGTCGCGCGGCGGCGATGAGGTCGTTCTCCTCGGCCGAGGCGGCGCCGGGAAGCGAGCGCGAGACCGAGCGCAGGAGGTCGATCGCCGGGAACCGGCCGCGCTCGGCGATGGCGCGGTCGAGCACCACGTGGCCGTCGAGCACGCCGCGCAGGATGTCGGCCACCGGCTCTTCCATGTCGGAGCCGGCGACCAAGACCGAGAACACCGCGGTGATGTCGCCCTGGGTGCCGGCGCCGGGGCCGGCGCGCTCGGCGAGCGACATGATCATGTGCGCGAGCGAGGGCGGGTAGCCGCCCAGGGCGCCGGTCTCGCCCGAGGCCAGCGCGATCTCGCGATGCGCCTCGGCGAAGCGGGTGACCGAATCGGTGAGGAAGAGGACATGCGCGCCGCCGTCGCGGAAATGCTCGGCCACGGTCATCGCCGACAGTGCGGCGCGGCGGCGCTCCAAGGGCGAGCGGTCGGAGGTGGCGGCGACGACGACCGAGCGCGCCATGCCCTCGGGCCCGAGCACGTGCTCGACGAATTCGCGGAGTTCGCGGCCGCGCTCGCCGACGAGGCCGATCACCACGACGTCGGCCTCGAGCCCGCGCGCGAGCTTGCCCAGGAGCGAGGACTTGCCGACGCCCGAGCCGGAAAAGAGCCCGATCCGCTGGCCGCGGACGATTGGCAGCGCGGTGTCGAAGACGGCGACGCCGGTGGCGAGCCGCGCGCCCATCGCGCGGCGTTCGGCCGGGGCCGGCGGCGGGGCGCGGAGGGGACGCGCGTGCGGTCCGCGAAACAGCGGCCGGCCGTCGAGCGGGCGGCCGTAGGGATCGACGATGCGGCCGACCCAGCCGTCGTGCGGCGCGAGCGTCGCAGGGCCGAGGAGCTCGGCGGCGTCGCCGATCTGGACGCCCTCGGCGGGGCCTTCGGGCAGCATGGTGACGAGCTCGGGCTCGAGCGCGATGACCTCGCCGCCGAGGCTGGCTCCCGATTTCAGCGCCACCCGCGCGAGATCGCCCAGCGCGGCGCGGTGGCCGAGGCCGCGCAGGTAGATCTTGTTCGCCGCGATCTCGGCCACGCGGCCGACCGGGCGGACGGAGGACAGGCCGGCGATCTCGGCCAAGAGCTCCTGAAACATCGATGCTGCCATTCTGGCTCCTCCTCCGGTCGGGCCTCGCCGCCTGCAACCGTTTCTAAAGGAATCGGACTTAAGGCTTGGTTGAAGACGACCCCCCGGGAGAAACCCGATGTTCGATAACCTCGAGATCCTCAGGCAGGCCCAGGCCATGGCGGCTCATGCCGGCGCCCGCCAGTCGTCCATCGCCCAGAACATCGCCAATGCCGACACGCCGGGCTACCGCCCGAGCGACCTCGCGCCCTTTGCAGAGGCCTATCGCGAGGCCGGCGGCGGATTTGTCCTGCGTCAGACGCGGGCAGGCCACGTCGGCCCGGGCGACTCGGGCACGGCGGAGCGCGCCGCGCTCGCCCGTCCGGTTCCCGGCGCCACCGCGCCCAACGGCAACGGCGTCTCGATCGAGGCCGAGATGATGAAGGCCGCCGAGGTGCGCCAGGACCACGAGATGGCGCTGTCGATCTACCAGAACGCGCTCGGCGTCCTGCGCAGCAGCCTCGGCCGCCAAAGATGAGGAGGCCTGAGAAATGAGCGATTTCGCCAGGACCCTCGCGCTTTCGGCCAGCGGCATGCAGGCGCAGGCGGCACGGCTGCGGCACGTGTCGGAGAACATCGCCAACGCCGACACGCCCGGCTACCACCGCAAGCTGGTGAGCTTCGGCGAGGTGGTCGAGGGCGGCCGCGCCACCGGAGAGGTGGAGACCGGACCGGTCACGCTTGACCGGACCGAGCTCACGCGGATCTACGACCCCAGCCACCCGCTGGCGGACGCAACCGGCCACTACGACGGCTCGAATGTCGATCTGGTGGTCGAGATCGCTGACGCGCGCGAAGCGCAGCGCAGCTACGAGGCGAACCTCAGGATGTTCGACCAGGCGCGGCAGATGCACTCCGCGCTGATCGAACTGATCCGCCGATAGGAGAGGCCCAGAATGGACTTCAGATCCTCCCACGTCGCACAGCTCTACCAGGCCGCGCGCCCGGCCACCCAGCCGGGCGCGCGGGACCAGGCCCAGGGCGCGGGCGAAGCCTTCGCACGCGTCGCCCGCGACTTCGCCGACACCGTCCGCCAGGGCGAGGAGGCGGCGAAGTCGACGATGACCGGCGACGCCGACCCCTACGCGCTGGTGCAGGCGCTCGCCGCCACCGAGCTCGCCGTCGAGACCGCGGTGACGGTGCGCGACAAGGTCGTCGAGGCCTACCAGGAAATCCTCAGGATGCCGGTCTGATGGACGCGATCGTCTTCGACGACACGCTCCGCGAGGGGCTCTGGATCGCGGTGATAATCTCCACGCCGCTCCTCGGCGTGGCGCTGGTGGCCGGCGTCGTCGTCGGCCTATTTCAGGCGCTGACCTCGATCCAGGAGATGACGCTGACCTTCGTGCCGAAGCTCGTCGCGATGCTGGCCGTGTTCTGGGTGTCGATGGGCTTCATGACCGAGACGCTGACCGCGTTCTGGTCGGACCGGATCATCCCCCTGATCGCCGGAGTCTGAGAGATGGACAACGCAGGCTACACAACGCTCACCCGCCAGGCCGGGCTCCTGCGCGAGATGCAGGTGGTGGCGAACAACATCGCCAATTCCGCGACCACGGGTTACCGCCGCGAGGGGCTGATCTTCGACGAATATGTGGCCGCGCTCGACGATGGCGGCCCGTCCCTGTCGATGGCCTCGGGCGACGCCTGGATGACCGACGAGCGGCAGGGGCCGCTCGAGATGACCGGCGGCACCTTCGATTTCGCCATCGAGGGTGAGGGCTTCTTCCTCTTGATGACGCCCGAGGGCGAGCAGCTGACTCGCGCCGGCGCCTTCACGCCGGGGGCCGAGGGCGAGCTCCTGGCGGCCGACGGCGCGCAGCTTCTCGATTCCGGCGGCGCGCCGATCTTCGTGCCGGCTGATGCGCGCGCGGTCGCGATGGCGCCCGACGGCACGCTTTCGGCCGATGGCCAGCCGGTCGGGCAGGTCGGCGTGTTCCGCCCCATCGAGCCGCTCGACCTGGTGCGCCAGGGCGGCACCCGCTTCTCCACCCCGAGCGGCTGGGAGCCGTTGCCGGAGCCCCGGGTGGTGCAGGGCTTCCTCGAAGGCTCGAACGTCAATCCGGTGGTCGAGATCACCCGGATGATCGAGGTGCAGCGCGCCTACGAACTCGGCCAGAGCTTCCTCGACAAAGAGGACGAGCGCATCCGCGGCGTCCTCAGGACCTTCGGACGCTAGGGGAGACCATCCATGCGAGCCCTTTCGATCGCCGCCACCGGCATGAGCGCGCAGGCGATGCGCGTCGAGGTGATCTCGAACAACCTCGCCAACATGTCGACGACGGGCTACAACGCGCGCCGCGCCGAGTTCGCCGACCTGCACTACCAGCAGGCGACCCGTGCCGGCACCATTAACGCCGCCGACGGCACCGTGGTGCCGACCGGGGTGCAGCTCGGTCTCGGCGTCAGGCCCGCCTCGGTCACCATCTTGGTGGCGCAGGGTTCGCTCGCCGCGACCGGCGGCGATCTCGACCTCGCCATCGACGGCAACGGCTATCTCGAGGCGCAGCTGCCCTCGGGCCTCTCCGCCTATACCCGCGACGGCGGCCTGAAGCGCTCGGCCGACGGGCTGATCGTGACCTCCGACGGCTACCCGGTGGTGCCCGAGATCACGATCCCGAGCGACGCCCGCTCGCTTTCGGTCAGCGCCGACGGCGAGGTCTATGCCTATTTCAACGACCGGGTGGAGCCCGAGCTTCTGGGCCAGTTCACGCTGGCCACGTTCTCCAACGTCAAGGGGCTCGAGGCGACCGGCTCGAACCTCTTTCTCGAGACCGCGGCCTCCGGGCCACCCCTGGTCTCGGTGCCCGGGGTCGACGGGCTCGGCACCGTGCGCCAGGGCTACCTGGAGGACAGCGCGGTCGACGCGGTCAAGGAACTGACCGACCTGATCGAGGCGCAGCGGGGCTACGAGCTCAACGCAAAGGTGATCACCGCCGCCGACCAGATGCTCGGCGCCACCACGCAGATCCGATGATGCGGGCGCTCGCACTCCTTCTCGCGCTCACCGTCCCGCCGGCCGGGGCGGAGACGCTCGTCGCCGCACGCACGGTTCGGGCGCAGGCGATCCTGACGCCGGCCGACCTCGCGGTGATCGCCGAGGCGGTGCCCGGCACGCTGAGTACGCCGGAGGAGGCCCTGGGCCTCGAGGCCCGCACCATCCTCTACCAGGGCCGGCCGATCCGCCCCGGCGATATCGGCCCGGCCGCCATCGTCGAGCGCAACGCGCTCGTCGTGCTCGTCTACCGCAGCGGCGCGCTCACGATCACCGCGGAGGGCCGCGCCCTCGGTCGCGGCGGCCCGGGCGACGCGCTCCGGGTGATGAATCTCGCCTCCCGCACCGCCGTCACAGGCACCGTCGCCCCCGACGGACGGGTGCTCGTCGGCTTCGTTCCCGGTTCCTGAGGAGACCACATGCGCCTTCTGCCCACCCTCGCCCTCGCCGCCCTTGCGGCGCTTTCGCTCACTTCCTGCAGCCGCTTCAAGGAGGTCGGCCGGGCGCCGTCCTTCACCCCGACCGAGCGCAGCAACGAGTATTTCGCGATGACCTCGGCCGGGCTGCCGGCCTCGGCCGAGTCGCATCGCAGCCAGGACGACGCCTCGCTCTGGAATGCCGGCCGCGAGTCGCTCCTCGGCGACCGGCGCGCGGCAAACCGCGGCGACATCCTCACCGTGGTGATCGAGATCGACGAGCGCGCCGAGATCTCGAACCAGTCCGACCGCTCGCGCAGCGGCTCCGAGCAGATGGGGATCCCCTCGCTCCTCGGCATCCCCGAGCGGATCAACGAACGGATGCCCGAGGGCGCGTCGCTCGACCCGGCGGTGGAGTTCAACTCCTCGGGCAGCTATGCCGGCCAGGGCGCGGTGCGCCGGCGCGAGAAGCTGACGCTGAGGATCGCCGCCACGGTCGTCGAGGTGCTGCCGAACGGCGTGCTCCGGATCGAGGGCAGCCAGGAGGTGCGGGTGAACTTCGAGATGCGCGAGCTGATCGTGACCGGCTACGCGCGGCCCCAGGACATCTCGCGCCAGAACGAGATCACCTACGACAAGATCGCCGCGGCGCGGATCGCCTATGGCGGACGCGGCCAGATCACCGACGTGCAGCAGCCGCGCTACGGCCAGCAGGTGGCCGACATCCTGCTGCCGTTCTGAGGCGCGGGCGATGCGCAGGCTGCTACCCCTCCTCCTCGCGCTTTTCGGCCTCGCCGGCGGCATCGGCGCGGGCCTGGCGCTGAAGCCCGCGCCGGAACCCGGGACGGCGGAGGCCGCGGCCGGTGGCGAGGCGCATGACGGGGCCGGGGGCGATGCCGCCGAGCCCGCCGCGGCGCCCGCCGGCGACCATGGCGAGGCGGCCGCGACGGAGGGGCACGGCGGCACATCGGAGGCCGCGGCCGAGCAGCACTACGTGAAGCTCAACAACCAGTTCGTGGTGCCGGTCGTGACCGATGGCAGGGTCAGCGCGCTGGTGGTGATGTCGGTGAGCCTTGAGGTTGGCGCGGGCGGCCGCGAGAGCGTCTTCGCGCGCGAGCCGAAGCTGCGCGACGGCTTCCTCCAGGTCCTGTTCGATCACGCCAACGCGGGCGGCTTCGACGGCAACTTCACCGCCGCCGACAACCTGCGCACGCTCAGGATGGCGCTCTTCGAGGCGGCGCGGAGCGTGCTCGGCGAAACCGTCACCGACATCCTGCTCACCGACATGATGCGCCAGGATAGCTGAGGCGCTGCGGCCGGCCGCGACGGCCCCGGCCGCCCGTGTCCGACCCCGGCCTCGGCCAGCGCGCCCGTGTGGCCCAGCCGGCGGCGCCGGCGGCGGCGCTCAGTCGCGGGTTCGCCACGACCGGCGGGCCATCTGCCGTGCCTCGGCGTCGGCCTTGCCGGCGATCAGCCGCAGCGCCTCGGCCCGGCCAAAGGCGGTGGCGGCGGCCTGGCGCTGGGCCTCGAGCGCGGCGAGCTCGCGGGCGAGGCCGGCGTTGAGCTCGGCGCGGCGGCGGTCGGCCCAGCCGCCCCAGCGGTCGAGCACCGGGCCGGCCACCGGCGCCTCGAGTTCGGCGGCGATCACCGCGTGCTGGCGCGCCACTCCCGCGTCGAGCGCGGCGATCCGGCCGCGGCTCGCCTCCGCCGCGGCGCCTCGGGCCCTGAGCTCGGCGAGCTCGGCCTCGAGCAGCGCCCGGGCGATGCGCGTGAGCGCGGCAAGTCGTCGGTCGCTCATCTCCGGCCCCGGCGCCCCTTCGCGCGCGCCCGCATCGCTTCGGCGAAGCGGATCGCCGCGGCCACCGCCTTGTAATGCTCGGGTCGGATCTCCTGGCCGAGGTCCACCGTGCCGAAGAGCGCCCGCGCCGTCGGCGGATCGCGGTGGAGCGGCACCCCGGCCTCGGCCGCCGCCTCGCGGATCCGCGCGGCGATCTCGTCCACGCCCTTGGCCAGGCAGACCGGCGCCGCGCCCCTCTTCCGGCTCCACTTCAGCGCCACCGCGTAGTGCATCGGGTTGACGATCACCACGTCGGCCTTCGGCACCTCGGCCAGCATCCGGTTGGTGGCGATGTCGATGCCGCGCCGCCGGCGCTCGTGCTTCAGGTGCGGGTCGCCCTCGCTCTCCTTGCTCTCGTCGCGAAGCTCCTTCAGCGACATCCGGTTGCGGCGCAGATGCTCGGAGACCTGGAACAGGTAGTCGAGCCCGGCAATCGCGGCGCTCACGACCAGAATCACGGCGAGAAAGCCGGCGAGAAGCCGGGCGAGCTCGGCGGCGATCATCCCGGGAGAGAGGTGCAGGAGGCCGAGGATCGCCTCGGCCTCGCGGGCGAGGAAGACGGCCAGCACGGTGGAGACGACGACGAGCTTGACCGTGCTCTTGGCGAACTCGAAGAGCCCCTTGCGGCCGAACTTCTGCTTCGCGGTGGCGAGGGGCGAGATCCGCGACAGCCGCGGCTCGAGGTTCATGCCGGTGAAGACGAGGCTCCTCTGCGCGATCACCGAGAGCAGCGCCAGCGCCGCCGGCAGCGCGAGCCAGGGCGCGAGGCCGAGGGCGAGGGTGGCGAGAAGGCCGCCCATGGGCGCGGCGGCGGCGCCGAAGACGAGCGGCGCCAGGCGGTCGGGCTGGTCGATGAGCACCATCAGCCCGGTGCCGAGGCGCTCGACGCTCCAGCCGCCGAGCGCGACGAGCGCGAGGAGAAGCCCGAGATAGGCGGCCGAGGTGTTCAGGTCCTGCGAGCGCGGGATCTGGCCTTTCCTGCGCGCCTCCTCGAGCTTGCGCGGGGTGGCCTCGTGCGGCTTCTCGCCGCTTTCCTCGGCTTCGGCGCTCACGGTGCGCCCGCGAGCGGATCGCCGAGGTAGAGGTTGAGCGCGCCGAGCCAGACCTGGAGCAGCGCCGGGAGCGCGAGGAACATCAGCGCCAGCCCGCCGAAGGTGAGCGCCGGGGCGCCGACGAAGGCGACCATGAGCTGCGGCATCGCCCGGTTGATGACGCCGAGCGCCACGTTGTAGACGAGCGAGGCCACCACGAAGGGCGCGGCGAGCGTGAAGCCCATGGCGAAGGCCTCGGCGACGCGGAAGGTGCCCCACTCGGCGACCAGGCCGGGATGCGGGAAGACGCCCGGCGGGAAGGCGCCGTAGGAGGCGACCAGCGCCTCGGCGACGCGGATGTGGAGACCGGTGAGCACCGCGAGCGCCAGCCCGGCGATGGTCAGCAGGTGGGCAGTCGCCGGCTGCGGGTCGACCCCGGCGCTGCCGCCGAAGATCTGGGCGAGCGAGGTGGCCTGGGCGGCCATGGCGCCGGCCGTCTGCAGCGCGAGCACGAAGAGCCGGAGCCCCAGCCCGAGGACCAGCCCGACCGCCACCTCGGCGCCCCAGAGCCGCGCCAGCGCGGCAGGCTCGGCGCCGGCCGCCGGCAGAAGGGGCAAAACCGCGGGAGCGACGATGAGGGTGAAGGCGAGCGCCAGGCCGAGCCGCACCCGGCGCGGCACCGACTGCTCGCCGAAGGCCGGCAGCACCGCCATCGCCGCGCCGACGCGAAGCAGCACCACGAAGCCGTCGGCGAGCCCGTCGCGGCCGAGATCGGCCAGCCGGGCGAGGTCCTCGATCATGCCTGCACCAGGCCGACAAGAGCGGGGCGCGCCTCGAGCCCGATCTCCTCGAACGACAGCACCGGCGCCGGGATGCCCTTGGCCTTCAGGACGGTGCGCAGGAAGCGCCGGCGACGGGTCGAGGTCACCAGCGCCGGATTGGCGCCGCTGTCGCCGGCCTGGGCAAGCTTCTCGGCCACCGACCGGGCGAGCCGGTTGAAGTCCTCCGGCGGCAGCGCCACGTCGGCCTGACCGCGCTCGCCCTCGACCTCGAACTGCGCGAAGGTCGCCTCCCATTCCGGCGCGAGCTGCACCAGCGGGATCGTGCCGTCGGGCCGCCGGAGCTCGGCCACCAGCTGGAACCCGAGCCGGTGGCGAACGTGCTCGCAGATTGCCTCCGGCGGAGCGCCGGCGTGGCGCACCTCGGCGATCGCCTCGAGGATCAGCGCGAGGTTGCGGATCGAGACCCGTTCGTCGAGCAGGAGGCGCAGGACGGCAAGCAGCGTGTCGACCGGCACCTTGTCTGGGATGAGCTCGTCGAGCATCCGCCGGTTGGCCTCGGCGCGGGCCGGGTCGGAGAGCCGCGAGAGCTCGTCGAGCAGGCGCCGCAGCGCCTTCAGCGTCAGGAGCCGCGGCAGGTTGCGCTTGATCACCTCGAGGAGGTGGGTCGCCAGCACCTCGGTCGGCGTCACCGCGGTGAGGCCGAGCAGCGCCGCCTCCTCCCGCGCCTCTGGCGGAATCCAGCGGGCGGGGGCGCCGTAGACCGGCTCCTTCACGTCCTCGCCCGGCGGCAGTTCGGCCTCGGCGCCGGCGGTCAGCGCCAGGATCGCCTCGGCGCGGACCCGGTTCCGCGCCTGCTCGACGCCCTGGATCCGCACCGAATAGGTGCCGGGCGGCAGGTTGGCGTTGTCGGTGAGCCTGAGCTCGGGGAGGATCACGCCGAAGGCCTGGGCCACGTGGCGCCGCATGTTGGCGATCCGCGCCTCGAGCCCGGTCGCCGGATCGAGCACCATCGACACGAGGTCGGGCGCGAACTCGACGTGGATGTCGTCGAGATCGAGGGTGTCGCCGAGCGGCCTCTCCGCCGGCGGCGCCGCGGCGGCCTCCTTGTCGCGGGCGGCGGCGCCGGCGCGGGCGGCCTTCGCCCGGTGGGTGTGCCAGGCAAACCAGCCGACGGCGAGGGCACCGGCGAGGAAGGGCAAGAAGGGCAGACCGGGCACGAAGGCGAAGAGCGCCATCAGCACCGCCACGGTGGCGAGCGCCGCCGGGTAGCGGCCGAGCTGGGTGGCGATCGCGGTGTCGGTGGCGCCGGTGGCGCCGCCGCGGGCCAGCAAGAGCGCCGAGGCGATCGAGATGATCACCGCCGGGATCTGGCTGACCAGCCCGTCGCCCACGGTGAGGATCGCGTAGGTCTCGAAGGCGGCGGCCACCGGCATGCCGTGGATGACGCTGCCCATCACCAGCCCCATCACCAGGTTGAGGAGCGTGATCAGCAGGCCCGCCACCGCGTCGCCCTTGACGAACTTCGACGCGCCGTCGAGCGAGCCGAAGAAGGTGGTCTCCTGCTGCTCGCGCTCGCGCCGCGCCTTTGCCTCCCTGTGGTCGATGGCGCCGGCCGACATGTCGCTGTCGATGGCGAGCTGCTTGCCGGGCATGCCGTCGAGCGCGAAGCGTGCGCCGACCTCGGCCATCCGCCCGGCGCCCTTGGTGATCACCACGAAGTTCACGATCAGGAGCACGCAAAAGACGACGAGGCCGAGAAACGCGCTGCCGCCCATGATGAACATCGCCACCCCCTCGATCACGTCGCCGGCGGCGTCGGTGCCGGTGTGGCCCTGGCCGATGATCAGCTTGGTCGAGGAGACGTTGAGCGAAAGCCTCAGCATCAGCGAGGCGAGGAGCACGGTCGGGAAGGCCGAGAAGTCGAGCGGCCGCTCGATGAAAAGCGTGACGGTGAAGATCAGGATCGCCAGCGCGAAGGAGGCGGCGAGGCCGACGTCGAGCACCCAGGCCGGCACAGGCAGGATCATCATCACGATCACCGCCATCAGCGCCAGCGCCAGGAGCACGGTGGGCTGGAAGAGCCGCGCGGGCCTGAGGTCAGCCGGCATCGGCGTCCTCCGCCACCGGGCGTCCGCCCGCGGGGTCGATCAGCCTGCCGCCGGCCGCCGGCGCGAGCGGCACCAGCGAGCCGAGGCCCATGGGCGCGACGGCGGCCTGCAGGAGCGCGAAGTTGTTGACCCGGACCGGCGCCCGCTCGGGCCCGGGCGCCGCGCCAGGCACCTCGGCGGCGGCGAGCCGCGGCAGCTCCTCCGGCGGCGGCGCGCCGTCGAGTCGGGCGCGGAAGCGGTCGAAGCGGGCGCGGTAGCGGTCGGCGTATTCCCGGGTGCGGGAGTGGTAGGCGCCTGCGGCGCGGCTCCAGTCGCCGGTCTCGCCGTGGAGTTCGGAGAGGAAGCGCGCGGCGTAGCGGGCGTTGACCAGCGGGTCGAACATTTCCTCGATCGAGGCGAAGTGCTGGCCGTGCCAGCGGTAGTTGATCTGGAAGCAACCCACGTCGTAGCTGCGCGCGCCGCGCTGGTGGTGGCGGAAGGCATAGGCGCGCGCCTCGTTCTCGCTGTCGAACCAGACCCCGGCGCCTTCCATGTTGACCGTCCAGGGCCAGGGCTTGAAGCCGCCGCCGCGCCGCCGCCCGGTCTCGGTCAGCGAGATCGCGCGAAGCACCGAGAGCGGCACACCGCTCTCGCGCGCCGCCTGCGCTGCCGCGGCCTCGCAGAGGAGCGCGGGGTCGGCGGCGGCCGGCGGATCGGCCGCGGCGAGCTCAGCCCCGGCCGGACCGGTCCAGGCTAGCGTGGCAAGCAGCGCCGAGAGCACTGCGGCGATGAGGACCGCGGCGCGCTTAGGCCGCCGCGTGGATGGCGTTGCGCGCCCGGAAGCGGGTGCACTGCGCCTGCGCATTCGGCGCGGACGAATGCTCGGAGGGTGCCCTGGGCCGCCGGCAATCGGTGCTGCTGGGAACTGAGCTCGACGCCCATCGGTGTTGCGTGACGGCCCTCGGCCGGCCGTCTCCCGGGTCGTTGAGGCGACCACGCAGAGCCGGGCCAGCGGGTCGGTTGAAGGCGCCGCGAGAGGGCCGGCCCGCGAGCCCGCCGGGAATGCGATCCGTGCTGCAAGTGTCCGATCGGAGCCAGGCGCGGTGCCAGGCGCGCGCCCGGCCGCCATGGACTGACCGGAGCCGCGAAACGCGCCCCGCGGTGCCGTGACCGCGTGGGCGGCTGCATCTTGCCGACGCGCGGCCTTGTCGCTCATCTCGCTCTCCCCACAGTTCTTGCAGGAGCTTCGCCGCCGACCCTAGGCGGCAGGTCTTTCGATTCGGTAAGTGCCGGCGGGCTGCGATTGCGGTCGCGGCGGGGCCCGTCCCACTCAGGACGGATCGGCGAGGAATGGCGTTCGGGCGAGGACGCTGTCCACCGTCTCCCGCGCGGCGGCAGCCGAGGCGAGTGCAGCGCGGGCCGCCGCGACGCGGCCGGGTGGCACCGCTTGGGCATCGTCGCCCGTTGCCGCTTCCGCCGCCGCGGCACCGGGCCCGCCCGGCTCCGGCGCCGGCGGTCCCGCGCTCCTGGTCACGGCTTCGGCGTGCCGCGCTTCGGCGAGGCGGCGCAACGCCGGATCGTCGCTGGCGGCCAGAAGATCCCAGGCGCCGGCGATCCAGGCCGCGCGCTCGGCGGCGTCGGGATCGGCCGCCGCGGCGAAACGTTGGGCCGCGCCGCGGGGGTCGCCGAGCGCAAGGAGCGCCCGCGCCCGCAGGCGCTCGGCCTCGGGCCCGTCGAGCGGCACCAGGGCACCGAAGGCCTCGGCCGGCGCGCCGCTGCCGATGAGCGCCTCGGCGCGGGCGATGATCGCCGCCTCGTCCTGCCCCGCGGCCGGCAGGTAGCGCAGCGCCTCCTCGGGAAAGCCCAGGCCGGTGAGTCGCCGCGCCAGCGCCGCGGAGACTCCAACCGGCAATCCGGCGCCGGCCAGCCGGTCGCGGGTGGCGAAGGCCTGGCGCAGGAACTCGCCGTCCTGCGCGCCGGCGGCGAGACCGGCGGCGAAGTCCGCCCAGAGCTCCGGGCCGGCGGGCGCGCCGTCGTGTTCCAGCCGGAGGATCGCTGTGCGTGCAGCCTCGAAATCGCCCGCCGCGAGAAGCCCGCGCAGTGCGAGAAGGGCGAGATCGGCCCCGGTCTCGGTGTCGGCGATCTCGAAGGCGATCGCCGCGGCGGTTTCCGCGCCCTTCGGCGGAACGCGGCCGGCGTCGAGCTCGGTCTCGAGATACGTCCTGTAGGCCTCGGCGGCGATGCCGTCGTCGGCGGTGACCAGCGCCTCGAGGGCCGCCGGAGCGCCGGGGTCGCCCTCGGCGAGGGCGAGCCGCGCGTCGAGCAGCACCAGCGCGTCGCCGTGCTCGCCCGGGGCGCGGGTGACGGCATTGCGGAGCCGGATCGCCGTCTCGCGGTCGCCTTGGTCGAGGAAGCGCGTGGCGAGGCCGGGGCCGAGGTGGCGGCGCAGGTGCAGCGGCAGCGCGGAGAAGGCGGCCAGGATCGCCCGCGGGTTCGTCCACAGGCCCGGATGCGGCCCGCCTTCGGCAAGCACCGACCAGAGCGCGACCGGGCCGGCGCAGCTGGCCTGACCGGAAAGCAGCCCGGGAAGACCCGCGCCGCCGCCGTCGAGGATTTCCGCGATAAGGGAGACCAGTTCGGCCTCGGGCCGTTGCGACTCGAAGGCGGCGAGGGTGGCCTTCGCCTCGGCACCGAAGCCGAGATAGAGATAGTAGCGCGCGAGCGCGAGGACGGCCTCGGGATCCGGCCGGTCGAACTCGCCCACCAGGTCCTTGCGCCGCGCGGTGATGCCTTCGGCCGGGTCGCGGGGATCGCCCCAGGCGGCGAGATCGACGCTCGCGTCGGGAAGGCAGGCGAGGCCGTCGTCGGTGACCGAACGGCGCGAGGGCGCGGCGCCGGAATCGCGGTCGATGCTGGTCTCCGCCTCGAGCCGCACATGCGCCTCTGGCGCCGGGGGCTCGGGCGCGGGCAGGGGCGCGGTGTCTTCCGTTGCGGCCGCCGAACGCTCCGACTGGCTCCGCCGCAGCCGGTCGAGCGCCGGCAGGTCGGCCTCGAGCAGGCCCTGCGCGGCGGCTCGGGCGAGTTCCTCCAGCAGCACGGCTTCCTGCGCGGTGATCCGCTCGGCCGCCGGATCCGATGCCGGCACCGCCGGCTCCGCCAATGGCGCGGCGGCCGTCCGCTCCGCGGCCCAGGGCCCTTGCGCAAGAGGGTGAAGGCGACGTTGCCAGGGGTGAACTCGACTGGCGAAGCCGGGCGACTCTGCCGGCGCCGCCGTATCGCCCCCGGTGTCGGCTGCGGCCTCGGGCGCCGCTGCGGGTGCAGGCTCCTTGCCGGCGCTGACGGCGGACGCGCCAGCGACGTCCGCGGCGGCCGCGGGACGTGCCGGGATGAAGACGCCCGGCCCGGGGCTGCCGACACCGGAGAGGAGGCGTGGCATGGTGCTCGCCGCCGCCAGCGGCGGTGGCTCGGGCGCCGGTTCTGCTGCCGTTGCGGTCTGCGTCGGCGGCGCGTCGTCATGCGGCGGGGCGAGGGCCGCCTCGAAGCGAGACCCGGCGGGGGCCGGGCCGTCCAGCACGTCGACGACGATCCAGCTTTGGTTGAAGTCCATCGCCGTGGCGTGGCAGTCGCAGGCGAGCTCCAGCGTCAGCCGGGGCTGGCCGGGCTCCTGGCGCAACGCCGCGATCCGGGCGCGCGAGATCAGCCGGTAGACCTGCGAGAGGTCGAACCCGAGCTCCGGCCGCGCCACCTCCAGCGCGTAGCCGCCCTCGACACGGCCGAGCCGCCAGGCGGCGGGCTCGGCGAGCTCGACGACGAGCCGGGTGCGGTCAGGGTGGTCGCCGGAGCGGACCCGCGCCGTCTCGGCCGCGGCCGCCACCGGCACGCCGAGGGCGAGCGCGAGCGCCAGCGCGAGGCGCAGCGGGCCGCTCATGCCGCCTCCTGCTTCAGCCCCTTCAGCGCCTCCTCGAGGTCGCCGAAGCTCGGCCGGTAGTGACCGGGCGTGTTCTGGCGCCCGACCTCGATGCAGATGTTGGGCGCATGGGTGTAGAGGTTGGCCACCAGCACTTCCCGGATGAGCTGGTAGAAGTGCCGGTCCTCGTTGACCACGGCGCCCATCTTCGTGGCGAAGGGGCCGACGATGCCATAGGCCAGGAACACGCCGAGGAAGGTTCCGACCAGCGCGCCGCCGATCAGCTTGCCGAGGATCTCAGGCGGCTGGTCGATCGAGCCCATGGTCTTGATCACGCCGAGCACGGCGGCGACGATGCCGAGCGCGGGCAGGCCGTCGGCCATGGTCTGCAGCGCGTGGCTGGGGTGCATCGCGTGGTGGTAATGCGCCTCCATCCGCTTCTCGAGCACCTCCTCCACCTGGTGCGGATCGTCGTAGTTCATCGCCGCGGCGCGCAGCGTGTCGCAGATCAGCTCCACCGCCTCGTAATCGGCCTGGATCTTCGGATAGCGGCCGAACAGCGCCGAGGTCTCCGGTGATTCGATCTGCTCCTCGAGGCCGAGCGGATTGGTGCGCGCGAGCCGCAGCAGCTCGAACAGCAGGCAGAGGAGGTCGCGGTAGTCGGCCGGCTTCCACTTCGGGCCTCGGAACACGCCGCCGATCGCCTTGGCGGAGTGCTTCACCGTCGAGACCTCGTTGGAGATCAGGAAAGCCCCGACCGCGGCACCGAGGATCATCGTCATCTCGTAGGGCAGCGAGTGCAGGATGATCTCGAGCTTGCCGCCGGCCAGCATGTAGCCGCCGAACACCAGCACGAAGACCAGTACGATACCGATGGCTCCGAACACGTCCGCCCACTCCTCCGGCTGGATTGCGAGGGGCATCCTCGCCCGGCCCGGTAAAGAAATCGTCAGCCCGGCCTCACTCCTGCGCCAGCCCGGCGTTGCGGCCGGCGAGCACGACGCTCAGCGCGTAGGCCTTCTCCGGCGGCAGGCCGGAAAGCACCGCCGCGGCGGCGTCGGCGCGCATCCGGCCGAGGAAGCCGGCGGCGAAGTTCGGATCCATCTGCTCGAAGAGCGCCGCCGCCTCGGCGGGCTTCATTGCCTCGTACATCGCGGTGAGCCGGGCGACGTCCTCCTCGGCCGCGGTGTCGGCCAGCGCCAGCAAGTCGCGCAGGCTGCCCTCGGCCTCGGCCATCGCGGCGAGCCCGCCCCGAACCTCCTCCTCGGCCACCGCGAGCGCCTGCTCGCGCTCGGCGAGCCGGGTTTCGGCCTCGGCGAGGCGCGCCTCGCGGACGCGCAGGGCGGCGAGCAGCTCCTCGACGCCGGGCGTCGCCTCCGACCGATTCGGCGCGGCCGCGGTGGCGGCGGTGGCGAGCGCGCCGATCTCGCGCGCTATGGCGAGCCCGGCGCCGTCGCCGAGCCGGGCCAGGCCGGAGGCGAAGAGGAACGCCGCGATCACCCAGAGCACCCGCCCGGCACGGCGCGCCCGCCGGCGCGGCGCCGCCGGCGTTTCGGCGGCGACCTTTCTGCCGCGCCGCAGGAACCTCATTCGGCGGCCTCCACCCGCGCGCCCGCATGGCGGAAGGTCGGCGCCGCCTCCGGCCCGGACCGGGCGCCACCACTCGGCCGGCGCCAGACCACGCGGCGCGCGCGTCCGGTCTCGGTTCCGCCCTCTTCGGGCAGGTCGTGCATCGCGGCGAGCAGGATCTCGAGCCGCTCGCGCACGCCCTCGGCACGCGCGGTCGTGGCCTCGAGCGATTCGGCCGAGGCGCCGGCCGCGGCACGCGCCCGTTCCAGGGCCTTGGTCATGTCATCGACCTGCGCCGAGAGCACGGCGACGGCGCCCCCCACGCCGTTCTCGAGATCGTTGAACTTCCTCAGCCGCCGCGACAGCACCAGGCAGTAAAGCCCGGCGGCGAGCGCCCCGGCGATCAGAAGGATATCGGCGATCAGAGCCATCCTGGCCTCCTAGTTCAGCACAAATTCGGTGACGAGCAGGTCGCGCACGCGACCCTCGCCGACCACGATCTGCACCCGCCGGAGCATCTGCGCGCGAAGCCGGATCAGCGCGGCGGCCTCGTCGAACTGCCGGGGATCGACCGCGCGCAGGTAGCCGTTCAGCACGTCGAGCACCCTGGGCATCAGCTTGGCGACGTCGGTCTGGAAGTTGAGCGGCACCTCGAGCTCGGCGGTGAAGCGCAGGTGCCGCGCGCGCGAATCGGGGCCGAGCGAGATCACCAGGGGCGGGATCGGCACGAAGGCCACCTCGGGCAACGGCGCCACCTGCTCGTGCCCGGCTTCGGCGTGCCCGCCGCCCAGCGGCAGCAGCCCGGAATAGGCGGCGTAGAAGCCGCCGCCGCCCAGAGCCAGCGCGAGCGCGAGCCCGATCATCAGGGGCGTCTTCGAGCGCTTCCGCGGCGCATCCTCGGTGCTCGTCTCGGCCTCGGCCATGACCCTCTCCGGCAGGCGTGTCGACCGACTCATAGCCCGGCGGCCACTAACCGATTGTTAAGCCCGATCGGAGATTCAGGAACGGAACGTGCACAGAAGGTGGCGCGGAAGGAGGCTCGGGGTGCAACAGCTGCTGGCGGTGTGGACCTCGCTCTCGGTGCAGAAGCGGATCGTCGTGGCGCTGGCCACGGCGGCGATGTTCGCGGCCGTGCTGACGCTGTCGCGGGCCGCCACCTCGCTGTCGATGTCGCTGCTCTATTCCGGGCTCGAGGCGGCCGCAGCGGGCGACGTGGTCGCCGCGCTGGAGAACCGCGACGTCGCCTACGAAGTGCGTGGCGGCGCGATCTACGTCGATGGCACGCGGCGCGACGAGCTCAGAATGACGCTGGCCGCCGAAGGGCTGCCGGCGAACGGCGGCGCCGGCTACGAGCTCCTCGATTCGCTTTCCGGCTTCGGCACCACGGCGCAGATGTTCGACGCCGCCTATTGGCGCGCCAAGGAGGGCGAGCTTGCCCGCACCATCGCGGCGAGCCCGGCGATCCGTTCGGCCCGGGTGCACATCGCCTCGGCCGCGACGCAGGGCTTCCGGCGCGACTTGAGGCCGACGGCCTCGGTGGCGCTGGTGCCGGCAGGGCAAGGCGTCTCGCGCGAACAGGCGCGCGCGGTGCGCTACCTGGTGGCCTCGGCCGTCACCGGCCTCGGGCCCGAACAGGTCTCGGTGATCGACGCCGAAAGCGGGCTGGTGCTCGGCGGCGACGAGGACGGGGCGGTGCCGGCGGGCGACCCTGACCGCGCCGCGGCGCTGAAGCGCAACGTCGAGCGGCTGCTCGAGGCCCGGGTCGGGGCCGGGCGCGCGATCGTAGAGCTCTCGATCGATACCGCGACCGAGCGCGAGCAGATCACCGAACGGACCTTCGATCCCGATACCCGCGTCGCGATCTCGACTGAAAGCGAGGAGCGCACCGGGCAGGCGAACGATTCGCGGCCCGGCGCGGTGACGGTGGCGAGCAACCTGCCGGCCGGCGATGCCGATGCGGGCGACGGGCGCTCCTCGAGCCGGAACAGCGAGACGCGGGAGCGGGTGAACTACGAGGTCTCGGAGACCCAGCGCGAGGTGCTGCGGGCCCCGGGCGCGGTGAAGCGGATCACCGTCGCCGTCTTGGTCGACGGCGTGCGCGGGACCGATGCCGCGGGCGCCAAAAGCTGGCAGGCGCGGCCGGAGGAGGAGCTTGCGGCGCTGCGCGAGCTTGTGGCCTCTGCGGTCGGCTTCGACGAGCCCCGCGGCGACGTGATCACGATCAAGTCGATGCCGTTCGAGGCGGCGGCACTTCTCGGCACCGTGGCCGGCGCTGCGGTCTTCGCAGGCATCGACCTGATGTCGGCGGCGCAGCTCGCCGTGCTCGCCGTGGTGGCGCTGATTCTCGGGCTGTTCGTGGTCCGCCCGATCCTGGTGCCGCACGAGGCTCCGGCGCTGGCGGGGCCGGCGCGGCGGGAGCTCGCCGGGCCCGGCGGTGGCGGCGGCGCGGCGATGGAGATCGGCCGGGCGCTTCCTGGCGTCGAGGGCGGTGGCGCGGCCGGGGCGCCTGTCTTCACCGGCGAGATCGACGACGACGGCGACTATTTCGGCGGCGGCTTCCCGCAGGTGAATCCCTCGCTGCCCGCGCCGCGCGGCGCGGGCGAGGCGAATTTCGACCCGAACGATCCGGTGGCGCGGCTGCGGCGGCTCATCGCCGAGCGGCAGGACGAGACCGCCGAGATCCTGCGCAGCTGGATGGACGACCGCGGGGAGAAGGTCTGATGAGCGCCCGACTGAGGCTCGAGGTCTTCGACGTGGTCGCGGCGCCGGCCGAGGTTTCCACGGCCCATGCGGTCACCGCCGAGGCGGTGGAGGACGTGCGGCTCGCGGCCTACGAAAGGGGATATTCGGCGGGCTGGGAGGACGCACTGGCCAGCCAGTCCGACGACCAGCGCCGGATCCGCGACGACCTGGCGCGCAACCTCGGCGATCTCTCGTTCACCTATTTCGAGGCGCGCGCGCATCTTCTGGGCGGGCTCGAGCCGCTGCTCCGCGGCATGGTCGACCGGGTGCTTCCCGAGATCGCCCGCGCCACCCTCGGCGCGGCGGTGGTGGCCGAGATCCAGGCCGAGGCCGGGCGGCTTGCCTCGGCGCCGGTGGAGCTCGAGGTCGCGCCGGCGAACCGCGCCGCGGTCGAGGCCGCGCTCGGCGCCGAGCCGGCGCTGCCGGTGACGCTCCGCGAGGAGCCCTCGCTCGCCGACGGCCAGGTGCACTTCCGCTTCGGCGCCGAGGAGCGCGCGCTCGATCTCGAGGCACTGCTCGGCGCGATCCGCGCGCTCGTGGCCGATTTCCTCTCCGCAAGCCATGCCAGCGATGAAAGGCAACTCCGCCATGGATGACCTCTCCGATTCCTCCCGCCGCGGCGCCGGCGAGCCCACGAGCCCGTTCGCCCAGGTGCCGATCGAGATCACCATCTCGGTCGGCCGCGCCAGGCCGCTGGTGCGCGACCTCCTGCGCCTCGGCGCGGATTCCGTGCTGCCGCTCGACCGTCGAGTGGACGACCCCGTCGAGCTCTACGTCGGCGACCGGCTGATCGGCCGCGGCGAGCTCGAGGAGCTCGACGGCGACCGCGCCGGGCAGCTCGCGGTCCGGCTCACCGAGCTCGCCTCGATCAAGGATGCGCTCTGAGCGATGCGCGGCCCCGCCCCCGCCCTTGGCCTCGCGCTCGTGCTCCTGGCGACCTTCGCCGGGGCGGCGGCGGCGCAGGAGATCACGCTCAGCTTCGGCGAGGGCGCCTCGCTCGCCGAGCGCTCTATCCAGCTGATCGTCCTGATCACGCTCCTGAGCCTCGTGCCGGGGCTCGCGATCATGCTTACCTGCTTTCCGTTCCTGGTCACCGTCCTGTCGATCCTGAGGATGGCGATCGGGCTGCAGCAATCGCCGCCGAACATGCTGATCGTAAGCCTGGCGCTGTTTCTCACCTACTTCGTGATGGAGCCGGTCTTCGTCGAGGCCTGGGAGACGGCGCTCAGGCCACTCACCGAGGGCGCGCTGACGGCCGAGGAGGCGGTGCCGCTCGCGCTCCAGCCGTTCCGCGCCTTCATGGCCTCACGGATCGACGCCAACACCTTCACCGACCTCGCCGCGCTGCGCGTCGCGCCGGGCGCGGCGCTTCCGGATCTGGCGCCCGGGGCGCCGCTCTCGGTGCTGGTGCCCTCGTTTCTCCTCAGCGAAATCCAGCGCGCCTTCGAGATCGGCTTTCTGATCTTCCTGCCCTTCCTGATCATCGACCTCGTGGTCGCCGCGATCCTGATGTCGATGGGCATGATGATGGTGCCGCCGGCGATCGTCTCGATGCCGTTCAAGCTCGCCTTCTTCGTTGTCGCCGACGGATGGACGCTGCTCGCTGGGGCGCTGGTCAGAAGCTACCTCTGACCGTATGCCGCGTGCTCCGGCGCGCAGACGGGGAGCCGGCTCCAGCGCATCCTCCGTCGTCCCCGGCTGCGCATCACCCCATCACGCGGGATGCCGGAGCTGCGATCAAGAGGAGCCAGGCCGCCCGCTCCGCCCCCCGGTCGACCAGGCAGCAAGGCGACGCCGCATCCCCTGCACCGGCGGCTAGTTCGGCGGCGGAACCGATGGCGTCGTCCCGTGGCGTCGGAACCGACCGGCGTTTTCGCGTCGGACAGCGGCCCGGTCGGCCATCGATGCGGAATTCCCTTGGCGCAGGTCACCGGCAGGCGGGAAGGCCGGCGCGGCCGCGAGGGCTCCCGCGGCGCGACCCGTCGGGGGTCATGGCAAGCCTCGCGGCCGATGCGCAGGTTCCGGGGCAGGACATCCCGGACCCGGGTGCTGCTGACCGAACAGTCGGCCTGTCCGGGTGGCGCGCCTGGCACTGGGGCGAGGCGGCTGGCGTCTCAGCGTACCTCGAACTCGGCGTGCAGCGCCCCGGCGGCCTTGATGCTCTTCAGGATGTCGATCATGTCGCGCGGGCTGACGCCGAGCGCGTTGAGGCCGGCGATCACCTCCGAGAGCGAGGTGCTCGTGGAGAGCTCGGCGAGGCGGGTGCCCGGGTCCTCCTCGATCGCGGCCGTGGTGCGTGGCACCACCACCGTCTCGCCCGGCGCGAAGGGGTTCGGCTGCACCGCGATCGGTGCCTCCTCAATCCGCAGCGTCAGGCTGCCCTGGGCCACCGCGACACGGGAGATCCGCACGTCCTCGCCCATCACGATGGTACCCGAGCGCTGGTCGACGACCACACGTGCCCGCCGCTCGGGCTCGACGGGGAGGTTCTCGATCAGGCCGACCGCGTGCGCCGCTGAGCGCATCCGCATCGCGGCGACGTCGAGCTCAACGGTGCCGGCATCGAGCATCTCGGCCACCCGGGCGCCAACCTCGGCGTTAATCGCCATCTCGATCCGTCCCGCGGTGGTGAAGTCGGGCGTGCGGAGCGCGAGCCGCAGGCGCCTCAGGTCGCCGAAGGCGAAGTCGATCTCGCGCTCGATCCGCGCCCCGGCCGGGATCGAGCCTGCCGTCGGCACGCCCTGGACCACGCTCGCGCCCTGGCCCTCGGCGGAGACGCCGCCGGCGATCACCGTGCCCTGGGCGACGGCGTAGATCTGGCCGTCGGCGGCATTCAGGGGCGTCATCACCAGCGTGCCGCCGAGCAGGCTCTTGGCGTCGCCGATCGCCGAGACGGTGACGTCGATCTGGCTCCCTGCCCGGGCGAAGGCCGGCAGCGTGGCGGTGACCAGCACGGCGGCGACGTTCTTCGGCCGGAACTGCTCGCCCGAGACGTTGACGCCGAGCCGCTCGAGGATGTTGGCCATGATCTCCTCGGTGAAGGGCGAGTTGCGCAAGCCGTCGCCGGTGCCGTTGAGCCCGACCACGAGGCCGTAGCCGACCAGATCGTTGCCGCGCACCCCGTCGAATTCGACGAGATCCTTGATCCGCACCGTCTGAGCGGCGGCGGGCAGGGCCAGTGCGAACGCCAGCAGGAGGGCGGCGAGGAGACGCGTCATCGGAGGAAATCCACCAGGCTGAGGCGCGAGACCCGGGCGGTCAGCGCATAGAGGGTTTCGAGCTGGGTCTGAGCGACCTCGAGCCGGGTCGCGGCCTCGAACGGGTCGGCGCCGATCAGCTCGGAGCGTGCGAGCTCCAGGGAAGCGGTCTCGGCCTCGCGCCGCACCGATGCGGCCTCGATCGCGGCTTCGGCGGCGCCGAAGCCGGCGCGGAGACCGGTGATCCGGTCGGTGGCGGCCAGGGTGCGGTCGGCGGCGGCGCGGGCCAGGCCCTCGCGCCCGGCCACGTCGCCGGCGAGCGTCGGGCCGTCGAGCAGCGCGCCCAGGGCGAAGCCCTTCAGCATCCCGCGCAGGCCCGGATCGGCGGCGGTGACGGCAAGATCCGCGGTCTCGCCGGCGCCGAGGCGGAACGGCGCGAGCGGGCTCCCGGAGCCGGTGAAGCCGGTCAGCTCGAAGCCGGCGCCGGGGGTGTCGAACCAGGCGTCGACCGCGGCGACGACGCCGGCGGCGCTGGTCTCGGAGGCGACCAGCGCCTCGAGCTCGGCCAGCATCGCGTCGACCGGGGCGAGGGCGGCGGCGTCGGTGGCATCGCCGGCGAAGATCGCGCGGTCGGCCGTCCTCTGGTTGAGCACGCCGACCACCGCCTCGAAGCCCTGGCGCGCGGTGCTGCCGGCGCGGGCAAGCGTGGGCAGCGTCGGGGCGTGCGGCACCGCGAGCAGCACCGAGGTCAGCGCCTCGGTCTGGTCCTGCACGACGCCGAGCGCGGCCTGGGCGGCGGTGGCGAAGCCGCGCGCCTCGGCGATGGTGAGTCGCTCGGTTTCGGCCAGGGCGAGGCCGCGGGTCACGGCGCCAAGCGCGCGGTAGTCACCGCGCAGCGCGCGCGAGAGATCGGCCGTCTGGCCGCTGGAGAGTTCGGTCGAGCGGCGCTGTACCTCGGCCTTGAGCGTGTAGGTCTGCCGCGAGAGCAGGAAGTTGGTGGAGAGATCGCCGAGCGCGCGGAACGAGGCCATGGTCAGATCTCCAGCAGCCGGTCGAGCATCGCCTCTGCGGCGGCGACCACCCGGGCATTGGCGGAATAGGCCTGCTCGACGAGCAGAAGCTGCTGCAGCTCCTGGTCGGAATCGACGCCGCCCGCGAGTTCGGCCGTCTTCAGCGCATCGGCCCGGGCGCCGGCATAGGCGAGGCCAGATTCGGCGGTCTGACGGATCACGCCGACGCCCGAGAGGAACTCGGCGGCGAGGCCCGAGGCGCTGCGGGCGCCGCCGACGAAGCCACCCGAGGCAGGCGTGCGCTGGGCCGAGAGCGCCGCGGCGAGCGCGTCGAGGCCGGCAGCCTGGCCGACCGGGCCGGGGGTGGCAGAGCCGAGACCGTCGCGAAGCCGCCAGAGCGCGCCGCCCCTTGAAGGATCGACGGCGGCGTTCACCGTGAGCCGGCCGGCGAGGCCGACCTCGTCGGCCGCAGAGAAGGCGGCGCCGCGATCGGTGAAGAGCCCGGGCGTGCCGGCGGCGCGGGTCGGGTCGGCTGCGGGGTCCTCGAAGCGCTCGACGAGGTCGCGCGCGACGGCGTCGAGCCGGACCTGCGCCGCCGGGGCAAGCTCGTCGCGGATCGTCAGGAGCGCGCCGAGGGTGCCGCCGCCGAGGAAGCCTGCGGTGGCCGAGGCGGTGGTCGGCTGGCCGCGGAAGCTGAGCCCGGAGAGGGCGCCCGAGTCGAGCGTCATGTCGGGGGTGATCGTCGCCGTCGGCGTGAAGCCGATCTGGCCCGCGAGCCCGTCGAGCAGCATCGCGCCGCCGGTGGTGACGAGTGCCACCATGCCGTTCTCGCGCGGGAGCTCGCGCACCGGCACGATCTCCGAGACGGTGTCGATCAGCCGCTGCCGCTCGTCCATGAAGGCCGACGGGTCGCGGCCGCTGGCGAGCTCGGCGCGGATGTCGGAGTTGAGCTCGACGATGCGCTTGAGCGCACTGTTGAGCTCATCGACCGCGCCGGCGATGGCGGCGTCGGCCGCCATCCGCTGCTGCTGAATGCCGTTCGAGATCGCGCCAAACTGACCCGTCAGGCTCGCTGCGGCGGCGAAAACCGCGTCGAGCCGCGGCCCGCTGTCGGGTCGGCTCGCGGCGGCGACCAGCGCCGCCTCGAACTCCTCGAGCCGGGTGGAGAGCGCGCCGGGTTCGCCCGGCGTGCCGACCAGGCCTTCCAGCCTGGCGTGGAAGCCGGTGAGCGCTTGCTGGCTCGACAGCGCCGCGTCGGCGAGCCGCCGGTCGGTGAGCACGACCTGGTTCACCACCCGGGAGATGCCATCGACCTGCACCCCGGCGCCAGCGCCGCCAAGCGAGAGCGCGGAGAGCCGGAGCTCGCGCCGGCCGTAGCCTTCGGTCAGCACGTTGGCGAGGTTCTGCGAGACGACCTCGGCCCCGCGCGCCGCCGCGGTCAGCCCGGAAAAGGCATTGCTGAGGGATCCCGAGATGCTCATGGCTCAGCCTTCCTGGCGCAACCGTCAGCGCTTGATGTTGGTGGTTTCCTGCAGCATCTCGTCCACCGTCTGGATCACCTTGGCGTTCGAGGCATAGGCGCGCTGGGTCTGGATCAGCGCGGTGAGCTCGGCGGCGACGTCGGTGGTCGAGCCCTCGCGGGCATAGCCCACCATCTTGCCGGTCGGGCCGTCGCCCGCATTCCACAGGAAGAACGAGCCCGAGCTCGGGCTGATCTGGTAGGTCTGGTTGTTGAGCACGATCAGGCCGTTCGGGTTCGGCACGTCGACGAGCGGGATCTGGTAGATGCGCCGGGTGAAGCCGGTGTCATAGGTGGCGGTGAGATAGCCGTTCTCGTCGACCTCCACCGCGGTCAGGTTGCCCACCGGCGAGCCGTCCTTGGTGATCGCAGTCGGCGCGAAGCTGTCGGAGAGCTGGGTCAGCCCGTTGGGATCGCCGAGGGTGCCGATCGTCACCGTGAGCGGCCCGCCCGCGACGGTGAGCGCCAGGGTGCCGGTGGCCGGGTCGTAGGGGCCGCCCGAGATCGGCGTCACCGAGGCGAGCGTGCCGCCGTTGCCGCGGGTGTCGTCGAAGACCAGCGTGTATTCGCCGACCACCGCGCCGCCTTGAGCGGAATCGCGGATCACCATCGTCCATTCGTTCGACGAGCCGGTGCCGGGAACCGTCGGCGTGAAGGTGATGTCGAGCGACTCGGAGGTGCCGAGGTTGCCGAAGTACTCCACCGATAGGGGCAGCGGCGTGCCGGCGGCGCCGGCCTCGGTCTCGGTGGCGGGGAGGTTGACGCCGAGCTTCATTTTTGTCGTCGGGTCGCCCGCGGTCTGGTTGGCGTTGATCACCACCGGTACCAGGCCGGAGGCGGTGTCGCGCGGCAGGACCGGGATCGAGCCGTCGGCATTGGCCGGCCAGCCCAGCAGCACCAGCCCCGAATCGGTGCGCAGGACGCCGTTGGCGTCGGGGTGGAACGAGCCCGTAGTGGTCATCATCAGCGGCAGGTCGCCGCTCGAATTGTCGAGCGACACCGAGGGCACGACCGGCAGCATGCCGCGGCCGGACACCGCCAGGTCGAGCGCGTTCGAGGTGCCGACTAGCGCGCCGCGCTCCTCGATCAGGCGCATCGTCGAGGCGCGCACGCCGCCGGCGGAATAGGTGCCGGCGCCGCGCGCTTGGCTGATCACCATGCTCTCGAAATCGGCGGAGGCGCGCTTGTAGCCGTAGGTGCCCGAGTTGGCGATGTTGTCGGAGATCGTGGCCAGCCGCGTGGCGTTGGCGTTGAGCCCGGCGACGCCGGCATTGAGCGAGGAGGAAATGGACATGGGGTCAGCCTTTCTGCTGCGTCGTCTCCCGACAGGAGGCGACACTCGCAGGCAGGCCTTAAGGCCGGGCTAACGGCTAAAATACCGCGGATTTCACCGCAGGTCGGAGCGCAGCAGCACGATCTCAACCCGGTTGTTGCGAACCGCCATCGGGTTCGCCGCCACCGGCTCGCGGTCGGCCTCTCCGGTGACGCGGCGCACGCGGGCGTCCGCAAGCCCGCCCTCCTTGAGCAGCACCCGCATCGCCTGGGCGCGGGTCGTCGAGAGGTCCCAGGACGGGTTGACCTTGAGCACCTCGGGCGCGGCCCGGACGTGGCCGCTGACGGCAATGCCGTTACCGACGAGCCCGACGACGCGGGTCAGCATCGCCGCGATCTCGCGGGTGACCGGCTCGGGCTCGGCGGTGCCGGGGGCAAAGAGCGGCGCGCCGTCGAGGTCGAAGATCTCGATGATCAGCCCCTCGTCGGTGAGGCGCGTGGTGACGTGGCGTGCCATCATCTCGGTGACCATGCTGTCGCCGCCCTTGCCGAGCAGCATCTCCTCGAGCTGGCGCAGGCTGGTCTCGTCGATCTGCGCCGCGGCCTCGGTGCCCTCTGCCGGCGCATCGGTCTGGTCGACGCCGGTCTGCCCGCGGGCCTGGTTCTGCTCGGTCGGATGCCGGTTCGAGGCGCCGGTGCCGTTCTGCGCCAGCGTCACTTCGGAGAAGATCGAGGAGCCGCCGAAGGCGCCCTCGCCGCCGCCCGAGATGCGGTTCACCGGGATCGTCGGATTGAAGTAATCCGCGATCCCCTTGCGCTGCTTCTCGGTCGTCGCGTTCAGAAGCCACATCAGCATGAAGAAGGCCATCATCGCGGTCACGAAGTCGGCATAGGCCACCTTCCAGGCGCCGCCGTGGTGGCCGCCTGCCGCAATAACCTTCTTACGCTTGATGATGACTGGGGCGTTCGATCCCGCCGCCATAGCACCACCTCGCATTCACCCGGGAAAAGGTCTAGCAGCCCGGCGTGAACGTGGCCTTAATCGGGGGCATTCGAGCGATTGCGTTCCCCGCTCAGCGGCGCAGGCGCTGGACGATCTCCTCGCTGAGCCGGCCGAGCGCCGCGCCGGCGGCTGCGGCGATTCCGCCGGGGCCCTCGGACGGAAGCGGAACCACGATCTCGAAGCGCTGCAGGAAGTCGCGCCGCAGGCCCTCCGGGGCGGAGACGGCATACTGGCCGGAGAGCTCGAACAGGCCGTCGGCGCGCGCCAGCATCCGCTCGACACGGACCGATAGGCGCAGGTCGGGGCCCTCCTCGAGCGGCCAGGGCTCGGCGGCGACGTCCGCCGTGGTGGCGAGGTCGAGGCTGCGGGCCAGGGTGGCAGTGACGCCGGCCACGGGGTCCTCGGCCCATAGCGCCTTGTCGGAGGCGAGGAGCGCGCCGTCGGCTTGCTGGGCGGCGATCTCGCTGTCGGCGGCATAGGCCGGCAGCACCACCTCCATCACTTCGATCGAGCCGGCGCCGACGCTGCGCGCCGCCGCCACTGCGGGGCGCTCGAACAGGTATCGCGGATTGTCGCCGCCGCCGCAGGCGGCAAGGGTGAGCAACGCGAGCAGTGCGGGGAGCGCCGGGAGAGCAGGCGGCAGCCGACGGGTCATCTCATCTTCCCATGATCAATGAATTTGGGTCGCGCTCGATGGTGCGGGCGAGCTGGGCCACCGCACGCGCGGCGTTGCGTACCTCGCGCAGCGCGGAAAGCGTCTCGGCATTGAAGTTCGAGCGCTCGCCATAGGTGGCGAGCACCGACTCGGCCTGGGCTACGAGCCGCTCGAGCCGGGCCGAGAGCTCGGGCAGGCTCGCCGTCGCCTCGGCCACCGACTCGGCGGCCTCGCGTGCCGAGGCGAGGGTGGCGTTGGTGTTGTCGACCACGCCGCCTTCGCGCAGCTCGGCCACCGCGGCACGGACCTGCTCGAGCGCGCCGGTCAGCGCCGGCGGCAGCGCCCGCGCCTCCTCGGTGCCGATCAGCTTGTCGGCACTGTCGAGCACCCGCGTCGCCGCGGCGACCAGCTCCTCGGCCTCGAGCCCGTTGACCTTGGCGGCGAGCGCGCGCAGGTCCTCCACCAGCGCCGGCACCTCGGCCGAGGCGGTGGCGATGTTGTCGGCCGCGGTGCTGGCCCGTTCGACGGCGTTGGCGAGGTTTTCCATCGCCCCGCTCGCCTTCAGCTCGGCCAGCATCGTACGCATATCGGTCACGGCGTCGCGCAGCTCGCCGGGAAGCGCCTTCGTCGCCTCGTCGTTGACGAAGGCGCGGGTGTCGTCGAGCAGCGCCACCACAGACTGCGGCACCGCGAGCGTGCTGTCGGCGCGCGCCAGGTCCTCGACGCTGCCGAGCGTCGCGATCGCCTGCTGCAACAGCTCCTCGATCGGAAGCGCGTTGATCCGCTCCAGCACCCCCTCGGCGGTGGCGGTGAAGTCGGGGAGCTCGGAGCGCACCGAGGGCAGCACAGGCAAGGGTTCGGCGTTGCGGTCGAAGATGGCGGGCGGCGCGTCCTCGAGGGTCACGAGCTCCACGATCAGCGCGGCGCTGAACAGGTTGGCGGTGCCGAGCCGCGCCCGCAGACCTTGGGCGACGGCGGCCTCGAGGAAATCGAGCGTCTCCGCCTCGCCGGCGCCGCGCGGCAGGCCGAGGAGGCTTGGCTCGATCGCGAGGTTTGCCAGGAGCCGCACCTCGGGGCCGAACTCGGATTCCGTCACCTCGGCCGAGATCGTGGTGACCTCGCCCACCTCGAGCCCGCCGTATTCCACCGCCGCGCCGGGTGAGAGGCCGCTGATCGAATCGCCGAAGGGCACCGAGACCGACACCGCGTTCGCCACCGAGCGGGCGAAGAGGCTGCGCCGGGCGTCCGACTCCTCGAGGAAGACGTCGAACACGTAGCCCGGCCCGATCGGCTCGCCGCCATCGTAGACGTCGTCGAACTCGACCCCGCCGGCGACCAGCGAGGCGAGGCTTTCCACGTCGAGGGTAAGGCCGGAGGGCCCGAACGAGACCGCGAAGCCCGAGGTGTCCCAGAACCGGGTGGCGGTGGTCAGGCGGCGGTCGTGCGGCGCCTCGATGAAGGCGTCGGCCAGGATCGAGTCGCCGGAGACGGTGAGCCGCGGCCGCTCGAGCCGGCCGACCTCGATGCCGTGGAAGAACACCGGCGCGCCGTCCGAGAGCATCCGTCCGTCGGACGTGCGCAGCGTGATCCGCTTGCCGGCGCGGCCCGGCTGCACCAGAGGCGGCGTCTCGACGCCAAGGAAGCTCAGCTGGGCGGTGCCGATCGCCTCGTCCCAGGCGCCCTCGATGTAGACGCCGGAAAGCACGGTCGAGAGCCCGCTGATGCCGCGCGCGGAGACCTGCGGCCGCACCACCCAGAACTCGGTGCTATCGTCGAGGTAGGGCGCCACGTCCTTGTCGATGCGAGCGCTGACCACGACGTGCGTGAGGTCGGCGGTGAAGCCCACCTCCTCGACGGTGCCGATCACCACGTCGCGGTAGCGGATCGTGGTTTCGCCCGGCGTCACGCCCGAGGCGTTCTGGAAGGTGATCTCGATCAGGACGCCGCGCTCGGAATAGGCCTTCCAGGCAACGCCGAGCGAGACCGCGAGCGCCAGGATCGGCACCAGCCAGACAAACGAGAGGTTGCGCCAGGGAGACGACCGGGCGGGCGCGATGTCGAGCTCGGCGGGGCGGGGGTCGGTCACGTGTCGTCGGCCTCGTATGCGTCCCAGATCACTTTCGGGTCGAAGCTCTGGGCGGAGAGCATGGTGAATGCAACCGAAAGTGCGAAACTGACGGCGGCGATGCCCGGATTCACCGTGGCAACGAAGTCGAACTGCACCAGTGCGGCGAGGATTGCCACCACGAAGACGTCGATCATCGACCAGCGACCGATGAACTCGACCACCTCGTAGAGGCGCTGCCGGCCGTGGCCGCGAATCACCACCGCCGATTTCACGCTGAGGGCGAGATACGCGATCGCGATGAACTTGCCGATCGGGATCACTACGCTGGCGGTGAAGACGATCAGCGCGATCCCGTACGACCCGTGGTCGACGAGGTCGATCACGCCGCCAAGGATGGTGTTCTCGCTGGTCCGGCCGAATTGCGAGGTGAGCAGCATCGGGTAGATGTTGGCCGGAATATAGACGACGATGCCGGCAAAGAGCCAGGCCCAGACCCGCTGCAGGCTCATCCGGTCGCGGCCGACGAGGGCGCCGCCGCAGCGCAGGCAGGCACGCGCCGCAGGCCCGTGCACCCGGCCGCATCGGCCGCAGCCGATCAGCCCGGCCCGGCGGGCAGTCAGGACCTCGCCCGTTCTTCCAGGGTTTTCCATATCGTCAGCCGACACATGAAGTTGTCCTTGAGCGCCGTCACCATGACCAGCGCGGCGAAGGCCCAGAAGGCGGGCCCGAGCGAGACCTGCGCCAGCCCCGCCACCTTCACCAGCGCCACCGCGACGCCGATGATGAAGATCTCGGCCATCGCCCAGGGCTTCAGCGCCTCGGCGAGGCGGAAGGCGGCCGCGGCGTGGGCCGCGGGCGCCCAGCCCAGCGCCATCGGCGCCAGCGCGTAGAGGATCGCGACGAAGCGGGCCAGCGGCAGAAGCACGATCAGCGCCGCCACCGCCACCGAGAGCGGCAGCATCAGTCCCTCGGAAAAGGCCATCACCGCGTCGAAGACCGAGCTGCGCTGGTGCAGGCCGCCGGCCTGGAGCTCGAGGAAGGGGAAGAACACCGCGGCGACCATCAGCACCAGCGCGGTGGCCGAGAGCATGACGATGCGGGTGAGCGCGCCCTCCCGCGGCGCCATCAGGAGCGTGCCGCAGCGGTGGCATCGGGCGCGGCCGCCGGCCGGCACCTCGGCCATCCGGTGCAGCGCGTCGCAGGCCGGGCAGGCCACCAGCGTGGCGAGGTCAGCCTCGGCGATCCGTGGGATCTCGGTCATCTGCCGCGCTCCCCGAAAGCGAAAGCTCCGGCCGGGGCCGGAGCGGTGGGGGCCGACGGTGCCGGTGAAGGAACTCGAACCCCCGACCCACGCGTTTCGAATCTTGCCGTCCTGCATTTGGACGAGGCTGGACCTTATCGGTTGGTGCCGCATTCCTCAACATGATCGTTCGACCATTTCAGGCCGCTCTCCTTCACGCGCCACAGGCGCGGAGCGCGGCACCCGTCCCGCCCTCCGCAAGCGCCGCCCCGGCCCCGCGATGCCGACCGATGATCCCCTCGGGCGCACAGCCTTTCCGCGCGATGTCGACCGTCCTTCCGCCGGCCATTGATCCCTTCAATCCGGCTGCGTCAGGAGGGAGCGGATCATGGCAAAGGGGGGAGCCCATCTCCGCGAGCGACGACTTGACCATGGGCAGCCACTTTTCGCCCGTGGGTTTGTTTCGTTGACTCGGCGATGGCGGCGCGAGAACATGAAATCGCTGCGCTAAACAGCCAACTGACATTTAGGGAGGAACAAGATGCGGACGTGTCTTTTATCCGCGACAGCGGGAATTGCTTTGCTTGCGATGGCACCGGCGGCCCTCGCAGACATGGCTGCTGCGGAGAGGTGGATCGACGAGGAGTTCCAGCCCTCGGTGCTCTCGAGAGACGAGCAGGTTGCCGAGATGGAATGGTTCATCAACGCGGCGCAGCCCTTCGCCGGGATGGAGATCAACGTGCTGTCGGAGGGAATTCCGACGCACTCGTATGAATCCGAAACGCTGACCCGGGCGTTCGAGGAGATTACCGGCATCAAGGTCAACCACCAGATTCTGGGCGAAGGTGAAGTCGTCCAGGCGGTGCAGACGCAGATGCAGACCCAGCGCAACCTGTACGACGGCTATGTCAACGACAGCGACCTGATCGGCACCCATGCCCGTCTGCAGCTTGCCTACAACCTGACCGATCAGATGGCCGGGTCCTGGGCCGACGTGACCAATCCGGGTCTGGACCTCGACGATTTCATGGGGATCCAGTTCACCACCGGACCTGACGGCAAGCTCTACCAGTTGCCCGATCAGCAGTTCGCGAACCTCTATTGGTTCCGGAAGGACTGGTTCGACCGCGAGGATCTCCAGGCCGCGTTCAAGGAGAAATACGGCTACGATCTCGGCGTTCCGGTCAACTGGTCGGCCTACGAGGACATCGCCGAGTTCTTCACCAACGACGTCAAGGAAATCGACGGCGTCAGGATCTATGGCCACATGGACTATGGCAAGCGCGCGCCCGATCTGGGCTGGCGCATGACCGACGCCTGGCTGTCGATGGCAGGCGCCGGGACCCAGGGAGAACCGAACGGCATTCCGATCGACGAATGGGGCATCCGCATGGAAGCCGGCACGTGCAATCCTGTCGGGGCAAGCGTCAGCCGCGGCGGCGAAGCCAATGGCCCGGCGGCTGTCTATGCGATCGCGAAGTGGGACGAATGGCTGCGGAAATACGCGCCTCCCGGCGCGGCCTCCTACGACTTCTACCAGTCGCTGCCTGCGCTAAGCCAGGGCAACGTGGCTCAACAGATCTTCTGGTACACAGCGTTCACGGCAGACATGGTCAAGCCGAAGTCCGAAGGCAACAACACCGTCGATGACGACGGCAATCCGCTCTGGCGGATGGCACCCAGCCCGCACGGCCCGTATTGGCAAGAAGGTCAGAAGGTCGGGTACCAGGACGTGGGGTCCTGGACGTTCCTGAAGTCGACTCCTGAAGATCGCGCGAAAGCTGCGTGGCTCTACGCACAGTTCGTGACGTCCAAGACGGTCGACGTGAGAAAGTCGCATGTCGGGCTGACCTTCATCCGCGACAGTTCGGTCCGGCACGAGAGCTTCACCGAGCGCGCGCCGAAACTGGGCGGCCTCGTGGAGTTCTACCGCTCGCCCGACCGTGTTCGCTGGTCTCCGACGGGCATCAACGTGCCTGACTACCCGAAGCTCGCCCAGATCTGGTGGCAGCAGATCGGCGACGTGAACTCCGGTGCGTTCACGCCTCAGGAAGCGATGGACCGCTTGGCCGAGGAAATGGACATCACCATGGCTCGGATGCAGCAGGCGGACGAGGCGGCCGGAGTCTACGGCGGCTGCGGGCCGCGGCTGAACGAGCCCAAGGATCCGTCCGAATGGCTTGGCCGTCCGGATGGACCGAAGGCAAAGCTGGAGAACGAGAAGCCCCCGGGCGAGACCATCAACTACGATGAGCTGGTCGCGCGCTGGTCGCAGAACTGATCTCGCAAGGGATCCAATGACCGGAGCGAGGTTTTCGCTCCGGTCGCTTTATCAGTAACAACAGGGGCGACCCGCGAGGGGGAGCCGCGCGCAAGCGGGAAACCGACGCGCTCAAGGTGACGAATGGCACTAGAACTGCGCAGCGTTACAAAGCGGGTGGGATCGGAGATGCATATCCACCGCACGTCGCTGTCGATCGATGCCGGTGGGTTCAACATCCTTCTGGGCGCCACCAACGCGGGCAAGAGCACGCTGATCAAGCTGATGGCCGGATTGGAGCGGCCGACCACGGGCGAGGTCTGGGTGGGTGGTCAGAACGTGACCGGCATGAGCCCCCAGAAACGCAACATCAGCCTGGTGCACCAGTTCTTCGTGAACTACCCGCACATGACCGTCTTCGAGAACATCGCGTCACCCTTGAGGGTTGCGGGCATACCGAAATCCGAGATCGCGGGCCGCGTAGAGGAAGCCGCGAACATCCTGCAACTGGGTCCGATGCTGAAGCGTCGCCCGCAGGAGCTGTCGGGCGGCCAACAGCAGCGCACGGCGTTGGCGAGGGCCATCGTCAAGGAATCCAAGGCGATCTTTCTCGACGAGCCCTTGGCCAACCTCGACTACAAGCTGCGCGAGGAGCTGCGGGACCAGCTTCCAGACCTGCTGGCCGGTCGCGGGACAGTCGTGGTCTATGCGACGTCCGAGCCAACCGAGGCCCTGCTGCTCGGCGGGCGGACTGCGCTGGTTCACGAAGGCCGTGTCACCCAGTACGGGATAACGACCGAAATCTACCGATCGCCAGCCAACCTCGTGTCGGCACGCGTGTTCTCGGATCCCCCGATCAACCTCGCCCCGGTCGAGAAACGCGGCGATGAGATGTTCCTGGGCGACCTCAGCTGGACGGTCTTTGGCGAGGCGGCACGGCTGAAGGATGGATCCTACACCGTCGGCATCCGTCCCCACCATGTCACGCCCATCGAACCGAAAGACGTCTCCGCAGCGGTCCGCGGTCGCGTGCAGATCACCGAACTGAGCGGCTCCGAAAGCATCGCCCATTTTGCTCTGGGCGACCGAACCTGGGTGAGCCTCGCGGCAGGGATCCACCCCTACCGCGTCGGCGAAGAGCATGAGTTCCACATCATACCGGGCCAGTGCTTCTATTTCGCGCCTGACGGCACGCTTGCCGCGAAGGGAACCGCGCATGGCTAGAATACGACTGGAAAAGCTCCGGCACAGCTATCTGCCAGCCCCGTCGGGTCCCGAGGACTACGCCCTCACGGAGGTCGATCTGGAGTGGATGGATGGTGGAGCCTACGCGCTTCTTGGTCCGTCGGGCTGCGGGAAATCCACCCTTCTCAACATCATCTCGGGGCTTCTCACACCGAGCGAGGGGCGCGTGCTCTTCGGCGAGACGGACGTCACCACGCTGCCGCCAGATCAGCGCAACATCGCGCAGGTGTTCCAGTTCCCGGTGATCTACGACACCATGACGGTGTACGACAATCTTGCGTTTCCACTGCGCAACCGGCGCGTGGACCCCGCGCGTGTAGACGCACGGGTTCGCGAAATAGCCGCGATGCTCGAACTCGAGGATTGGCTTGCGACAAGAGCCGCAAACCTCACCCCCGACAACAAGCAGAAGATCTCGATGGGTCGGGGCCTCGTTCGGGACGACGTGAACGTCATCATGTTCGACGAGCCACTGACGGTGATCGATCCCGAACTGAAGTGGAAGCTCCGCTCAAAGCTGAAGGAGCTGCACCAGGCGATCGGCGTCACGATGATCTACGTCACCCACGACCAGACCGAGGCGCTGACGTTCGCCGACCAGGTGGTCGTGATGCAGGACGGCGTGATCGTGCAGATCGGATCGCCGGTGGACCTCTTCGACCGGCCGAAGCATACCTTCGTCGGGCATTTCATCGGGTCGCCGGGGATGAACATCCTGCCCTGTGAAGTCGTCGACGGCGGTGTGCTGTTCCACGGCCAGCACGTCAGGCTGGAGGGCCCGATCACCCGCACCGGCAAGCGGACGGAGATCGGCGTCCGCCCCGAGTACGTGCGCCTTACGGAGACCGGAATCCCCGCGATCGTGCGAAAGGCGGCAGACATCGGACGGCATACGGTCGTCGAGGCGATGGTCGGCGCAACGCCGGTGAGCGCGATCCTTGACGATCGGGCGCCGGAGCTCGGCGTCGAAGTGCACCTGAGCTTCGAGCCGAGCCAAACGCGCATGTACGCGGACGGCTGGATTGCGACCGCCGGAGAACGTCCATGAAAACCGAAAACCAACGCGGGTGGCTGTTCGTCCTGCCGGTCCTCCTTCTCGTTGCGTTCAACGCCCTCGTTCCCCTGATGACGGTCGTCAACTACTCGGTCCAGGAGACCTTCGGGAACAACCAGTTCTTCTGGCACGGAGTCGGCTGGTTCGAGGACATCCTGAGATCCGATCGCTTTCAGGCCGCCCTGGGGCGCCAGCTCTTCTTCACCGCGACGATCCTGGCTATCGAGATTCCGTTGGGCGTGGCGATCGCCCTGGCAATGCCGCGAAAAGGCATCTGGGTTTCGGTTTGCCTCGTCCTGATGGCGCTGCCGCTTCTGATCCCATGGAACGTCGTGGGCGCGATGTGGAACATCTTCACGCTCCCCGACATCGGTCTGCTGGGCTACGCGCTGAACAATACTCTCGGCATTGAGTACAACATGACGCAAAGCCCGGTTGCGGCATGGATCACCGTAATCGTCATGGATGTCTGGCACTGGACGTCGCTTGTCGTTCTGCTCGCCTATGTGGGTCTCATCTCGATCCCCGAGGCGTATTACCAGGCCGCCAAGATCGACGGCGCGACGAACTGGGCGGTCTTCCGCTACATCCAGCTGCCAAAGATGAAGCGCGTCCTGACGATCGCGGTCCTTCTGCGGTTCATGGATAGCTTCAACATCTACACGGAACCCTTCGTGCTGACCGGCGGAGGGCCCGGGAACTCGACGTCGCTGTTGTCCATCGACCTGGTGAAGGTTGCATTGGGGCAGTTCGACCTCGGACCGGCGGCAGCGATGAGCCTGGTCTACTTTGCCATCACGCTCGCCGTGTCGTGGCTTTTCTACACCCTGATGACGAGGGACGAGCAATGAGAGCGAGAAGCATTGTCCCCCTGATATACATCCTGCTCCTGATGTTGCCGATCTATTGGCTGGTTGCGATGAGCTTCAAGACGACGAATGAAATTCTAGGAGGCTTCTCGCTCTTTCCGCAGGAATGGACACTCGGCAACTACCGTACGATCTTCACGGATCCGACCTGGTACTGGGGATACATAAACTCGATCATCTATGTGTCGCTCAATACGGCCATCTCCCTCCTTGCGGCGCTGCCGGCGGCCTATGCGTTTTCCCGATACCGGTTTCTGGGCGACAAGCATCTGTTCTTCTGGCTGCTCACAAACCGCATGGCGCCCGCGGCGGTATTCGCGCTTCCCTTCTTTCAGCTCTA
>JBFKAV010000017.1:0-33807 GCA_041621405.1 Paracoccaceae bacterium
GCGCCGGATCCGGGCGCGGTGCACCTCTTCGACAAGGAAACGGGGCGGCGGCTGTGAGGCGCACGGTCCTGCTCTTCGGCGATTCCAACACCCACGGCACGACGCCGATGGCGCATCTGGAAGATATCGGCCGGCACCCCGAGGAGCTGCGTTGGCCGGGCGTGCTGGCGGCGGCGCTGGGCGCAGGCTGGCGGGTGATCGACGAGGGCCATCCGGGCCGGACCACGGTTCACGACGATCCGATCGAGGGGGTGCACAAGAACGGGCTCCGGGCGCTGCCGGCGGCGCTCGAAAGCCACCGCCCGCTCGACCTCGTCGTGATCCTGCTCGGCACCAACGACCTCAAGGCGCGGTTCTCGGTCACCGCCTTCGACATCGCCGCCTCGGCCGAAAGGCTGGTGCTCGTGGCCAAGCAGTCGAACGCCGGGCCGGGGCTCGGCGCCCCGCCGGTGCTGCTGGTTTCGCCGCCGCCCATTGTCGAGACCGGCTGCCTCGCGGGCATGTTTGCGGCCGGGGCGGCGAAGTCGCTCGGCCTCGGCGCGCGGATCGCCGAGGCCGCCGAACGGCAGGGCGTGGCGTTCCTCGACCTCGCCGGACGGGTCGAGGTCGACCCGCTCGACGGCATCCACTACGACATCGCGGCCCATGCCGCGCTCGGCCAAGCGGTCGCCGAGGCGATCGGGCGGCACTGGCCCTGAGAAGGAGGAGACCATGCTCAAAGGCATCGACCCCAGGCTCAACGCCGACGTGCTCTACGCCCTGCGCTCGATGGGCCACGGCGACGTCCTGGTGATCGCCGACACCAACTTCCCGTCCGACTCGGTCGCGCGCGACACCGTGCTGGGCGAGCTTCTGAGGATGGAGAACCTGACCGCCGCCGAGGCGGCGGCCGCCGTGCTCTCGGTATTCCCGCTCGATACCTTCGTCGACGACTTCGCCGCCCGGATGGCGGTGGTCGGCAAGCCGAAGGAGATCCCGCCGGTGCAGAAGGAGGTGCAGAAGGCGATCGACAGGGCCGAGGGCCGCAAACGCCCCATGGTCGGCGTCGAGCGCTTCGACTTCTACGACCGCGCACGGGAGAGCTATGCCGTGATCCAGACCGGCGAGCGGCGGTTCTACGGCTGCTTCCTGTTTCGCAAGGGCGTGATCGGGCCGGATGAGTAGCCGGTCGAACACCCAGCCCATGCAAGGTTGGGGGCACGGGCGGCGCACGGCCCGCCGGGGTGGGCGAGAAGCGCCCGCCCCGGGGGGGGCGGGTCGGGCGCTGCCCGTGCTGGCGCACGGGCGGGTTCTTGCGGTCGCCGCAGCTCATCGTGGTCAACGAAGGGAAATAGTCATGTCCATCGTGATCCTCGGCGTCTTCGTCGCCGACACCGCCTACCGCGCCGACCGCCAGCCCCGGATGGGCGAGACGATCCTGGGGAAAAGCTTCGCCCTCGGCCCCGGCGGCAAGGGCTCGAACCAGGCCGTCGCAGCGGCGATGGCCGGCGGGCGCGTACACTTCATCACCCGCCTCGGGAAGGACCCCTTCGCCGAGATGGCGCGGTCGACCTGGGCCAAGGCGGGCGTTACCCCGGAGGTGACCGAGGATACCGAAAGCTACACCGGTGCGGCCTACATCTTCGTCGAGGAGGCGAGCGGCGACAACGCGATCATCATCTCCCCAGGCGCGGCCGGGCGGATCTCGGTCGCCGATGTCGAGGCCCGGGCGAAGTTGATCGGCGGCGCCGGCGTCTTCGTCACCCAGCTCGAGCAGCCGATGGAGGCAGCCCACCGCGCGCTCGAGATCGCCCGCGCCGGCGGCGCGAAGACGATCCTCAATCCCGCCCCCGCGGCCACTATCTCGGACGCCATGCTCGCGCTCTGCGACGTGGTGACGCCGAACGAGAGCGAGGCCGAGGGCATCACCGGGCTCCCGGTCGGCTCGCTCGACGAGGCCGAGGCGGCGGCGAAGGCACTCCGGCGCCGCGGCGCGGGCGCGGCGGTGATCACGCTGGGCGAGCAGGGCGCGCTCTACCACGACGGCGCCCGCACCGTGCACGTGCCGGCCTTCGACGCCGGCGCGGTGGTCGAGACCACCGGCGCGGGCGACGCCTTCAACGGCGGCTTCGCGGTGGCGCTGGCCGAGGGTCGGGACCCGGTCGAAGCGGTGCGCTTCGGCTGCGCCGCGGCGGCGATCTCGGTGACCCGCCCGGGCACCGCCCCTTCGATGCCCGCGCGGGCGGAGATCGAGGCGCTCCTGGCCCGCACCTAGCCGTAGAGGCGCAGCATCTCCTTCAGGTCCGCCAGCGTGTTGGCCTCCGCCACCGGCTTGTCCTCGCGCCAGCGCAGCATCCGGGGGAAGCGCAGGGCCACGCCCGACTTGTGGCGCGGGCTTGCCTGGATGCCCTCGAAGGCGATCTCGAAGACATGCGCCGGGGTCACCCGCCTGACCGGGCCGAAGCGCTCCAGCGTGTTCCGCCTGACCCAGGCCGTGATCCGCTCGAATTCGGCGTCGGTCAGGCCGGAATAGGCCTTGGTGAATGGTACCAGCGCTTCGCCGTCCCAGACCGCGAAGGTGAAGTCGGTGTAGAGGTTGGCCCGCCGGCCGTGTCCTGCCTGGGCGTAGATCATGACTGCGTCGATGGTGAAGGGATCGACCTTCCACTTCCACCAGTCGCCCTTCTTCCGCCCGGCGCCGTAGGCCGCCGCCCGGCGCTTCAGCATCAGCCCCTCGGCGCCTTCCTCGTGCGACCGGTCGCGGGCGGCGGCGAGCGTCTGCCAGTCGTCGAACGGGGTCTCCGGGGAAAGCTGCAGCGGTGCCTCGGGTGGGACCTCGGAGAGAAGCGCGCCGAGGCGGGCGCGGCGCTCGGCGAAGGGCAGGGCGCGGATGTCCTCGCCGCCGTGCTCCAGGAGGTCGTAGGCCATGAACACCGCCGGCGCCTCGGCAAGCAGCTTCTTCGACACCGTCTTGCGACCGATCCGGCGCTGCAGCGCCGCGAAGGGCAGGGGGCGGCCGTCGGCGAAGGCCAGCACCTCGCCGTCGATCACCGAGCCTTCGGGCAGCCAGTCGCGGCTGGCGGCAATTTCAGGGAAGCGGTCGGTAATCAGCTCCTCGCCGCGCGACCAGAGGAAATGCTCCTTGCCCCGGCGGATCAGCTGGCCGCGGATGCCGTCCCACTTCCATTCGGCGAACCAGTCGGCGGGGTCGCCGAGGCCCTCCGGCGGGTCCTCGACCTGGTAGGCGAGCGTGAAGGGATAGGGGCGGGAGAGGTCGGCGGTGGGATCCTCGGTGAGGATCAGCCCGGCCCAGGTGGTGCGCTCGGGCGACCAGTCGCCCATCAGCCGGTGCGCGAGGTCGGGCTCGGCGATGCCGGTGGCCCGCGCCAGCGCCCGGGTCATCAGCACCTGGCTCACGCCCATGCGGAAGCCGCCGGTCAGGAGCTTGTTGAAGAGAAACCGCTCGGTGCCGCCCAGTGCGGCCCAGGCGGCCAGGATGCGGGGCTTCTTTTCCTCCTCGGGCAGCGCGACAAGCGCCCGCACCTCGGCGAGCCAATCGGCCAGGGGCCGGTCGGTCGCGTCCTCGGCCGGCGGCAGGATCAGCGCGATGGTCTCGGCGAGATCGCCGGCGATGGCATAGCTTTCCTCGAAGAGCCAGAGCGGCAGTCCCGCCGCCTCCGCCGCCCATTCCCGGAGCCGCGTGGCGCTGACCGAGCGCTTCGGGCGGCGGCCGGAAAGCAGCGCCACGGTCCAGAGCCGGTCCTCTTCCGGCGCCTCGGTGAAGTAGTCGGCCAGCGCGGCGACCTTCTCGCCCGTGCGGGTGGTCGCGTCGAGCGCGGCGAAGAGGCGGGCGAAGCGCTTCACGGGCCGTCCTCGGGCGCCTCGAGGCTCTCGCCGGTGAACTCGGTGGCGAGGATTCCGGCCTCGTAGCCCTGCTCCGCGAGCCAGCGGCGGAACGGGGCGGTGTAGCCGTGGGTGGCGATCACCCGACTTGCGCCGGTGGCGCGGATCGCCTCGTTGAGGCCCGGCCAGTCGGCATGGTCGGAGATCACGAAGCCGCGGTCGGTGCCGCGGCGGCGGCGGATGCCGCGGAGCGCCATCCAGCCCGAGGCGAAACCGGTGGAGGCCGGCCCGAAGCGCCGCGCCCAGGCGCTGCCGAGGGCGGAAGGCGGCGCCAGCACGAGCGCGCCGGGGTAGCGCTTCAGGTCGGTCTCGGGGGTGACGCGGGTCGTCGCCGGCAGCGGCAGGCCCTGCGCGCGCATGACCTCATTGAGATCCTCGATCGCGCCGTGGGTCAGGATCGGGCCTTGCGCGGTGTCGATCCCGGCCAGCAGGCGCTGGGCCTTGCCAAGCGAATAGGCGCCGAGGAGCGATAACCGCCCCGCGGCGCGGTTCTTCGCCCACCAGGCGTTGACCTCGGCCATCGCCTCGGGCTCCGGGCGCCAGCGGAAGACCGGCAGGCCGAAGGTGCATTCGGTGATGAAGGCGTGGCAGGAGACGGGCTCGAATGGCTCGGCGAGCCGGTCGGGCTCGGTCTTGTAGTCGCCCGAGACGACCCAGACCTCGCCCTTGTGCTCGACCCGAACCTGGGCCGAGCCCGGCAGATGCCCAGCGGGGTGAAAGCTCACCCTGACCGGGCCGATTTTCAGCGGCTGCCCGAAGGCCAGGGTCTCGACCTCGACACCGAGGCGGTGGCGGATCGCCGGGGCGGCGGCGGGGGTCGCGAGGTAGCTGTCGTGGCCGGCGCGGGCGTGGTCGGAATGGCCGTGCGTGATCAGGGCGCGCGAGACCGGACGCCAGGGGTCGATGTGGAAGTCGCCAAGCGGGCAGGAGATGCCGTGCGCGGTGACGGTGAGAAGATCGTCGCGAGCCATGAGCTGAGGGTAGCACGGGCTGCCGGTCGGGCCAGAGGCGCCGGTGCCGCGGTGCCATCCCTGCGGGAATCGCAGACGCGGGTTGCACGCCGAGGAGGACGCCCTAGTCTCCTTCGTAGGCCGTCCCTTCGGACGGCATCGCCACAGACCGGGAGGACGCCATGGAACGCACCGCGACCGCGCGCTGGAAGGGCTCGCTGATGGAGGGCTCGGGCACGCTCGACACCATGAGCGGCGCCTTCGAGAACCAGCCCTACACCTTCAAGGGGCGCTTCAAGGACGAATCCGGCAGATCGGGCACCAACCCCGAGGAGCTCATCGGGGCTGCCCACGCCGGATGCTACGCGATGCAGCTGTCGCATTTCCTGGCCGAGAACGGCACGCCGCCCGAGGCGCTCGACGTGACGGCAACGGTCGAGCTGATCCCGGGCACCGGGATCACCGGATCGTCGCTGTCGGTGAAGGCGAAGGTTCCCGGCATCGAACGGGCAAAGTTCGACGAACTGGCCGAGAAGGCGAAGCGCGAGTGCCCGGTCTCGAAGGCGCTTGGCGCGATCGGGATCACGCTTGCGGCCGAGCTCGGCTGAAGCCGGGCGCGGGGCGGGGTCGCGGCGGGTTGCGAAGGCCACCCGGGCCAGCCTATCTCTGGCGGACGCAACGAATGAGGTTCCGATGCTCCGCGATCTTCCCCGCCCCGTCTTCGATGCCGACAAAGCCTCGAGCGGCAACCTCGGCGAGCTGCCGGAATGGGACCTCTCCGACCTCTTCGCCGCGCCCGACGCGCCCGAGGTGAAGCGCGACCTCGACTGGCTGGAGAAGGCCTGCGCCGACTTCGCGAAGAGCTACGAGGGCAAGCTTGCCAAGCTTTCGGCGAAGCAGATGCTGGCCTGCGTCCGGGCCTACGAGAAGATCGAGGCGGTGGCCGGGCGGGTGATGTCCTTCGCGGGCCTGCGCTACTACCAGAACACGCTCGACCCGGCCCGCGCCAAGTTCATGTCGGACTGCCAGGACAAGGTGACGGCCTTCACCACGGCGCTCGTCTTCTTCTCGCTCGAGTTCAACCGGATCGAGGACGACGCCTACGAGGCACTCTTCGCCGCCGATGCCCAGCTCGGCCGCTACAAGCCGGTCTTCGACCGGATGCGGGCAATGCGGCCGCACCAGCTCTCCGACGAGCTCGAGCGGTTCCTGCACGACCAGTCGACGGTGGGCGCCGCGGCCTGGAACAAGCTTTTCGACGAAACCATGGCGGGGCTCGGCTTCGAGGTCGAGGGCGAGGCCCTGAACCTCGAGTCCGCGCTCAACCTGCTCACCGACACCGACCGGGCCAAGCGCGAGGCGGCGGCGCGGGAACTGGCGCGCGTGTTCGGGGCGAACCTCAAGCTCTTCGCGCGGGTCCACAACACCCTGGCCAAGGAAAAGGAGATCACCGACCGCTGGCGCAAGATGCCCAACCCGATGCACGGCCGGCACCTGGCGAACCACGTCGAGCCCGAGGTGGTCGAGGCGCTGAGGAATGCCGTCGTTGCCGCCTACCCGAAGCTCTCGCACCGCTACTACGCCTTGAAGGCGAAGTGGCTGGGGCTCGATAAGCTGCAGGTCTGGGACCGCAACGCGCCGCTGCCGATGGAGGAGAAGCGCGTGGTCGGCTGGCAGGCGGCGCGGGATACCGTGCTTTCGGCCTATGCCGGCTTCGCGCCCGAGATGGCCGAGATCGCGCGGCCGTTCTTCGAGAAGGGCTGGATCGACGCCGGGGTGAAGCCAGGCAAGGCGCCCGGGGCCTTCGCGCATCCCACGGTGACGGAGGTGCATCCCTACGTGATGCTGAACTACCTGGGCAAGCCGCGCGACGTGATGACGCTGGCCCACGAGCTCGGCCACGGCGTGCACCAGGTGCTGGCGGCGGGGCAGGGGGAGCTCCTGTCCTCGACGCCGCTAACGCTCGCTGAGACGGCAAGCGTCTTCGGCGAGATGCTGACCTTCCGCAAGCTCCTCGACCAGGCGAAGTCACCGGCCGAGCGGAAGGTACTGCTCGCCGGCAAGGTCGAGGACATGATCAACACCGTGGTCCGCCAGATCGCCTTCTACGACTTCGAGGTGAAGCTGCACCACGCTCGCCGCGAAGGGGAGCTGACGCCGGAGGACCTCGGCCAACTCTGGATGAGCGTGCAGGGCGAGAGCCTGGGGCCGGCCTTCGAGTTCATGGAGGGATACGAAACCTTCTGGGCCTATATCCCGCATTTCGTGCACTCGCCCTTCTACGTCTACGCCTACGCCTTCGGCGATGGCCTCGTGAACGCGCTCTACGCAGTCTACGCCGAGGGCGAGGCGGGCTTCCAGGAGCGGTATTTCAACATGCTGAAGGCGGGCGGCTCGAAGCACCACAAGGAGCTGCTGGCCCCCTTCGGCCTCGACGCCACCGACCCGGCCTTCTGGGACAAGGGGCTGTCCATGATCGCCGGCTTCATCGACGAGCTCGAGGCGATGGAGTGACGGCCCATCGGTTGTCGGCGTGGCGGCAGCGCTCGACCCACTGATAAAGGGGCGGGAGCTCGCCAGTGGTGCACGGATCTCGAGTCCGCACCGGCCGGGCGAGCGCCCGCCGCTCACGTCCGCCAGGTCACTCGCCCCAGCGATTCCACGGGAACGGCTTGTCCTCGGTCGCCGCGGTCTGGAACCGGGCGGCGCGGGCGAGCCACTTCGACAGGCTGGCGCCGAACTCGGCGATGGGCGCGTTCTTCTCCTTGGCGAAGAGAAGCCAGAGGAACTGCAGCACCGTCGCCACCAGGAGCACCCATTGCGCCACTTCGAGCAGCACCGCGAAGACCAGCATGTGCAGGCCCCGGAGCCACGGGCTTTCCGGTGCCTCGTAGCTCTCGGTCTCGTCGGTGCCGGGCTCGGGCAGGGGGACGGGGTCGTCCACGGCTTCGGGATTGGATTTCGACTTCGGCGTCTTTGCCATCGGCGGCCTCCTTTCGGGTTCTCTCAGAAGTCGGCGACCGCGCTGAAGTGGCGCGGCAGGTCGATGAGCGCGACCTTCACAAGGTCCTTCGGCAGATCGGCCGCCACCTTCTCGGCCATCGCCCTAGGCATCCGCTGGCGCAGCTCCCCGAGGAGCCTCGGCGAGGCGGCGACGATCATGCGGTCGTGGCCTCCCTTCCGCCAGACCTTTTCGAGGCCTTCGAGGATGATGCCCGCGAAGGTGTTGCGGCGCGCCTCGCGCTCGCTTTCCCGCGGCGTGAAGGCGTGCCCGCCCATCCCCGGCGCCGCGGTCTGATGGCCCGGCGCCTCGGTGAAACCCTGATCGACCTCGGGAAAATCGGCGGCGCGCATCACGCAGATCTCGTTCAGCCCCTTGCCCCTGCCGGTGTTCTCCAGGATCTTGGCCTCGCCCTCGCTTGCGAGAAGGACGAGCGTGCGGATCGGCTTCATGGCGGATCTCCCAGATGGACCTTCAGCCCGGGCAGGGTAGGTCTCGGCCTCGACCCGGCGCCTTGACGGCGGTCAACCACGGCTCAGCGCTCCTCGCCGGCGAAGGCCATGTCGAGCATGGCCTGGGTGCCGCGCGCATTCTCCAGCGTCCAGGGATAGGGCGCGCCCTCGCGCAGGGTGCGGCAGAATCCCTCGACCTGGAGCACGTACTGGTTGACCGAGGGAAAGCGCTCGACGGTGACCGAGAAGCCGCGGTGCAGCTCGACACGCGCCTCGCCGAAGACGGCGGCGTTGAAGGGCGCGGTCAGCCGGATCACGCCCTTTTCGCCGTGGAACGTCATCTCCTGGCGGGGATGCATCCGCATCGATGTCGTGGCCAAGAACCGGAACGAGGTGAAGCGGGCGCGCATGTGTGTGGTGACGTCGACGCCGCCGTCCCAGAGGATCTCGGTGCGGACCTCCTCGGGCTCCTCGCCGGTCATCCAGCGGGTCGAGCCGCAGGTGTAGACGCCGATGTCGGGCAGGCTGCCGCCGCCGGTGTCGGGGCGGTTGCGGATGTTCTCGGGGTCGTCGCGGTTGTCGTAGCTGAAGAAGCCGTCGACGTGCAGGAGCCTGCCGACCTCGCCGTCGGCCAGAAGCGCCTTGGCGAACTGCCATTGCGGATGGTGGACGATCATGTAGGCCTCGGTGGCGAAGCGGCCCGAGCGGTCGCGCGCGGCGATCAGCGGGTCGATCTCGTCGGCCTTCATCGCCGTGGGCTTCTCGACCAGCACGTTCTTGCCTGCCTCCAGCGCCTTGATGGCCCAGGGCACGTGGAGCGTGTGCGGCAGCGGAATGTAGACCGCGTCGATCCCGGGATCGGCCAGCAACGCGTCGTAGCCGTCATGCACCCGAATCGAGGGGCAGAAGGCACGGAAGCCCGCCGCCTTCTCTGGCGAGGTTGTGGCGAGCGCCGCAAGCTCGGCTCCCCGCGCGGCATGGATCGCGGGGCCCATGTGATCGCGCGCGAACTTAGCGGCGCCGAGGATGCCCCAGCGGACAGGTTCCGGCATGTCGTCCTCCCTGGCTGCGGCGCCAGCCTAGGGCCGCGGCGCGCGGCGCGCAATCCGGAGGAGGGATCTCACTCGGCGGGGGTTCGGGCGTCGTTCCACGCCGCGGGCTCGGCCCCGGGCAGTGCCGCGCCTGGCGCGCGGAAGCGCAGCGCCGGAATCAGCTGCGCGACGCCCCGGAAGATGCTGCGCTCGTTCATCGCCAGCGCGTATTCGACGTAGACCGGGTCTTCGGCGAGGTGGCGTTCCTCCATGCGGGCGCGGCCGAAGTAGATGAGATTGCTGAAGATCAGGGCCACGGTCCCGCTGATCGCCATCCAGGTGTCGACGGCGGTGAGGAAAGGCGCGGCGAGGAACCAGAAGAACAGGCTCTTGGCCACGTAGTCGGGATGCTTGGTGTAGCGATACGGGCCGCCCGTGACGATGCCGCGGTTGGTGAGGTTGGACCAGCGCAGCCCGTAGATCGCGGTCGCCCAGATCCAGATCGCGTAGAGGAAGAGCAGCGCCGCGGCCCAGGGCAGGAAGAGCGCCGGGGTGTCGGTCACGAGGTCGGTCCAGTCCCGGCCGCCTTTCTCCGGGCCGATGCGGCTTGTCAGGGTGCTGAACGGCTCGTAGCAGGCCAGGGTGACGACCCAGGCGCCGAGCAGACCGTTGGGCGACCTGATATGGGCGTCGAGCGCCCGCAGCGTGAGGGTATAGCCGACGCAGGCGATGGTCAGATCGACGATCAGGATGACGTCGATCACGCTGAGCACGGAGTCGACCGAGCCGAGGCCAATCCTCGAATAGGCCAGGTCGGCGCGCGCGACGTAGGCGAGCAGGCCGAAGAACATCAGAGGCAGGAAGAACCCCTTGATCGCCCAGCCGATCGCATGATCGCGCAGGCTGGCCAGCCGCGAGAGCGGCAGCCGGCCGAGGAGGATGGCGCCGAGCGTCCAATAGGAGTCGTAGGGATCGTCGAGCCGGCTGTCGGTGAGGATCACGTAGCCGACCGTGGCGACGACGATGGCCGGGCCCAAGAGCATGAGCGCATGCAGCGAGGCCGAGAGCTCGAGCGGGCCGAAGATGCGAAAGAGCGCGTGGACCGCGAAGACGACGGCGACCGTGGCGAGAAGACCAAGCAGCTTGCAGGCGATCCGTGACGGGTGGATGGCGAGCGGCCGCGACCAGTCGATCCCGGTGCTCGGGCGGCGATGAACGCGCAGGACGACGATTTCCAGCGTCGCGACGGTGACCGCCCAGGCCGCCATGATCAGGAGCGCGTGGTGAACCGGATTGAGGCCGGGAACGAACGCTCCGGCGAAGATCGCCGCGAGGATCGCCGCCACGCCAGCCAGCGCGATTCTGTTGTCCGTCACGGAGGCGGGAAGCTCTGGTCTCGCGGCCATGTCGCACCTTTGCACGCATCTCCGGCCCCGCCGCCCGGGCAGCGGGGCCAGATCAGTCGCACACTAGTCAGGGATCGTGCAAGAATTGTGGCGCGGCGAGTGTTGGTTTCGCGCTCGGCGACAATCGCGCGTGGGGCGGGGCACCCGGGCCCGGGCGAGGCGTCCGCGGCGCTTCGCCGGCGCAGAACGGACGGCCGGCTGCGCCGAGGACGCCCCTCCGGGCCGACCTCAGGCGGCGTTCGCCAGCTGCCAGGCCGGCTGCGCTTCCATCCGCCCGATCCAGCGATTGATGTTGGCGAAGTCGGCGAGCGGGTAGCGGCACGGTTCGCGGTAGCAGAGGATCGCCGCCACCGAGATGTCGGCGTTCGTCAGCGCATCGCCCACGAGCCAGTCGCATCCCGCGAGGTGGCCGTCGAGCACCCCGGCGAAGCGACGGAAGGTCTCCTCGGCCTCCTTCAGGTCGATCGAGTCGTTCTTGAACAGGTGCTTCGAGATGAACCTGCTGCACGCCGGCGACCAGTGCGCAGATTCCCAGAACTGCCAGCGCATGATGTCGTAGCGCGCCATCGTTTTCGGCCAGAGCGGGGTTTCCGTCTCTGCGGCCAGCCGGTTGATGATCGCGTTCGATTCCCAGAGCGTCGAGCCGTCGTCGAACTCCAGGACCGGCACCTTGCCGTTGGGATTGAGCGCCAGGAACTCGGCGGACTTATGCGCGCCTGCCGGCAGATCGACGATGACGGTGTCGAGGCCGAGGCCCAGCATCTCGTTGGCGGTCATGGTCTTGCGCGAGTTCGGCGAGCCCGGAAAAACGTGAAGTCTCATCTGATCCTCCCATGTTCGCGGTTGCACAGGAAGGATGAGACCGTGACAAAATATGTTCAAGAACATATTATTCCATTGGACTATCCTCGCCTTGCCCATGGAGGTGGACCGATGCCCTATTCCCCCGAACACAGCCGGCAGGTGCGGGCCCGCATCCTGCGATGCGCCCGCCAGCTCTTCACCCAGCGCGGCTTCAGCGAGGTCTCGATCGACGAGGTGATGGCCAAGGCGGGGCTGACCCGTGGCGGGTTCTACAACCACTTCAGGAACAAGGAGGAGCTTTGCGCCGAGTCGCTGGCCGCCTATGCGCAGGAACGCCGGGCCGACGGGCCAGGCGCCGCCTGTCCGGGCGGAGCCGAACTGGCGCGGGAGCTGCTGGACCGCTACGTCTCGCGCCGGCATCTCGACGACACCGAAGGTCACTGCCCGTTGATGGCGCTTCCCTCGGATGTCGCGCGCGCGGGGCCGACCGTGCGGGCCGCCTACCGCGAAGTGCTCGAGGCTCTGGCGGGGGCGTTCGAAAACTGCCTGGCCGGATCGGACCCGGCGCGGGCTCGCCAGCAAGGGCTCGCGCTGGCCGCGATGTGCGTCGGCGCGATGGCGCTTGCCCGCACGATCGACGAAGCGGCGCTGGCAGACGAGATCTGCGCCGCCGCGCGGGCCGTCGCAAGCGAGGCGATCGGCTTGCCCTCTACGGATATGGTTTCGCCCCGGCTGGCATGACGGCGCGAGACGCCGCGATCAGGCCACCGGAGCGGTGATCCCTTTCTCCTTCGCGAGCTTGCGCATCTCGTTCTGGATCTTCTCGAAGGCGCGAACCTCGATCTGGCGGATCCGTTCGCGGCTCACATCGTACTGCCCGGACAGCTCCTCGAGCGTGACCGGATCCTCGGTAAGCCGGCGCTGGACCAGGATGTCCTTCTCGCGGTCGTTGAGCACGCCCATCGCCTGGGCCAGGAGCTCGCGGCGCGCCTCGAGCTCGTCCTGCTCGGCGTAGGCGGTGGCCTGGTCGGCGTCCTGGTCCTCGAGCCAGTCCTGCCACTGGGTCGAGGTATCGCCGTCCGATCCCACCGTGGCGTTGAGCGAGGCGTCGCCACCCGAGAGGCGGCGGTTCATGTCGATCACCTCGTCCTCGGTCACGTTGAGGGCATGGGCGATCTGGGCGACGTTCTCGGGGCGTAGGTCGCCATCCTCGAGCGCGCCGATCTTGGCCTTGGCCTTGCGCAGGTTGAAGAACAGCTTCTTCTGCGCCGAGGTGGTGCCGAGCTTCACGAGGCTCCACGAGCGCAGGATGTATTCCTGGATCGAGGCGCGGATCCACCACATCGCGTAGGTCGCGAGCCGGAAGCCTTTCTCGGGGTCGAAGCGCTTGACGGCCTGCATCAGGCCGACGTTGGCCTCGGAGATCACCTCGGCCTGCGGCAGGCCGTAGCCGCGGTAGCCCATGGCGATCTTCGCGGCGAGGCGGAGGTGCGAGGTGACCAGCTGGTGTGCGGCCTCGGTGTCCTGGCATTCGACCCAGCGCTTGGCCAGCATGTATTCCTGTTCCGGCTCCAGCATCGGAAACTTGCGAATCTCTTGCAGGTAGCGGTTCAGCCCCTGTTCGGGCGAAGGGGCGGGAAGATTGGCGTAACTGCTCATGATCGGCCTCCCATTGGCTCCGCGGGGAGGGGCGGAGCCGAGAACCTATACAGAACTAAACCGGTCAGTTCAAGTTCCTGTCTCGTTCCCTCCTGATACGCAGTATGCGCGCGAATCCGTCGGGGGAAAGTTCCGTGTCGCCACTATCACGGGGACGTGCACGTTTCGTTAACGCCTGAGAGCGGCGAGAAGATCGGCCATATCGGGCGGCAGCGGCGCCTCGAAGTCCAGGCGCTGGCCGGTGACAGGGTGGTCGAACCCGAGGCTCGCGGCGTGCAGTGCCTGGCGCGGAAAGGTAGCGGTGGCTTGGGCCGCATCGCGCCCAATGGCCTTTTCAGACAGCTTCCGGCGGCCGCCATATGTGGTGTCGCCGATCAGCCCGTGGCCGATATGTGCCATGTGGACGCGGATCTGGTGGGTGCGCCCGGTTTCCAGCCGACACTCGACGAGCGCCGCGGCGGGCGGATCTCCGAAGCCTTCCAGCACCCGCAGGCGGGTGATCGCGTGGCGGCCGCCCGCGAACCGCACCGCCTGGCGTTGGCGCTCGGTCCGGTGGCGGTCGATCCCGGTGGCGATCTTCACCACGCCACCGGGCTCGAAGGAGACGCCCTTCACGCCGTGCAGCCGTGCCTCCGCCTGGGACGGCACGCCGTGGCAGAGGGCGAGGTAGCGGCGCTCGACGTCATGCGCCTCGAACTGGCGCGCGAGCCCGTGGTGGGCGCGGTCGGTCTTCGCCGCGACGAGGACGCCGGAGGTGTCCTTGTCGATGCGGTGGACGATGCCGGGCCGCTTCTCGCCGCCGATGCCGGAGAGGCTCGCGCCGCAATGGTGCAGGAGCGCGTTGACCAATGTGCCCGAGCCCGAGCCCGGCGCGGGGTGGACCACCATGCCCGGCGGCTTGTTGACGACAACGAGCTCGGCGTCCTCGTATAGGATGTCGAGCGGGATCGCCTCGGCCGCGGTCTCGGTCTCCTCCGCCGGAGGCAGCTCGATCTCGACGAGATCGCCCTCGCCGACCTTCGCCCTGGCATCCGTGAGAGCCACGCCGCCGCGGCTCACGTGACCCTCGGCGATGAGCCGCGCCAGCCGCGAGCGGGACAGCTCCTCGGCCTCTGGCACGTCGCGCGAAAGCGCCTTATCAAGGCGCCCCGGCGGGTCGGCACCGATCCGCACGGGCAAGATGCGCGAGGGCGACATGGACGATGCTCCCCTGCCGGGCGGCGCGGACCCGGGGCTTGTGCGATATCTCCGGCGCCTCGTCACCGTGCTGACGGTGACAATGGTGGGCGGCTTGATAGTGTTGATCGCGCTGATTGTCATCCGGCTGCAAGCGCCGCCACCGCTCGGGCTGCCGGTGCGGCTGGTGCTGCCCGAGGGCGCGCGCGCCACCGCCTTCACGCAGGGGCGCGGCTGGATCGCGGTGGTCACCGAAGACGACCGCATCTTGATCTACGACCGCGCCTCGGGGGCTCTGCGCCAGACCGTCGAGATCGCTCCCTGACGCCGCCGCATGGGCCCGCCTGAGCCGACGGCCGCGAGGCCCGCAGGGGCGGCCATCGGGTCGCCGGCGGCCGGGCGCGGTCACTGCGCGGCAGCGAGGCTGTGGCCGCCGTCGCGGGCCCGTTCGAAGAGCCGCGCTGCGCTGTCGAGGAAGCGGTCGCGCAGCGCCGGGCCCTCCATCAGGACTTCGTGGCGGGCGCCGTCGTAGACCTCGAAGGCGCCTTCGGTCCAGCGCTGCATCATCTGCCGGATCGCCCGCGTCTCGACGATGCGATCGCTGCTGCCCACCGCCGCGAGCGCCGGAAGCGCCGGTGGCGCCATCGCCCGCAACGCCCGGGTCTCGCGCAGTGCCTCGTGCACCCAGGCCAGGCTCGGGCCGCCGAGTGCGAGCTCGGGATGGCATTGGATCTGGCGGCGCATGTAGTCGTACATCTCGGCGTCGCGGGTGAGCACGTTGCCGTCAAAGGGCGCCGCGATCACGTAGGTCTCGGCCTGGGTGGTTCCGGGGGCGTAGCGGTGGCCGAAGCCCATCGGCCGCGCCGCGCCGGTCACGGCACGCGCGAAGGGCCGCTGCCAGGGCGCGAGCACGATGCCCCACATCGGCGCCGAGAACACCGCGCTGGCGACCTCCAGCCCCTCGGCGAGGGAACGCAGCCCGATCGAGCCGCCCATCGAATGCCCGAGCAGGTGCCAGGGCCGGGGCAGCGCCAGGTCCCGCGCCGCCGTCACGATGGCGCGCACGTCGCGCTGGTAGTCGGTGAACCGCGCCACGTGGCCGGCGGCGCGGTCGGCGAGCATCCGGTCGGCGAGGCCCTGGCCGCGCCAGTCGACGGCGAGCGTGACATAGCCGCGGCGGGCCAGCCCGGCCGCGGTGCGGCCGTACTTCTCCGCGTACTCGGTGCGGCCGGGAAAGAGCAGCACCGTGCCCCGCGCCCCGGGCCTACTCCAGACCCCGATCCTGAGCCGCACCCCGTCCTCGGCGTAGAGCCACCATGCCTCGCCGCCCTCGGGCCCCTCGGCCGCTTCGGCAAAGAGCGGCGCGCGCTCCATGTCAGGCCAGCGCCGAGCCGAGCTGCATCGCCAGCCCCATGTTGCCGTCGACGCTGAGCCGCCCGGTCATGAAGGCGGTCGTCGGGTTGAGCTCGCCTGCGATGATCGCGCGGAAGGTGTCGGCATCGGCGGTGAGCGTCACCTCGGCCTCCTCGTCGCCCGCGCGGACGCCGGAGCTGTCCAGCATGATAGCGCCCTCGCCGGGGATCACGAACTTCGCTACCCCGTCGAAGCCGCCGGACAGCTTTCCCTTGAGCGCCGCAATCGCGGCTTTGATCACATCGCTCATCGCGCCAATCTCCAGCTTTTGAGCGGCAGGCACTGGATTGTGCCGCCGCCGTCGTTACACTCTCATCTGTTATGGGCACACTAATCCGCAATGCCAACCGTGTCGTCGCGGCGCTTCTGGTGGGGCTCTGGCTTTCGCTGCCGCTGGCGGCGCCCGCCCTGGCACAGCAGGAAGAACTCGACCGGCTGTTCGAGCGCCTGAGGCAGCCGGTGCTGCCGGAATGGCAGACGGTGGAGGCCGAGATCTGGCGGCAGTGGTCGCGCTCGGGCTCGCCGGCGATGGACCTCCTGCTCGAGCGCGGGCGCCAGGCGATGCAGACCGGCGACATGACCGCCGCGCTCGACCACTTGACCGCGCTCACCGACCACGCACCGGACTTCGCCGAAGGCTGGAACGCGCGCGCCACCGCCTACTTCCACGCCGGGCTCTACGGCCCCTCGCTGGCCGACATCCAACGCACCCTCGCTCTCGAGCCGCGCCATTTCGGGGCGCTTTCGGGGCTGGGACTGATCTTCGAAGAACTCGGCCGCAAGGAGCAGGCTCTCGAGGCCTGGCGCCTGGCGCATGCTATACATCCGCACTCTCCAGGCATAAACGCTGCCATCGAGAGGCTCGAACGCGAAGTATCGGGCACCGACCTCTAAGAGCAGGCCCATGGCGGAACGCGCGCGGGTGACGGCCGTTCTCGGCCCCACCAACACCGGCAAGACCCACTACGCGATCGAGCGCATGCTCGCGCACCGCACCGGCGTAATCGGCCTGCCGCTGCGCCTCCTGGCGCGCGAGGTCTACGACCGGATCGTCGCACTGCGCGGCCCCTCGGTGGTGGCGCTGGTCACCGGCGAGGAGCGGATCGTGCCGGACCGGACCCAGTACTGGGTCTGCACGGTGGAGGCGATGCCGCAGGAGATCGGGGCCGATTTTGTCGCGGTCGACGAGATCCAGCTCTGCGCCGACCCCGAGCGCGGGCATGTCTTCACCGACCGGCTGCTCAGGGCCCGAGGCTTGCACGAGACCCTGCTTCTCGGCTCGGACACGATGAAGGGCGCCATCGCGGCGCTGGTCCCGGGCGCCACGTTCCTGCGCCGCGAGCGGTTCTCCGAGCTCGCCTATGCCGGCCAGAAGAAGCTCTCGCGGATGCCGCCGCGCTCGGCCATCGTCGGCTTCTCGGTCGAGAACGTCTATGCCATCGCCGAGGTGATCCGCCGCCAGAAGGGCGGCTGCGCGGTGGTGATGGGGGCGCTTTCGCCCCGCACCCGCAACGCCCAGGTCTCGCTCTACCAGAACGGCGACGTCGACTTCCTGGTCGCCACCGACGCCATAGGCATGGGCCTCAACCTCGACATCGACCACGTCGCCTTCTCGGCGCTGGCCAAGTTCGACGGCCGCCGGATCAGGGCGCTGGCGCCGAACGAGCTGGCGCAGATCGCCGGCCGCGCCGGGCGCTACATGAAGCCCGGCAGCTTCGGCGTGACCGCCGACGCGCGGCCCCTCGACGACGAGGTGGTCGCGGCGATCACCCAGCACCGCTTCGCGCCGCTTCGTCGCCTGGAATGGCGCAACCATGGGCTCGATTTCGGATCGGTTGCCCGCCTCGTCGCCTCGCTGGAGACGGCGCCGGAGAACCTGTGGCTGATCCGCGCCCGCGAGGCCGACGACCTGGTTGCCCTGAAGACGCTTTCCGAGGAGGCCGAAGTGAAGAGCCGGCTCCGCGATGCGCGCGACGTCCAGCTGCTCTGGGACGTCTGCCGGATCCCCGATTTCCGTGGCATCTCCGAGGCCGAGCACGCGAGCCTCCTGCGCCGGCTCTACGGCTACCTGCACGACGGTGGCGCGGTGCCGACCGACTGGTTCGCGGCCCAGATCGCGCGCATCGACCGCACCGACGGCGACATCGACACCCTGTCGAAGCGGCTGGCCTATATCCGCACCTGGACCTACGTGGCCCAGCGCAAGCGCTGGGTGGCCGACGAAATGCATTGGCGCGGCGAGACCCGCGCGGTAGAAGACCGCCTGTCGGACGCCCTGCACGCGGCGTTGACGCAGCGATTTGTGGACCGGCGCACCAGCGTTCTGCTGCGCCGTCTCAAGGCGAAGGAGGGCCTGGTGGCCGAGGTGAACGACAAGGGCGAGGTGACGGTCGAGGGGCAATTCGTCGGACGTCTGGAGGGCTTCCGCTTCCGCCAGGACACCTCCGCCAGCGCCGACGAGGCGAAGACGCTGCGCCAGGCGAGCCTGCAGGCACTGCGGCCCGAGTTCGTGCTTCGCGCCGACCGCTTCTACAACGCCCCGGATACCGAATTCGACTTCACCGAGCAGGGCGGGCTGATGTGGGGCGCTTCGGCCGTCGGCAAGCTCACCGCCGGGGCCGAACCGCTGAAGCCGCAGGTCGAGGCCTTCGTCGACGAGGAGGCCGGGCCGGAGGTGGCCGAGAAGGTGCGCCGGCGGCTGCAGCATTTCATCGACCGCAAGGTCGCCACTCTCTTCGAGCCGCTGCTCGCCATGGGCCGCGACGAGACGCTGCAGGGCCTCGCCCGCGGCTTCGCCTTCCGGCTCGTCGAGGGGCTCGGCGTGCTGCCCCGCGAGGCCGTGGCCGACGAGGTCAAGGCGCTCGACCAGGAGGCCCGCGGCGCGCTCCGCAAGCACGGCGTGCGGTTCGGCCAGTACACGATCTTCGTGGCTGCGCTGCTCAAGCCCGCGCCGACGCGGTTGCGGCTCGTGCTCTGGTCGCTGGCCAGGGGGTTGCAGGAGTTCCCCGAGAGCCCGCCGCCGGGGTTGGTCACGATCCCTAATGTCGAGGGGATGGAGGGCGAGGTCTACACGCTGGCCGGCTACCGCCCCGCCGGCGAGCGGGCGATCCGCATCGACATGCTGGAGCGCCTGGCCGACATGGTCCGCGCCAAGGACAGCCGGGCGGGCTTCGAGGCCACGGCCGACATGCTCTCGATCACCGGGATGACGCTGGAGCAGTTCGCCGGCCTGATGCAGGGCCTGGGCTACCGGGCCGAGCGCGGCGAGCGGCCGAAGACGAAGGCTCAGGCGCAGGAGCCGGGCCAAGAGCCGGGACAGCCCGACGTCCCGGTGCCGGAGGAGACGCCGGCCGAGCCGCCGGAGCCGCCCGAGGGCCCCGCCGAGACGCCGCCGGAAACGCCGGTGCCCGAGGTGCCGCCCGAGATGCCCGAGCCGCAGCCGGAACTGCCGGGCGAGGTGCCGCCCGAAGTCGGCGCCCAGGCCGCAGCCCCTGAGAACGCGACGGTGGAGCCCGAGGCGCCGCCTGATGTCGGCGCCGAGGCCGTGGCGGGCGAGGCGGCTGGCGACACCGAGGACGTCGCGGAGACCGAGGTGTTCTACACCTTCACCTGGGCGCCGCGGCGGGCGCCGCGCGGCGAGCGCCCGAAAGGCCGGCCCCAAGGTGCAAAGGGGGAGGGTGCGAGACCCGAGGGCGGCAAACCGCGCCGCGACGGCAAGCGCCCGCCCAAGGGCAAGCCCCGGCAAGAGGAACGCCCGAAGGCGTTCGAGGCGCGGCCACCCAAGAAGGACCGGATCGATCCAGACAACCCCTTCGCCGCGGCGCTCATGGGGTTCAAGGTGAAGGAGTAGCCGCGCCTTGGCCGAGGCGCCCCGGCGGGAGACGATCCGGCTCGACAAGTGGCTCTGGCAGGCACGCTTCTTCAAGACCCGCAGCCTCGCCGCCCGCGCCGTCGCCCAGGGCCGCGTGCGGCTGAACGCCGCGCGGGTGGACAAGCCCGCCCAGGCGGTCGGCGCCGGCGACGCGCTCACCTTCGCCCAGGGCAACCGGATCCGCGTCGTCCGAGTCCTTGCCCTCGGCACCCGCCGCGGCCCGGCCGCCGAAGCGCAGGCGCTCTACGAGGACCTGGCGCCGCCCGGTCCGGGCGTTCCATCCTGAGCGGCCCTTGCGGGAACCCTGTTCTACTGCCCTTGCCGGGCTGCGCACGATCGGTCTTTCCGCCCCCGACCCGCTTGAATGATGCCGCGCGAGGGTCTAGGTCAGCCGCAACGGAAGAAGAACGCCCATGACCTACGTCGTCACCGACAACTGCATCGCCTGCAAGTACACCGACTGCGTCGAGGTCTGCCCCGTGGACTGCTTCTACGAGGGCGAGAACATGCTGGTGATCCACCCTGACGAATGCATCGATTGCGGCGTCTGCGAGCCCGAGTGCCCGGCCGACGCGATCCGCCCCGACACCGAGCCCGACATGGAGACCTGGGTCGAGTTCAACCGGAAATACTCCGAGCTCTGGCCGGTCATCGTGACCAAGAAGGACCCGATGCCCGAGGCAGAAGCCCGCGACGGCGAGACCGGCAAGCTCGACAAATACTTCTCCGAGGCCGCCGGCCCGGGCGGCTGAAGCCGCTGGCGATTCGCCGCGCATCGTCGGTGCGGCGCGATGCTGCAGATGCGAAGCCTGTGATTCCCTTGGGAATCGCGAACGGGCCCGGTTCGGGCAAGGGCCTTTGAAAACGCCCCGCTTTCTGCTATATTTATTCTACAAATACGGAGCGGCAGCCACATCCGTCCGCAGGGCGAGGCACCTGCGCGAGGGTTTTTTGCGGAAAAGTGAGAGCTGTGCGGGACCAGCGTGGGTACCGTCACTCCATGTGTCGCTCTGAATCGGGGAATCTGCTTGGATAGGATCTTATGGCCAAGGACAAGAAGATGGAATTCCGCCCGAACGACTTTGTGGTCTACCCGGCGCACGGCGTCGGGCGCATCGTGTCGATCGAGGAGCAGGAGATCGCGGGCATCAAGCTAGAGCTCTTCGTGATCTCCTTCGAGAAGGACAAGATGACGCTGCGCGTGCCCACGAACCGGGCGAGCCAGGTCGGCATGCGCTCGCTGTCGACGCCCGACGTGGTGTCGAAGGCGATGGCGACGCTGAAAGGCAAGGCCAGGGTCAAGCGCGCGATGTGGTCGCGCCGGGCGCAGGAATACGAACAGAAGATCAACTCGGGCGATCTGGTTTCGATCGCCGAGGTGGTCCGCGACCTGCACCGCGCCGACGACCAGCGCGAGCAGAGCTATTCCGAGCGTCAGCTTTACGAGGCGGCGCTGGAGCGGCTGACCCGCGAGGTGGCCGCCGTCAGCGGCACCAACGAGGAGTTGGCGGCGAAGAAGGTGGACGAGGTTCTGGTCGGCCGGGCCGCCTGAAGCTACTCCAGATGAGCAATCGAGGCCGCGGCATTGCCCGCGGCCTCTTTTTTTTCCGGTATATGCCGGCTGCCCGCGTCGCAGGGATCAGTCGCGGTCGACCCAGAGACCTTCTGTTCCCAGGATCGCGTGGGCGACGGCCGTCGCACGCGCACGCGTATCCGGGCGTTCGCCCAGGCCCATATGCTCCACTTCGCAACGGATCAGATCCTCGATCACGGCGTCGGCCGGCGTGCCGCGCCGCAGGTCTGCGGCGGCCGCAAGCAGATATGCGTCGTATTCGTCGGCGAAGGGCTTCCTGTCCCAGGCTTGGCCGGGTGGCAGAAGCCCGATCGGGTCCCAGAGCGACCAGCCGATGTCGCGGAGCCTCGAGAGGCGGATCTTGGTGCGGCGTCCGGTGGCCTGCGTCACGCGTCGAGCTCGAGCCAGACCGGCACGTGGTCGGAGGGCTTCTCGCCGGCCCGGCGCTCCTTCTCGATCCAGGCGCCCGTCATCAGGTCGGCGGCCTGCGGCGAGAGCAGGAGATGGTCGATGCGGATGCCGTCGTCGCGCTCGAAGGCGTTGCCCTGGTAGTCCCAGAACGTGTAGTGGCCCGCGCCCCGGGTGAGCGTCCGGAAAGCATCGGTCAGGCCGAGATTGACGAGCCGCCGGAAAGCCTGGCGGCTCTCTGGCAAGAAAAGCGCATCCCTCGCCCAGGCCTCGGGGCGCTTCGCGTCCTCGGCTTGCGGGATCACGTTGTAGTCGCCGGCGAAGACGGTGGGCTCCTCGGCCTGAAGGAGCTTTTTCACGCGCGTCTTCATCCGCGCCATCCACTTCAGCTTGTAGTCGTATTTCGGACCCGGCGCCGGATTGCCGTTGGGCAGGTAGAGGCAGCAGAGCCGCACCGCTCTCTCGCCCACCGCGGTCGCCTCGATCCAGCGCGCCTGCGCGTCGTCCTTGTCGCCGGGCAGGCCGCGCGTGAGGTCCTCGAGCGGCAGCTTCGAGAGGATGGCGACGCCGTTGAACCCCTTCTGCCCATGGGTCTCGACGGCGTAGCCGCGCTCCTCGAACGGCTCGCGCGGGAAGCCCTCGTCGACCGACTTGATCTCCTGCAGCAGCGCGACGTCGGGCTTTTCCGCCTCGAGCCAGTCGGTCAGCGCCGCGATCCGGGCCTTGACGCCGTTGATGTTCCAGGTGGCGATCTTCATCGGTGCTCCTCCGCGCGGACCATCTAGCGGCGATGCGGGCGCCGGCACAACCCGCTCGCGCGGCGTTGACTTGCCTGCCGCGGCGGGATCGGGCAGGGCGGGGGAGGGAGGTGCGGCGGATGTTCGACGCAAGGCTGCGCAGGGCGATCGACCCGATGCTCGACCGCTGGGGGATGCGGCTGGCGCTCAGGGGCTGGACCGCTGACGGGATCACGGCTCTCGGCCTCGGGCTGGGGCTCGCCGCCGCCGCGCTCGTCGCGATCGGCTGGACCTACCTCGCGCTCCTGCCGCTTCTCGCCTCGCGGCTCGCAGACGGGCTCGACGGCGCGGTCGCGCGGGCGACGCGGCGGACCGATCTCGGCGGCTATCTCGACATCGCCGCCGACTTCCTGTTCTACGGCGCGGTGCCCTTCGGCTTCGTCTTGCTCGACCCAGCGACGAACGGCGTGGCCGGCGCCTTCCTGCTGCTCTCGTTCTACGTCAACGGCACCAGCTTCCTCGGCTTCGCGATCCTCGCCGAGAAGCGGAAGATGGAGACCAACGCGCGCGGCGTGAAGTCGCTCTACTTCACCGGCGGCCTGCTCGAGGGCGCCGAGACCATCGGCCTCTTCGTCCTCCTCTGCCTCTGGCCCGGGGCATTCGCGCCGCTCGCCTGGGGCTTCGGCGCGCTCTGCCTCGTGACCGCCGCCTCACGCGTGGTCCTGGCGCGGAAGGTGTTCCCGCCAGACGCCTGAACTTCCCCGTTTCGCCAATACCCTCGGGGGGGGGAGTCGCCGAGAGGCGACGGGGGGCAGACAGCCCCCCTCTGCCGCGCTTGCGGCCGGCGCTGCGGTCAGGCCGCCTGCGCCCCGGCGCGGCGGGCGATCTCGCTTCCGGCGGCGAAGGCCGAGGCCCAGGCCCACTGGAAGTTGTAGCCCCCGAGCCAGCCGGTCACGTCCACCACCTCGCCGATGAAGAACAGCCCCGGCACGGTGAGCGATTCCAGGGTGCGCGGGTTGAGCCCGTTGGTGGAGACACCGCCCACGGTCACCTCGGCGGTGCGGTAGCCCTCGGTCCCGAGCGGCCGCAGCCGCCAGTGGCTGAGGTTATCCGAAAGCGCCCGCAGCCGCTGGTCGGAGAGGTCCGCGAGGTTGCAGCCGAGCCCGCCCTTGGCGGCGATGTCGGAGGCGAGCCGAGTCGGCAGCAGCGCGGCGAGTGCGGTGGCGACCGAGCGCCGGCCGTTCTCGGCCCGCATCGCGCGCAGCCGCTCGAAGGGATCGGCCTCGGGCGAGAGGTTGAGCTCGATCTCGCCGCCCTCGCGCCAGTAGGAGGACAGCTGCAGGATCGCGGGGCCCGAGAGGCCGCGATGGGTGAAGAGCATCGCCTCCTCGAAACTGGCACCTTGGGTCACTGCCCGCACCGGCAGCCCGATGCCGGCGAGCGGGGCGAAACGCTCCAGCACCCGCTGATCGAACGTCAGCGGCACAAGGCCCGGCCGGGTCTCGGTGACGCGATGGCCGAAATCCTCGGCGATGCGGTAGCCGACTCCGGTGGCGCCCATCTTCGGGATCGACTTGCCGCCGGTGGCGACGACGAGGTTGCGGGCCAGCACCGCGCCGCCGCTCGACAGCGTGACCTCGAAGCCGTCGTGGGTCCGGTCGATCGCCATCGCCGAGGTGCACAGCCGGAGCTCGGCCGGCCGCATCTCGGCAAGGAGCATGTTGATGATGTCCTTCGACGAGGTGTCGCAGAAGAGCTGGCCATGGGCCTTCTCGTGGAACGGGATGCCGTGGCGTTTGACCAGCTGGACGAAGTCCCACTCGGAGTAGCGCGACAGAATCGACTTCGCGAAATGCGGGTTCTCCGAGATGAACTTCTCAGGCGTGGTGTTGAGGTTGGTGAAGTTGCAGCGCCCGCCGCCCGAGATGCGGATCTTTTCGCCCGGCGCGGGGGCGTGGTCGATGACCAGCACGTTGCCGCCCTTCACGGCGTGGGCGGCGGCGTGCAGGCCGGCGGCGCCGGCACCGAGGATCAGGCAGTGAAAGGTATGCATCGGCTCGGCCTTGCGGGGCGTGTGGCCCGTCCCAGAACGTGTTGCTCTCGTGGGGTATCCTCGCAGGCGCGTCCTAGCGAAGGCTTAACCAGATCGGGAATATCGCGCCAGCCGCAAGAAGCGTGTGCGGGGCCTGCTTCGCAAGCGTTCCGGTTGCGTCGAGGCAGGGCGGCGGGGGGTCCGATCGCCGGATGGTCAGATCGAGAACGAGGTGCCGCAGCCGCAGGACGAGGTGGCGTTGGGGTTCGCGACGACGAATCGGGCACCGATCAGCTCGTCGGCGAAGTCGATGGTGGCGTTGGTGAGAAACGGCAGCGACACCGCGTCGACGAGCACCTTCTGGCCATCCTTCTCAAGCACCAGGTCGTCCTCGGCCGGCTCGTCGAGCCGGATGTCGTACTGGAAGCCCGAGCAGCCGCCGCCCTCGACCGCGACGCGCAGGGCCATCGGGCGGGGCTCGCCGTCGTTGATCTCGGCCAGCCGCGCGAAGGCACGGTCGGTGACTTTCGGGGGCAGCGTCAGGTCCATCTCTTCGCCCGGGTTACGAATTGCCGATGCTTGCCATATATGCTGACGCGAATTCTGGGACAAGAACAGGCAGACCCGATGCTCGCCCCCTACGCCTGCCAGCCCGTCGAAAGCCGCGGCCGGCTCTGGCCTGAGAAGGTCTCGACCTTCCGCTCGCCGTTCCAGCGGGACCGCGACCGGATCATCCATTCCTCGGCGTTCCGGCGGCTGAAGCACAAGACCCAGGTTTTCGTCGAGCACGAGGGCGACTACTACCGCACCCGGCTCACCCACACGATCGAGGTGGCGCAGGTGGCGCGCACCATCGCCGGGGCGCTGGGGCTCAACACCGACCTCGCCGAGGCGGTGGCGCTGGCGCACGACCTCGGCCACCCGCCCTTCGGGCACACCGGAGAGGACGCGCTCTCCGACCTGATGGCGTCCCACGGCGGCTTCGACCACAACACGCAGGCGATCCGGATCGTCACCTCGCTGGAGCGGCATTACGCGGATTTCGACGGGCTGAACCTGACCTGGGAGACGCTCGAGGGCATCGCCAAGCACAACGGGCCGGTCGGCGCGCCCTTGCCGGCGGCGCTCGCCGAATACGACGCGCGCCATGATCTGGAGCTTCACACCTACGCCTCGGCCGAGGCGCAGGTGGCCGCAATCGCCGACGACGTGGCCTACAACCACCACGACCTGCACGACGGGCTGCGCGCGGGTCTGTTCACCGAGGCAGACCTCTGCGAGCTGCCGGTGACCGGGCCCGCCTTCGCCGTGGTAGACGGCCTCTATCCCGGGCTCGAGCCGATGCGGCGCCGGCACGAGGCCCTGAGGCGCGTGTTCGGGGTGATGGTTGAGGACGTGATCGCGGTGGCCGAGGCGCGGCTCGCCGCCGCCCAGCCGAAGAGCGCCGACGAGATCCGCGCGATGGGAACCACGATCATCCGGTTCTCGAAGAAGGTCTACCAGGAGCTGAAAGCGATCCGCTCGTTCCTGTTCCACCGGATGTACCGCGCGCCCTCGGTGATGGAGGAGCGGGCGCGGGTGACGGCGATGGTGCGCGAGCTCTTCCCGCGCTTCCTGGCCGCGCCGACGCTGCTGCCCGAGGAGTGGCGCGAGGATGCGGCGCGGGCCGAGGACGAGGCGGCGCTCGCCCGCGTGGTCTGCGACTACATCTCGGGCATGACCGACCGCTTCGCGATCCAGGAGCACGCGCGACTCTGCGAGGACGGCTGAGGCATTCGCCGCCCGCGGGCCCGGGCCTCCACCGGGAGTGCCCGGGTGCGCCGTTGCTTGGGGGGCTGTCTGCCCCCCGCCGTCCGTGCCGGACGGCTGCCCCCGAGGGTACTTGGAAAACGGGGAAGAGGCGGTGCGGGATCTGTGTCCGTCAGGGTAGCGTTGACGCGGGGCGGGGGCGTGGGTAAGCCCGGGGCCGATCCCAGGGATGGCCGAGATGAACCTCTTCACCGATATCCGCGTGCTCGTGATCGAGGCGCTCGCCGCGATGGCGGCCGAAGGCGCGCTACCCGCGGGGCTCGACACTGGTCCCGTCACCGTGGAGCCGCCGCGCGACGCCGGCCACGGCGACATGGCGACGAACGCGGCGATGGTGCTGGCCAAGCCCGCCGGACGGCCGCCGCGGGCGATTGCCGAGGCGCTGGCGACTCGGCTCGGTGCCGACGCCCGCATCGCCTCGGCCGAGGTGGCGGGCCCCGGCTTCCTGAACCTGCGGCTCAGGCCCGAGGCCTGGCGCGGCGTGGTCAGGGCGGCGCTCGCGGAGGGCTTCGCCTTCGGCCGCTCGCGGATGGGCGGCGGGGCGCGGGTCAACGTCGAGTTCGTCTCGGCGAACCCGACCGGGCCGCTTCACGTCGGCCATGCGAGGGGCGCGGTCTTCGGCGACGCCCTGGCCGCGCTCCTGCACCACGCGGGCTACGACGTCACCCGGGAATACTACATCAACGACGGCGGCGCCCAGGTCGACGTGCTGGCGCGCTCGGCCTACGAGCGCTACCGCGAGGCCCTGGGCTATTCCCCCGAGATCGCCGAGGGGCTCTACCCCGGCGACTACCTGATCGCCGTGGGTGAGGCCCTGGCCGAGCAGTTTGGCGACAGCCTGATGGACCAGCCCGAGGAAATGTGGCTCGAGGACGTGCGCGAATTCGCCACCGAGGAGATGTTGGCGATGATCCGCGCGGATCTCGCCGCGCTCGGCGTGAAGATGGACGTCTACGCGTCGGAAAAGGCGCTCTACGGCACCGGCGCGATCGAGGCGGCGATCGAGAAGCTGCGCGCCATGGACCTGATCTACGAGGGCGTGCTCGAGCCGCCCAAGGGCAAGACGCCGGAGGACTGGGAGCCGAGGGAGCAGATGCTCTTCCGCTCCACCGCCCATGGCGACGACGTCGACCGCCCGATCCAGAAGTCGGACGGCAACTGGACCTACTTCGCCCCCGACATCGCCTATCACAACGACAAGATCGAGCGCGGCTTCGAGCTGCTGATCGACGTGCTCGGCGCCGATCACGGCGGCTACGTGAAGCGGCTGAAGGCGGTGGTGGCGGCGCTCTCCGAGGGCCGCGTGGCCCTTGACGTGAAGCTCGTCCAGCTGGTCAAGCTCTTCAAGAGCGGCGAGCCCTTCAAGATGTCGAAGCGCGCCGGCACCTTCGTGACCCTGCGCGACGTCGTAGACGAGGTCGGCCCCGACGTCACCCGCTTCGTGATGCTGACGCGCAAGAACGACGCGGCGCTCGACTTCGACTTCGCGCGGGTGCTGGAGCAGTCGAAGGACAACCCGGTCTTCTACGTGCAATACGCCCATGCCCGGGTCTGCTCAGTCCTGCGAAAGGCGCGGGAGGCGGGGCTGGCCGTGGACGACGCCGATCTCGCGGCGGCCGACCTCTCGGCGCTGGCGCACGAGGCCGAGCTCGGGCTGGCGAAGAAGATCGCCGAGTGGCCGCGGGTCGTGGAGATCGCCGCGAAGGGGGCCGAGCCGCACCGGGTGGCGTTCTACCTCTACGAGCTTGCCTCGGAGTTCCATGCGCTCTGGAACCGCGGCAACGACCTGTCCGAGCTGCGCTTCCTGCAGGACGATCCCGCACTGGCGGCGGCGAAAATCGCCCTGGCGCGGGCCACGGGCGTTGTGATTTCCGCCGGCCTTGGTATTCTCGGGGTGACGCCGGTCGAGGAAATGCGCTGATCAACAGCGCCCCGCCGGGGTCGAGAGCAGCAGAGAGCCCCGCGGCAGACGGGGCCGAACGAGGCGGAGCATGGCGGATCTCGACTATCATGGGTTCGGCCCCAAGGCGGCCGAGGGCGCGGCCCATCCCTGGCTTCGGGGCCGGGTGGGGCACACGGTTCATCTGATGGGCGCGGCGATGTCCGTGGCGCTGGTCGCGGGGCTGGCGGTCTGGGGCTACAAGCTCCTGGTGCGTGACGTCACCGGGGTGCCGGTGATCCGCGCGATCGAGGGGCCGATGCGGATCCAGCCCGATGACCCCGGCGGCAACCGGGCGGCGCATCAGGGGCTGGCGGTGAACCGGATCGCGGCGGTTGGCGACGCAGCGCCGCCGCCGGAGACGATCCTCCTTGCACCGCGCTCGGCCGACCTCGAGGCCGAGGACATGGCGCAGGGCCTGCTCAGGACCGCGCCGGAACTGGCGTCCGCACCTGCGCCGGCGCCGGCAGCGGCGACCCCGACCGATCCGGTGGAGGCGGCGATCCTGTCGGCGACGACCGAGGTGATGACGGCGGAGGCCGAGCTTTCCGGCGAGGGGCTGATCGGGATCATCCCGATCTCGGTGCCCGGCCCGTCGCGCTCGCTCCGGCCGCGGCAGCGCCCCGAGGGATTCGCGATCGCCGCGGCGGCGCCGCCTGCGCCGGCCGCGGCCGGCGAGATCGACCCGGCGAGCCTGCCCGAGGGCACCAAGCTGGTGCAGTTCGGCGCCTTCGACAGCGCCGAGGAGGCCCGCGCCGCCTGGGACGCACTGGCCGGGCGCTTCACCACCCTGATGGCCGACAAGGCGCGGGTGATCGAGCCGGCGACGGCCGGCGGGCGCGACTTCTTCCGGCTGCGGGCGGTGGGCTTTGCCGACGCGGCCGACGCCCGCCGGTTCTGCGCCGCCTTCGTCGCCGAGCGGGCCGACTGCATCCCGGTCCTCGCCCGGTGAGGGCGGACGGGGCTACGATCCTCGGCTGCGCGGGGCCCGTGCTCGGGGCCGAGGAGCGGGCCTTCTTCCGCGCGGCGGACCCCTGGGGCTTCATCCTGTTCGCCCGGAACGTGGAGGCGCCGGCGCAGCTTCGCCGGCTGACCGCATCCCTGCGCGAGGCGGTGGGGCGCGAGGCGCCGGTCTTCATCGACCAGGAGGGCGGGCGCGTGGCGCGGCTCGGTCCGCCGCACTGGCGCGCCTGGGCGCCGCCCTTCGACCAGATGGCGCGGGCGGGCGACCGTGGCGCGCGCTCGATGTGGCTGCGCTACCGGATCATCGCCGCCGAGCTCCGTGCCGTCGGGATCGACGGCAACTGCGCCCCGACGGCCGACATCGCCGGGGCGGCGACGCATCCGTTCCTGAAGAACCGCTGCTACGGCAGCGACCCGGAAACCGTGATCCGCGCGGCCCGGGCGGTGGCCGAGGCGCTGCTCGCGGGCGGCGTGTTGCCGGTTCTGAAGCACATTCCCGGCCATGGGCAGGCCACGGTAGACAGCCACGCCGAGCTTCCGCAGGTCGATGCGCCGCGCGCCGAGGTCCTGGCCCGGGACGGCGCGCCGTTCCGGGCGCTCGCCGACCTGCCCTTGGCCATGACCGCCCATGTCGTCTACCGCGCGCTCGATCTCGGGCTGCCGGCGACGCTGAGCCGCGCCTGCATCCGCGCGATCCGCGAGGAGCTCGGCTTTGCAGGCCTGCTGATGACCGACGACATCTCGATGCAGTCGCTTTCCGGCCCGCTCGGCAGGCGCGCCGCGGCGGCGATCGCCGCGGGCTGCGATCTCGTGCTCCACTGCAACGGCGCGCGCGGCGAAATGGAGGAGGTGGTGGCCGCCGCCGGCCGGCTGGCGCCTCAAAGTGCTGCGCGGGCCGAGGCGGCGCTCGCCCGCCGGCGCCCGCCCGGCCCCATTGACATCCCCGCGCTGGAGGCCGAGCTTGAGGCGCTTCTGGCGGGGCCGGTGAATGGCTGAGGAAACCTGGGAATCCGACGCGCCCGACGTCTCGGCCCGGATTGCGGCCGAGGCGCTGATCGTCGATGTCGAGGGCTACGAAGGGCCGCTCGACCTGCTCTTGACGCTGGCTCGCACGCAGAAGGTGGACCTGAGGCGGATCTCGGTCCTCGGCCTCGCCGAGCAGTACCTCGCCTTCGTCGAGACGGCGCGCGTGCTGCGGATGGAGCTTGCCGCCGACTACCTCGTGATGGCGGCCTGGCTGGCGTTCCTGAAGTCGCGGCTCCTGTTGCCGCCCGACCTTTCCGAGGACGGGCCCTCGGGCGATGAGCTGGCGGCACACTTGGCGTTCCAGCTCGAGCGGCTGGAGGCGATGCGCGAGGCCGCCGCGCGGCTGATGGCGCGCGACCAGAAGGGGCGCGACGTCTTCGTGCGCGGCGTGCCCGAGGACGTGACCCGGATCCGGCGCGTGAGATACACCGCCACGCTCCTCGACCTGATGCAGGCCTACGCGCGGGTACGCACCCGCGACGATTTCCGCCCCTATGCCTTCGACCGGAGCGACGTGTTCACCATGGAGGAGGCGCTGGAGCGGATGCGCGGGCTGATCGGCTTTGCCGGCGAATGGGCCGCGCTCGAGACCTTCCTGCCCGATGGCTGGCACGCCGATCCGCGCCGCCGCCGCTCGGCCACCGCCTCGACCTTTGCCGCGGTGCTCGAGCTGGCCAAGGAAGGGCGGGTGGAGCTCAGGCAGGCCGACACTTTCGCGCCGATCCAGCTCAGGCGGAAAGAGCCGTGACCGAACGCGACCCGACCCTTTTCGCGGCGCCGCCGCTGGCCGAGCAGGAGCGCATGGTGGAGGCGATCCTCTTCGCCACCGCCGAACCGGTGACGGTGGCCGAGCTCGAGGCGCGGATGCCGCATGGCTCCGATCCCTCCGAGGCCCTGGCGATGCTGCGCAAGCGCTACGAGGGGCGCGGGGTGCGGGTGGTGAAGGTGGGCGATGCCTGGGGCTTCCGCACCGCGCCCGACCTCGGCTTCCTGCTGCAGAAGGAAACGGTGGAGACGCGCAAGCTCTCCCGCGCCGCGATCGAGACGCTGGCGATCATTGCCTATCACCAGCCGGCCACCCGCGCCGAGATCGAGGAGATCCGTGGCGTCTCGGTCAGCCGAGGCACGGTGGACCAGCTTCTCGAACAGGGCTGGATCCGGTTCGGCCGCCGGAAGATGACACCGGGCCGCCCGGTGACCTATGTTGTGACCCAGGAGTTCCTCGACCAGTTCGGGCTCGAGAGCGCGCGCGATCTGCCGGGGCTGAAGGAGCTTCGCGCCGCGGGGCTGCTCGACAACAGGCCGCCGCCCGGCGGCGAAGGGCTGCCGGGCGGCGGCGAGGTGGACGAGGAGGACGCGGACGGTCTCGGCCAATCCGAGATGTTCGAAGAATGATCGGAAGGATTCTGCGATGAACTTGGATCAGATTTTCCGGATGGCCCAGCGGCTGTTCCTACGCCGACTGATCAACAAGGGGATCAATGTCGGCATCGACTACGCCTCACGCCGCGGCAAGCCGGCCTCCGAGACGACCCCCGAGGACCGGGACCTGGCGAAGAAAGGCAAGGACGTCGCCAAGAACGCGCGCCGCATGGCGCGGATGGGTCGCCGGATGGGACGGTTCTAAGACCGGCGGGCGCGAGGCGATCACCTGGACATCGCAGCGCTCGGGCAGAGGGCGGCCGGCGTCAGTAACTGCGGATCAGGCCGACGAGCCGGCCCTGCACCTTCACCTGGTCGGCGCGCAGCACACGGGTCTCATAGTCCGGGTTCGCGGCCTCGAGCGCGATCATGTCGCCGCGGCGGCGAAAGCGTTTCAGCGTCGCCTCGTGTCCCTCGACCAGCGCCACCACGATGTCGCCGTTCTCGGCGGTGACCTGCTCGCGGATCACGACAACGTCGCCGTCGTTGATGCCGGCCTCGATCATCGAATCGCCGCGCACTTCGAGCGCATAGTGCTGGCCCGAGCCCGCGAGCATCGAGCCCGGCACGGCGACGTGATGCGAGACCTCGCTGATCGCCTCGATCGGCGTGCCGGCGGCGATGCGGCCCATCACCGGCAATTCGAGCACGTGCACCGGTTCGACCGACATCGCCTGGGCCGGGCGGCCGGGCCGATCGCCCTCGATGACGCGGGGGGCGAAACCGGGCCGTTCCAGCGCCTCGGGCAGTTTGACGATCTCGATCGCGCGGGCGCGATGGGCGAGGCGGCGGATGAAGCCGCGTTCCTCGAGCGCGGTGATCAGCCGGTGGATCCCGGACTTGGAGCGCAGGTCCAGCGCCTCCTTCATCTCGTCGAAGGACGGCGGCACGCCGTCGCGTTGAAGGCGTTTGTGAATGAATTCAAGTAGATCGAGCTGTTTTCGCGTGAGCATTGCCCCCTCCGCGCAGTCCATTCGTTCGCGGACGTTCTACGCACGTTCCCGTTTTGTGTCAACGACTCTTACCCGAGCGGCAGGAAGGGTACCGATTCGCCGGCTTGTCGTGGCGGATCGGCCACGGGGCGGATCAGCAGCGCATTGGCCTCCGACAGCACCGACAAAAGCGAGCTGTCCTGCCGCTCGAAGGGGGTGATGGTGCTGGCATCGAGCCGGGCCCGCATGTAATGGGTGCGGGCCCCGTTTGCCGCGACATTGGCGCCGAGCACGGAGGTCAGCGGCTTCGGCAGCGGGTCGGGCAGGGCCTGCATCGCGCGGAGCATCGGCGCCAGGAACAGAAGCCCGCAGACCAAAGCGGAAACGGGGTTTCCCGGCAGCCCCAGCATCGCGGCGCGTGCGAAGCGGCCGGACATCAGCGGCTTGCCGGGGCGCATCGCGACCTTGTGGAAGGCCATCTCGACGCCGAGCTCCTGCGCCACGCGCGCCACCAGGTCGTGCTCGCCGACCGAGGCGCCGCCGATGGTGACGACGAGGTCGGCGCCCTCGGCCAGCCCGAACACCGCCCTGAGCGAGGCCTCGGTGTCGGCGGCGACCGGGAGGATCCGGGCGCGGCCGCCCTCGGCCTCGACGATCGCCTTCAGCCCGAAGAGGTTCGAGCCGACGATCTGGTCCTCGCCCGGGGCATCGCCAGGCATCACGATCTCATCGCCGGTCGCGATCAGCGCAACCTCGGGCCGGCGGTAGACGCTGAGCCTAGGCAGGTTCATCGCGGCGAGAAGCGAAAGCTCGGCCGGGCCGAGGCGGCGCGGGGCGGCGAGGCCGGCGCCGAGGGCGAAATCGGAGCCGAAAGGGCGGATGTTCGAGCCGTCGCCAAGGCCTTCGAGGATTCTGATGTGGCCGCTGTCGCGGGCCACGTCCTCCTGGATCACGATGGCGTCGGCGCCTTCGGGAACCGGCGCGCCAGTGAAGATGCGAACCGCCTGTCCGGGGCCGACAGCGCCCTTGAAGCGGCGGCCGGCGGCGGCCTCGCCGATGACGGCGAACTCGGCGTCCGGCTTCAGCTCCGCGGCGCGGAGCGCGTAGCCGTCCATCGCCGCGGCGTCGAACGGGGGCTGGGCGCGGGCGGCCTTTGCGTCGGCGGCAAGCACCCGGCCCGCGGCCTCGGCGATCGGCACGGTCTCGGCGGCAAGCGGCCGGGCGATCTCGAGGACCTGGGCAGTGGCCTCCTCGACAGAGATCATTCCGCCTCGTAACGGCCTGATTTGCCGCCCTCTTTCAGCGCGAGGCGGATATTGCC
>JBFKAV010000018.1:0-33195 GCA_041621405.1 Paracoccaceae bacterium
AATCAATTTCTCGGATGTCGGCTGGACCGACATCACCGCGACCACCGCGGCCACCACCTTCGTGCTGAAGGCGCTGGGCTACGAGACCGACATCAAGGTGCTTTCGGTGCCGGTGACCTACACCTCGCTCGCCAACGGCGACATCGACGTCTTCCTCGGCAACTGGATGCCGACGATGGAGGCCGACCTTGCGCCTTACCGCGACGCCGGCACTGTCGACACCGTGCGCGAGAACCTGGAAGGCGCGAAATACACGCTTTCCACCAACAAGGCGGGCGCCGACCTCGGCATCGGCGATTTCGCCGACATCGCCGGCCAGCGCGATGCTCTTGAAGGCAAGATCTACGGCATCGAGGCCGGCAACGACGGCAACCGTCTGATACTCGACATGATCGAAGCTGACGCCTTCGGCCTTTCCGGATTCGAGCTCGTGGAGAGCTCGGAGCAGGGGATGCTGGCGCAGGTGGCCCGCGCCAGCGACCGCGGCGAGCCGGTGATCTTCCTCGGCTGGGAGCCGCACCCGATGAACGCCAATTTCGAGATGACCTATCTGACCGGAGGCGACGACTGGTTCGGCCCGAACCTCGGCGGCGCGACAGTCTTCACCAACACGCGCGCAGGCTACGTGGCGGAATGCCCGAATCCCGGCAAGCTCTTGCAGAACCTCAAGTTCTCGCTCGACATGGAAAACGAGATAATGGGCAAGATCCTGAACGACGGGATGGATCCCGAAGCCGCCGCGAAGGATTGGCTCGCCGCCAACCAGGACGTGCTCGGCCCCTGGCTCGAGGGCGTCACGACCAAGGACGGCGGCGACGCGATGGCGGCGGTGACCGCAGCGCTCCAGTAGGGCATGGGGCTGCCCCGGACCTGATCCGGGGCGGCCTGGCTCCTGCAGATGGACTGGCTCGACATCCCCAAGATCCCGGTCGGCCGCTCGGCGAAGGCGGCCTTCGACTGGCTGCAGTCCTACATGGGCTGGTTCTTCGACGGGCTGGCGGAGGTGATGGAGTGGCTGATCGACGCCATCCTCTGGCTTTTGCAGTCGCCGCATCCGCTCGTTGTCATCGCCGTCTTCGTGGCGCTGACCTGGGTCTTACAGCGGAACTGGAAGACCTGCCTTCTGGTCCTCCTCGGATTCCTCTTCATCCTCAACCAGGATTACTGGGAGGAGACCACAGAGAGCCTGACGCTGATCCTCTCCTCCTGCATCGTCTGCATGGGGATCGGCACGCCGATCGGCATCGCCGCGGCGCACCGGCCAAAGCTTTATGCCTGGATGCGGCCGGTGCTCGACCTGATGCAGACGCTGCCCACCTTCGTCTACCTGATCCCGGCGATCGTGTTCTTCGGCCTCGGGCTGGTGCCGGGTCTGATCGCCACGGTGATCTTCGTGATCCCGGCGCCGATCCGCCTCACCCATCTCGGCATCTCGACCACGCCGCAGACGCTGCTGGAGGCCGCCACCGCCTTCGGCGCCACGCCCTCCCAGGTGCTGTGGAAGGTGGAGCTGCCCTGGGCGGTGCCGCAGATCATGACGGGCCTCAACCAGACCATCATGCTCTCGCTCTCGATGGTGGTGATCGCCGCCCTCGTCGGCGCCGATGGCCTGGGTGTGCCGGTGGTGCGCGCGCTGAACTCGGTCAACACCAGCCTCGGCTTCGAGGCGGGCTTCATCATCGTCGTCGTCGCCATCGTGCTCGACCGGATGCTGAGGGTGGAGCGGAAATGACCCCCGCCATCGAGTTCGACCGCGTGAGCATCGTCTTCGGCGACAAGCCGGACCTGGCGCTGCCGCTTATGGACGAGGGCCAGAGCCGGGCCGAGATCCAGAAGTCCACCGGGCAGGTGCTGGGCGTGCACGATTGTTCGCTGACCGTGAACCCGGGCGAGATCCTGGTCCTCATGGGGCTGTCGGGATCGGGCAAGTCGACGCTCCTGCGCGCGGTCAACGGGCTCAACCCCGTGGTGCGCGGCAAGGTCACGATCAACGTGGGCGACTGGTCCTGCGAGGTCGGCGGCGCTGCGGCACACGACCTCCTGCGCATCCGCCGCAAATGCATCGCCATGGTGTTCCAGCAGTTCGGCCTGCTGCCCTGGCGGACGGTGGCCGAGAACGTGGGCCTCGGCCTCGAACTGGCCGGGATGGCGACCCAGCAGCGCAAGGCCAAGGTCGCCGAACAGCTGGCGCTCGTGGGCCTGTCAGACTGGGCCAATCGCAAGGTGGGCGACCTGTCGGGCGGCATGCAGCAGCGCGTGGGCCTCGCACGCGCCTTCGCCACCGACGCGCCGATCCTCCTGATGGACGAACCCTTCTCGGCGCTCGACCCGCTGATCCGCACGCATCTCCAGGGCGAGCTTCTGGAGCTTCAGGAGAAGCTGCACCGCACGATCCTCTTCGTCAGCCACGACCTCGACGAGGCCTTCAAGATCGGCAACCGGATCGCGATCATGGAGGGCGGCCGGATCGTGCAATGCGGCACGCCGAGGGAGATCTTCTCCGCGCCGGCGTCCGACTACGTCGCCGACTTCGTGGCCAACATGAACCCGCTCGGCGTGCTCACCGCGCGCGACGTGATGGAGGCGGGCGAGGCCGAGGGCGAGGCGGTCGCGCCGGAAGCCTCGGTGCGCGAAGTAATGGAGCGGCTCCGCACCACCCCGGCACTACCGGTCACGGGGGGCGGCAGGATCACCCAAGGCAGCGTGCTCTCCCGTCTCCTCGATCCGCGTGGCTGAACGGCGGCCGCGCCAACACGACGGCCGGTCGCCATCGTACCGCAAGCCGCAAGGCTAATGATTTCTTCCAGTCGCCGTCCTTGTTCCACCAGCGATGCGGGTTCTGGCTGTCGTCGAGCCCCTTGGTCTGGCTCCGCAGGACTTCGGTCACGGTGATGGGCGGTTCGTAGTAGGAATGCACCTCGTAGATCGCTTCGATGACCTTGTTCAACAGGTCGGAGTCGCGCGGGATGAAGACGCGCATCTGATCGACGTCCGGACGCTGGCGCGGATCGTCGGCGCCGGTAGGTGCGTCCGCCTTGGGGCGATAGTATTCGATGCCGCCGGGGAGGCGATAGCCGTTGCGATCGGTCTTGCCGTAGTCAAGCGGCGCGACCTCTGCGACGGCGTCGAAAATCCGGTCCACGTCCTCCTCGGGCGCCAGAAAGGCAACTTGCCACATCGGCAGCATCACGATCGGCTTGGTGTCGAATCCATCCTTAAGGATGTCCATTCCTTTCCTCCTCGGTTTGACGCCCCAACCCTAGCAGAGGTCTGCTGACACAAGCGTGTCAGCAGTCATGCTATGCTTGCCGCATGACCCGCTCGACCCGCCTCTTCGAAGTGATCCAGATGCTCCGCGCCGCAGACAGGCCGATGACCGCTGGGGCCATCGCCGAGACGTTGGAAGTGACGAAGCGCACCATCTACCGTGACATTGCGGCGCTCCAGGCCATGCGTGTGCCGATCGAGGGCGAGGCCGGCGTCGGCTACGTGATGCGTGCGGGCTACGATCTGCCACCCTTGATGTTCGCGGCCGAGGAGCTGGAAGCGATCATGGTCGGGCTCGCACTCCTGCGCCGCACCGGCGACGCCGGTCTCGAAAGCGCCGCAAGCGGGGCAGCCGACAAGATCGCAAGTGTCCTGCCCGACGGGCTGAGCGCGCCGGTGTCGCTTCACGTATCCGGTTGGAACCGCATTCCGTCGGCTTCCGTCGATATCGGCCTCATTCGTCGCGCGGTCCGGTATGAGGCAATCCTTCGTCTGGATTATCTCGACTTGAAAGGCGATCGAACTGTGAGGGAGGTCAAGCCGCTCGCGCTCATCTACTACACCGAAGCACTGGTCATGGCCGCCTGGTGCGGGCTGCGTCGCGACTTCCGGCATTTTCGCATCGACCGGATCGGTGAATGCCGGGAGTCGGGGGAGCATTTCGCTGGGGAGGGTCGCAAGCTTCGCAAACTTTGGGAGCGAACAATGGATCTGCCGTAACGTGCTGACGGCTGCTCGGGACGCGCGCCTCAGACTTTCGTCTCCGGCACCGCCGGCGTCACCCGCCGCCGCTTCGCCACCGCCTCGCGCCAGGTTATGAAGCTGACTGCGCCCATGATCGTGGCGCCGCCGGCGATCACCCAGAGATCGGCGGGCTCGCCGAAGACGAAGACGCCGAGCAGCACCGCCCAGACCAGCTGCAGGAAGGTGACCGGCTGGGTCACCGCGACCGGCGCGGCGGCGAAGGCCAGCGTCATCGTGTAGTGGGCGGCGGTGGCGAGTGCGGCGACGACGAAGAGCCAGGCGAGTTGCGCCGGGGTCGGCGTCACCCAGACCGCGAAGGCGAAGGGGGCGAGGCCGATGGTCACCGTTACCGAAAGCATGAAGACCACGACCGCCGCGCTCGCCTCACCCGAGAGGTGCTTGGCGGTCAGGTAGGAGGCAGCGAAGAGGAGCGCTGTGAAGATCATCGCGACGTGGCCCGGGGAAAGCTCGCGAAATCCGGGGCGCAGGATCAGGAGCGCGCCGAGAAGCGCCGCGACGATGGCGGCGATCCGGCGTAGCGCGAGCCGCTCGCCGAGAAAGAGCGCGGCGCCGAGCGTCACGTAGACCGGGTTGAGGTAGTTCATCGCCGTGACCTCGGCGATCGGGATCTGGGTCATCGCGTAGAACCACAGCAACACGCCGCCGCTGTGGGCGAGCCCGCGCAGACCGAAGAGCCCGAGCGCCCGGCGCGAGAGCCGGGCTGCGCGCATCGGCCCGAGCATCGGGATCAGGAACACCAGCCCCAGGGCGTAGCGCAGGAAGGCGGCCTCGGCGGCCGGCAGTCCCTTTCCCAGGTGCTTCACCACCGCGGTCACGGCGACGAAGCAGGCCCCGGTGACCAGCATCCAGAGGATGCCGGCAAGAGGGCGGCTCGGGCGGGCAGGCACGGGCATGGCGGCGGCGAGCTAAGCCGGTCCGGCGGCCGAGGGCAAGCCGTCAGCCTGCAACGGCGAGTCGACCTGCGATCGACCACATCGTGGCGCCGACCAGAAGGTCGAACATCCGCCAGGCGCCGGGTCGCGCGAAGAGCGGCGCGAGCGCCCGCGCGCCATAGCCGAGGCCGAAGAAGAAGGCGAAGGAGGCTGCGACCGCGCCGGTGCCGAAGGCCAGCTTTGCACCGGGCCAGGCCGCCGAGACCGAGCCGATCAGCACCACAGTGTCGAGGTAGACGTGCGGGTTGAGCCAGGTCAGCACGAGGCAGGTGGCAAGCACCGCGCCGAGGCTCTGGCGGGCGGCCGCGGTCGGCATCAGCGCCTCGCCGCCGGCGAAGGCCGCACGAAAGCGCAGGGCGCCGTAGACGGCGAGGAACACCACCCCGCTCCAGCGCAGCGCGATCAGCAGCCCCGGCGTCGCCGCCGCCAGCGCCGAGGCGCCGCTCACCCCGGACGCGATCAGCACGGCGTCCGACACGGCGCAGGTGAGGCAGACCGCGAACACGTGCTCGCGCCGCAGCCCCTGGCGCAGCACGAAGGCGTTCTGCGCGCCGATCGCGAGAATCAGGCTGAAGCCGAGCAGGAAGCCGGCGACGAGGGCGGCCATGGGAGAGCTCCGGGTGGTTTCGGCGCTTGCATAGCGAGCGGCATAGGATTACTCAAGTTAATCTCTTTCTCACTGCATTAGCCATGCTTAACCCAATAGACTATCCCGCGCTCGCCGCCCTGGCGGCCGTGCTCCGATCCGGCAGCTTCGAGCGGGCGGCGGCCGAGCTCGGGGTCACGCCCTCGGCGGTCTCCCAGCGGGTGGCCGCGCTCGAGGACCGGGTGGGCGCCGTGCTCGTCGTGCGCGGCAAGCCCTGCACGGCCACCCCGGACGGCGCGCGGCTGGCGCGGCATGCCGACGAGGTCGGGCTCCTCGAGGCCACCCTCGCGGCCGACCTCGGCCGCCTCGGTCCCGAGGCTGCGACCCTGCGACTCGCGGTCAATGCCGACAGCCTGGCCATCTGGGTGGTGCCGGCGCTCGCCGCGACCGAGGGGCTTCTCTTCGAGATCGTCGTCGACGACCAGGACCATTCCGCAGACTGGCTGCGGCGGGGCGAGGTCACCGCAGCGGTCACGGCGCACGCCCGCCCCGTCCAGGGCTGCGACGCCCTGCCGCTCGGCGCGCTGCGTTACTTTGCCACGGCGAGCCCCGGCTTCGCCGCGCGCTGGTTCCCCGAGGGGCCGACGCCCGAGGCGCTGGCCCGCGCCCCGGCGCTCGCCTTCGATGCAAAGGACCGGCTGCAGCGCGACTGGGCGGCCCGGGCGGCAGGCTGCCCGGTCGCCCTGCCCTGCCACCTTCTGCCCTCGGCCACCGGCTTCGTCGAGGCCGCGCTCCTCGGCCTCGGATGGGGCCTCATCCCCGAGCCGCTGGTCGCCGGCCACCTCGTGGCAGGACGGCTCGTGAGGCTGACGCCCGAGCCGCTCGACACGGCGCTCTCGTTCCAGTGGAACAGGCTCCTCGGCGAAGCCCTCGCGCCGCTTCGCGCCGCGATCGGGCAGGCCGCCGCGCGCGTGCTCGTCGCACCCGCCTGATCGCTTCCCCGTTTCGAAAATGCCCTCGGGGGGAGTTGGCGTGAGCCGACGGGGGGGCGGAAGCCCCGTCCGCGGCGCGCCTCAGAGCGCCTCCATCACCTCGTCGGAGGCCTCGAAGTTCGCGGTCACGCTCTGCACGTCGTCGTCGTCCTCGAGCGTCTCGATCAGCTTCATCAAGGCCTCCATCCCCTCGAGGTCGAGCTCGGTGGTGGTCTTCGGGCGCCAGACGAGCTTCGCCGTCTCGCTCTCGCCGAGCCCGGCCTCGAGCGCGGCGGAGACCGCACCGAGGTCGGTATCGGCGCAAGTGATCCAGTGCCCTTCGGCGTCGCTTTCCACGTCCTCGGCGCCGGCATCGATCGCGGCCATCATCACCGTCTCGGCGTCGCCGGCGGAGGCCGGGTAGAAGACCTCGCCCTTGCGATCGAACATGAAGGCGACCGAGCCGGTCTCGCCGAGGTTGCCGCCGTTCTTGGAAAAGGTCGAGCGCACGTTCGAGGCGGTGCGGTTGCGGTTGTCGGTCATCGCCTCGACGATAACCGCGACGCCGCCAGGCCCGTAGCCCTCGTAGCGGATCTCCTCGTAGTTCTCGACGTCGCCGCCCTGGGCCTTCTTGATCGCGCGGTCGATGTTGTCCCTCGGCATCGATGCGGCCTTGGCCTCCTTCACGGCAAGACGGAGGCGCGGGTTCTTGTCGGGATCGGGGTCGCCCATCTTGGCGGCCACCGTGATCTCCTTCGACAGCTTGGAGAACAGCTTGGCGCGTACCGCATCCTGCCGGCCCTTGCGGTGCTGGATGTTCGCCCATTTCGAATGGCCCGCCATGTCTCTCTCCGTCTGGTCTTCCCGGGAACGCCCGCCATATAGGCGAGGGCCTCGGGGGGCCGCAAGCCCGCCCGGGGGCGTTGCAATACGCGGCGCGATCGGATTGGTTCGGCTGCATCCCGGGAGGCCGCATGACCACCGACCAGATCATCCTCTTTGCGCTGTTCGCCGCCGTCTTCGGGCTCCTGCTCTGGGGCCGCTGGCGCTACGACCTCGTCGCCTTCTCGGCGCTGATGGTCGCGGTCGTGCTCGGCGCGGTGCCGGTGGATCGGGCGTTCTCGGGCTTCGGCCACCCCGCCACGCTGATCGTTGCCCTGGTGCTTGTGGTCTCCGCCGGGCTGGTCCGCTCGGGCGCGGTGCAACTGATCGCGCGCACCCTGATCGACTCCTCGCGCGCGCTCGGCGGCCATATCGCGATCATGGGCGCGATCGGCGGCGTCCTTTCGGCCTTCATGAACAACGTCGCGGCGCTGGCGCTCCTGATGCCGGTCGACATCCAGACCGCGCGCAAGGCCGACCGGCTGCCGGGGCTTTCGCTGATGCCCTTGTCGTTCGCCACGATCCTCGGCGGCATGGCGACGCTGATCGGCACGCCGCCCAACATCATCATAGCCTCGATCCGAAGGGACTCGCTTGGCGAGTCCTTCGCGATGTTCGACTTCGCCCCGGTTGGCGGGATCACGGCGCTCGCCGGGCTCGCCTTTGTGGCGCTGGTGGGCTGGCGGCTCATTCCGGTGCAGCAGGACGCGCAGGCCGGCGAGGCGCGGCGCGAGGTCGCCGAGTTCATCGCCGAGCTGGCGCTGCCCAAGGACTCGAAGCTCGTGGGCAGCCGGGTGCGCGAGCTATATGAGGAGGCCGACAAGGCCGAGGTCACCATCCTGGGGCTGGTGCGGAACGGCAAGCGCCTCTTCGGCCCGGCGCGCGAGGTGAAGCTGAAGGCGGGCGATGCGCTGGTCCTGGAAGCGTCGCCGGAGGCGCTGGACGAGTTCCGCGCGGCGCTTTCGCTCGAATTTTCCGAGGCCAAGCGCAAGGCGATGATCAAGGCCGAGGCCGAAGGGATGGTGGTCGTCGAGGTGGTGGTGCCGGAGAATGCACGGATCGCCGGCAAGAGCTGCGACAGCCTCGGGCTCGCCTGGCGCCACCGCACCGTCGTGATCGGCATCTCCCGGCGCGGGGAGCGGATCAAGAAACGGGTGCGCAAGACCGTCGTGCGTCCCGGCGACATCCTGCTCCTGCTGTCACCGGAGGACCATGCCGACGACGTGGTGGCCTGGCTCGGCGCCCTGCCGCTCGCCGACCGTGGCCTCGTCGTGACCGACCAGAGCAAGACCTGGCTCGCCATCGGGCTCTTCGCCGCAGCGGTGGCAGCGGCGAGCTTCGGGCTCATCTACCTCCCCATCGCGCTCGGCATTGTCGTAGTGGGCTACGCGCTGACCCGGATCCTGCCGCTCTCGGAGCTCTACGAGCACATTGAGTGGCCGGTCGTGGTGCTGCTCGGCTCGATGATCCCGCTCGGCGCGGCGCTCGAGACCTCGGGCGGCACCGAACTTCTCGCCGGCGGTCTCGTCGGGCTGACCGATGGCTGGCCCGCCTGGGCGATCCTGACGGTGCTGATGGTGGTGACGATGACCCTGTCGGACGTCCTGAACAACACTGCGACCGCCATCGTCGCGGCCCCGATCGGGATCGAGATGGCGGACCGGCTCGAGGTCTCGCCCGATCCGTTCCTGATGGCGGTGGCAGTCGCCGCCTCCTGCGCTTTCCTCACGCCCATCGGGCACAAGAACAACACCCTGATCCTGGGACCCGGCGGCTACGGCTTCGGCGACTACTGGCGGATGGGCCTGCCTTTGGAGCTGATCGTGGTGGCAGTGTCGATCCCGGCGATCCTGGTATTCTGGCCGCTTTGAGGAGAACGCGAGACCGGTAGTAGACCCCAAGGCCACGGCAGGAAGGAGGTCGTCCACCAGCAGGCCGAAATTGAGCGAAAACCTGCCGGCGGCTTCATCCGAAAGTTGCACCTTGCTCAGCGAACGCTATTTTCTTGAGATGTTCTACGCTCCGAACCACGGGTTCAGCTTCATCCACATCCCGAAATGTGCCGGCAACACAATCGCCAGCGCCCTCGACGGAATTGCGGCGATACCCGCGGCGAGTGTTGTGGCGGACTGCCCCGAATTTGTGTCAGGCGACGGCAGAGACTGGGCCAACGAAGTTGTCCGCCACCCCAAACTTGGGCGCATCTACCTCAGCCATCTCCCTCTCTCGATCATGCAGACGCATTTTCCTCAGACGCTTCGACTTATTCTCTCCTCGCAGAGCTTCTCGGTCGTGCGCGAACCGCGGGCGAGGTTCATTTCGGCACTGATGCAGCGGCTGCGCGAGTTCAAGGGGTATGGCCCGACGGAGATCACGGAATCCGATCTCCGGCGCGAGGCGCGCGAAGCCGTGGCCTTCCTCGACGGGCGCTCGGCATTCGCCGATCTGCCTTACATCCATTTCAGCAGGCAGACGGACTACCTCGACCTCGGCGGCACGCGTGTAGTCTCCGAGGTCTTTCCGATTGACAATCTAGACGCCCTTTGGACGTGGCTCCGTAGTCGCTTCGGGCTGAAAGGGCTGCAGATCACGCAGGCGAACGTGAGCGTGCAACCGAAACCGGCGCTCAGGGCACTGCTTCGACATGCCAGGCCAGCCTACCGTGCCGCCGTGCCCCGGCCCATCCGCCGGCATGTCTTCGCCCTGTCGCGCAAGGCGGGCCTGCTGGAAAGGGCCTCGACGAATTATGCCCGGATCGACCTCGGGCACGACATCGACACCTTCATTGCCGACTACTATGCCGCCGACGCCGAGGCCCATGATGCGGCCCGTGCGCGCTGGATGCCCGCCCTCGCTAGCTGACGTGGGATGTCCGGGCGGGCTCAGCCTACCCGCGTACCTGCCACCCAGACCGCCTCGATTGCCCTGTCGTCGCCCATCATGATCGTGGGGAAGAGCGCCTCCCAAATGTCGTCGGCCCGCGCCGACCGCTGGGCGATGGCGGGGGTGGAGGCGAGGTCGATGGCGATCAGGTCGGCCTCGATCCCGGGCGCGAGCGTGCCGATCCGGTCGGCCACGCCCAGCGCCTCGGCCGAGCCCCGGGTGGCGAGCCACCATAGCTGGGCAGGGTGGAGCGCGGTGCCGCGCAGCTGGGCGATCTCGTAGGCCGCGGCCATGGTGCGGAGCATCGAGAAGGACGAGCCGCCGCCGGTGTCGGTGGCGAGCCCCACCCGCTGCCCCTCGGCCTTCAGGCCAGACAGGTCGAACAGGCCCGAGCCGATGAACGTGTTGGAGGTCGGGCAGTGGATCAGCGCGGCCCCCGCCTCCTTCAGCCGGGCGCGTTCGCGCTCGGTGAGGTGGATCGCGTGGCCGTAGAGCCCGCGCGCGCCGAGGAGCCCGGCTGCCTCGTAGGTGTCGAGGTAGTCGAGCGCCTCAGGGAAGAGCGACTTGACCCAGGCGATCTCGTCCAGCTGCTCGGAAAGATGGGTCTGCATTAGGCAGTCTGGGTGCTCGGACCAAAGCGCGCCCAGCGCGGCGAGCTGCTCGCGCGTCGAGGTGGGCGAGAAGCGGGGGGTGACGACGTAGGAGAGCCGGCCTGCCCCATGCCATTTCTCCAGCAGCCGCTTGCTGTCGTCGTAGGCCGATTGGGCGGTGTCGCAGAGGCCCTCGGGGGCGTTCCGGTCCATGCAGGTCTTGCCGGCATAGGCGCGCACTCCCCGCCTCGAGGCCTCGGTGAAGAAGGCCTCGACGCTTTCGGGGTGGATCGTGCAGTAGCTTACAACCGTGGTCGTGCCGTGGGCAAGCGTGAGGTCGAAGTAGCGCCGGGCGATCTCGGCGGCGTAGGCGGGTTCGGAGAACCGCATCTCCTCGGGGAAGGTATAGGTGTTGAGCCAGTCGATGAGCCGCAGGCCCCAGCTGGCGATCATCGCCGTCTGGGGGTAGTGGGCGTGGGCATCGACGAAGCCCGGGGAAATGAGCGCCGTGCCCATGTCCTCGACCTCGGCCTCCGGGTGCGCGGCGCGGAGCCGCTCGGCGGGGCCGACGTCGGCGATCCGGCCGTCATCGACGAGCACAGCGCCGTGCCGCTCGTGGCGCGCCGCCTCGGCGGGCGGCACCGCGAAGGGATCGGCGTCGAAGGCCAGGGTCTGGCCGAGAATCAGGCGGCGCGTGGTCATCGGGTACAAGCTTAGGAACCCGCGCGCCGGAAGGACAGCACGAGTTCCCGGGCAGGGCGCCGAGCAGTTGCCCCGCCCGGCGGTTCCGCTAAGGTCTGGCGAGCGAGCGGAGGGGCGGGCATGGCCGAGGCCGGGGACGAGACCGAGGAGCGCGAGGAGGACGTCTACGACCTCGATAGCGCGACCGTCGAAGCAGTGCTCGAAGCGGTGGAGCTGGGCGACGCGGCCCGCGTCACCGAGCTCCTCGACCCGCTCCATGCCGCCGACATCGCCGACATCCTCGAACAGATCGGCCCCGACGACCGGCGTGCGCTGATCGCGCTCTGGTCGGGGCAGATCGACGGCGAGATCCTGTCCGAGCTGGAGGAGACAGTCCGCGAGGAGGTCATCGCGGTCCTGCCGCCCGAGGTCCTGGCCGAGGCGGTCCGCGAGCTCGAATCCGACGACGTGGTCGACCTGCTCGAGGACCTCGAGGCGCCGACTCAGGAGCTGATCCTCGGGTCGCTCGGGGATGCCGACCGGGCCGCGGTGGAGCAGTCGCTCACCTATCCCGAGCAGTCCGCCGGCCGGCTGATGCAGCGCGAGGTTGTGACCGCCCCCGAGCACTGGACGGTGGGCGATGCGATCGACTTCCTGCGCCGCGCCGACTGGCTGCCCGAGCAGTTCTACCACGTCGTCCTCGTCGATCCCAGGCACCGGCCGACGGGCTACGTGACGCTAGGCAAACTCCTCTCGTCGAAGCGGGCGGTCAGGCTGGCCGACATCATCGAGGAGAGCTTCCGCACCATCGGCGCCGACGAGGACGAGGAGGACGTCGCCTATGCCTTCAACCAGTATCACCTGATCTCGGCGCCGGTGGTGGACGCCGACGGCCGCCTCGTCGGCGTGATCACGATCGACGACGCCATGTCGGTCTTGGACGAGGAGGCCGAGGAGGACATCCTGCGGCTCGCCGGCGTTGGCGACGAGAGCCTGGCCGACGCGGTCTTCGACACCGCCAAGCTGCGCTTCGTCTGGCTGTTCGTGAACCTCTTGACGGCGATCCTCGCGTCGGTGGTGATCGGGCTCTTCGCCGACACCATCGAGACCTACGTGGCGCTCGCGGTGCTGATGCCGATCGTCGCGTCGATGGGCGGCAATGCCGGCACCCAGTCGATGACGGTGGCCGTGCGCTCGATCGCCACGCGCGACCTGACGGTGCGCAACGCCTGGCGCGTGATCCGGCGCGAGATCGCGGTCGGGGCGCTGAACGGCTTGGGCTTCGGCGTGATCATGGCGGGCGTGGCCGGGGTCTGGTTCGGGGTGCCGATGCTGTCGGTCGTGATCGCCGTGGCCATGCTCCTGACGCTGATGGCGGCGGCGCTCGGCGGTATCGTGATCCCGATCGTGCTGGACCATTTCGGCGTCGACCCGGCGCTGGCCTCAGGGCCGTTCGTGACGACGGTCACCGACGTGGTGGGCTTCTTCGCCTTCCTCGGTCTCGCCGCGGCGCTATTGCTGTGAGCGTGCGGGTGCGTTTTGCGGACCAAGGGCCTTGCGCTCCGGCCGGCGGCGCCGAACCGGCCAAGCCACGAAGGGGGCGGCCATGAGCCTGACCGACGCCAAGGCCGCGGCCCGCAAGGCCGCATTCGCACGCCGAAAGGCGGCATTCGGCGCCGGCGACCGGGGTGCAGGCGCGACACGGCTCGCGGAGGTGCTGGCGCCGGAGGCCGGCAGGGTGCTGGCGGGCTACATGGCGATGCGCACCGAGATCGACCCCACGCCCGCTATGGTGGCGCACGCCGGCCCGGTTTGCGTGCCGGTGATCCAGGGCAAGGGGCTGGCGCTGCGGTTCCGCGAATGGAGCCCCGTCGCCGCCATGGTCGAGGGCGCGTTCGGCGCGCTGATCCCGGCCTCGGGGGCCTGGCTGGTGCCGGCGGTGCTGATCGTGCCGCTCGTCGCCTTCGACCGGCGCGGCTATCGCCTAGGCTACGGCGGCGGCTTCTACGACCGCACACTGGAGCACCTGCGCGCCGAGGGCCCGGTCCTCGCCGTCGGCTTCGCCTGGGCGGCGCAGGAGGACCCCGCGCTGCCGATCGAGCCGACCGACCAAAGGCTCGACCTGATCGTCACCGAGCGCGAGGTCATCCGGCCGGGCTAGGAGCCGCCCTCGGCGAGGAAGCCCAGGACCAGCGCGTTGATCTCCTCCGGGCTTTCGGCCGCCATCAGGTGCCCGGCCTCCACGACCGCGACCCGGGCATTCGGTATTCCGGCCACGCGGGCCCGGGCGGCCTCGGGATCGCCCACGACGTTGTCGCGGGTGCCGAAGACAAAGAGCATCGGATGGCTCATCGCGGCCCACGCCTCGCCGCTGAACGGCCAAGGTGCCACCTTGGCCGGCAGCGTGCCCGACATCACCAGCGGGAACCATTCGGAGAAGTCAGACTGGAAGTCGGCATCGCCGCTGAATGCCCAGCGGAAGGTGGCCGCCAGCACCGGCCTGATCGGGAAGAGCTGCGCCAAGGTGATCCGCGCCGCGGCGCCGAGCGTGCCGGAGAGCCCCATAGGTCCGAGCAGCACCAGCCGTCCTACCCGTTCGGGATGGCCGCGGGCGAGGTTCAGGGCGATGAAGCCGCCCTCCGAGGCGCCGACGACGTCGGCGCGCTCCAGCCCCAGCAGGTCCATCACCTCGGCGTAGTGGTCGGCCTGGTCGGAAGGTGAATGCATCCGGGTGCCGAGATCGGCATAGGCGCTGAGGCCCGCGTCGCCGATCAGGTCGATGGCGTAGACCCGCCGAGCGCGGCTGAGGTCCTCGATGTTGTAGACCCAGGACCAGCTCGACACCGCCGCGGCGTGCAGGAGCAGCAGGGGCGGCGCCTCCTCCGGGCCGGAGACGATGACGTGGACCCGGCCGAGGCTCGTGTCGAGGAACCGGCTCTCGTGCGGCACCGGCCAGGCGGCGAGCTTTTCGGCGTAGAGCCGCTCGATCTCTGCCGCCACCGAGGGGCTGTTGTAGATCGAGGGCCGCGGCGCGCCGGAGAGCCACCAGAGCAGGAGCCCGGCGGTGATCAGGAAGGCGCCGACGCGGGCGAGCGGCGGGAACGGCAGGCCGATGGCGCGGGAGAAAAGGCGGCCGAGGCCCGGTACGCAGAGCGCCGCGAAGGCGGCGAAGATCAGCGCGCCGCCCCAGCTTTGACGCAGGCCCATGGACACGGCGAGCGCCAGGAACACGAGGGCGCAGAGGCCGGTGAAGAGTGCGAAGAGCGCGCGCATGGGGTCCGGTCTCGGTCTCGGTGCGAAGCCTAGCCGCTTCCCGCGCCCGGCTTCAAGGCCCGGCCGAGATCGCGCTTGCCAGTGCTGCCGCTCGCCCCTAGGCAGGGGAGATGCGACTTCTCTTTCTCGGCGATGTGGTGGGACGCGCCGGGCGCCGCGAGGTGACCGAACGGCTGCCCAAGTTGCGCGAGGCCTGGGGCCTCGATTTCGTGGTCGTGAACGGCGAGAACGCGACGAACGGCATCGGGCTTTCGCCCGAACACGCGCGCGCCCTGTTCGCGGCGGGGGCCGACTGCGTGACCCTCGGCGACCATGCCTTCGACCAGAAGGAGATGCTCTCGGCCATCGACGGCGAGCCGCGGCTGCTGCGCCCGATCAACTTCGCCAAGGTCGCGCCGGGCAAGGGCTGGCGGCTCTACACGCTCGCCGACGGGCGCAAGGTTGTGGTGGCGCAGGTGCTGGGCCAGGTGTTCATGAAGCGGCCCTTCGACGATCCGTTCTCGGCCATTGAGCCGGTGCTGAAGGCGCATCCCCGCGGCGGCCTCGCCCAGGCGGTGATCGTCGACATGCATTGCGAGGCGACGAGCGAGAAGATGGCGATGGGTCACTGGTGCGACGGCCGCGCCTCGGCGGTGATCGGCACCCATACCCACGTGCCCACCGCCGACGCGATGATCCTGTCCGGAGGCACCGGCTACATCACCGACGCCGGCATGTGCGGCGACTACAACTCGGTGATCGGCATGGACAAGGCCGAGCCGATGCGCCGCTTTATCACCGGAATGGCGAAGGAGCGCTTCACCCCGGCGAACGGCGCGGCGACGCTGGCCGGGCTCTACATCGAGACCGACGACAAGTCCGGCCGGGCCAAGAGGCTGGCGCCGGTGCGACAGGGCGGGCTCTTGCCCGAGGCTGTGCCTTGAGCGAAAGGCTGGGGCTCCTCGGCCTGCTGTTCCTTCTGGGCGCCGGCTGGGGCACCACGATGCCCCTGACCAAGGTGGCGGTCTCAACCGGGCACGGGCCCCTGGGGCTGATCTTCTGGCAGCTGGTCATCGGCGTCCTGATCCTCGGCGCGATCCAGCTTTGCCGCCGCCGCCCCCTGGCGCTCGGCCGCGGGCCGCTCCTGGTCTACCTCGTCATAGCGCTTTCCGGGACCCTCCTGCCGAACTCGGCCTCCTACGTTGCCGCGCGGCACCTGCCGGCGGGGATCCTGTCGATCGCCATCGCCTCGGTGCCGATGCTGGCCTTTCCGATGGCTTTGGCACTCGGGGTCGACCGCTTCGGCTGGGCGCGGCTCGCCGGCCTCGTGCTGGGGCTCCTCGGCGTGGTCCTGATCGCGCTGCCCGAGGCGAGCCTGCCGGACCCCGGCATGGCCGCCTGGATCCCGCTCGCCCTCGTCGCGCCGCTCTTCTACGCCGTCGAGGGCAACTACGTCGCGCGCTGGGGCACTGCCGGCTGCGGCGCGATCGGGGTTCTGCTCGGCGCCTCGCTCCTGGGCGCCGCGCTGGCGGCGCCTCTGGCACAAGCCTCGGGCCAGTGGATCGACCCGCTCGACGGTGTCGGCCGGGCCGAGGCGGCGCTGATCCTCTCTGCCACGATTCACGCCTTGGCCTATGCCGGCTACGTCTGGCTCATCGGCCGCTCCGGTGCCGTCTTCGCTGCACAGGTCGCCTACATCGTGACCGGCACCGGCGTGCTCTGGTCGATGATCCTCCTCGGAGAGCGCTATTCGGGCTGGGTCTGGCTCGCGCTCGCGGCGATGATGGCCGGCCTGTTCCTCATCCAGCCGCGGCCGAAGGACGCGCTTGCCAGCCCGGCGCTGGCCGCTAAGGATAGCCCCCCAGTCGGCCCGTCACCGCGCGAAAGAGGATCATGATCCAGCTTCCCATCGACGACACCGGCAAGGCGCTCGTGGCTCTTGGCATCGTCGTCGTCATGCTCGCGCTCTTCGTGCGCGAGCGGTATCCGGCCGAGGTGACCGCGTTGGCGGGCGCGGCGGCGATGCTGTTCCTGGGGCTGGTTCCCTACGACGACGCCAGGGCGGTGCTCTCGAACCCCGCGCCCTGGACGATTCTGGCGATGTTCCTGGTGATGGGGGGCCTGGTCAGGACCGGCGCGCTCGACTGGCTGACCCGCCAGGCCGAGCGGCAGGTGGACGACCGGCCGCTCGTCACGATCTCGCTTCTGTTCCTCGTCGTCGCGCTGGCCTCGGCATTCATGAACAACACCCCCGTCGTCGTGGTGATGATCCCGGTCTTCATCCACGTCGCCAAGCGGCTCGGGCTGGCGCCTTCGAAGCTCCTGATCCCGCTCAGCTACGCCGCGATCCTCGGCGGCACGCTGACGCTGATCGGCACCTCGACCAACCTCCTGGTCGACGGCGTGGCGCGCGCGAAGGGGCTAGCGCCGTTCTCGATCTTCGAGATCGCGCCCCTGGGCGCGGTGCAGGTGGCGGTGGGGCTTGCGTACATCGCGCTTCTCGGCCGCCACCTGCTGCCCGACCGGCAGTCTATGGGGGGGATGCTGTCGGACCGGCGCAAGCTGAAGTATTTCACCGAGGTCGCGGTACCTGAGGGCTCCTCGCTGATCGGCCAGGCGGCGGCCGACGTGGAGCTGTTCAAGCGCGAGGGAGTGCGTCTCGTCGACGTGCTGAGGGGCGACGCCTCGCTGAGACGCGACCTGAGGGCGGTGACGTTGGAGGCCGGCGACCGGGTGGTGCTGAGGACCGAGATGGAGGAGCTTCTCGGGCTGCAGCAGTCGAAGGACGTGCGCATGGTCGACAAGCTCTCCTCGGTGCAGACCGAGACGGTGGAGGTGCTGATCACGCCGGGCTGCCGGATGATCGGCCGCTCGCTCGGCTCGTTGCGCCTGCGCCGCCGCTACGGCGTCTATCCTCTGGCGGTGCACCGGCGGAACCAGAACATCGGCCGCCAGCTCGACGACCTTGTGGTGGTTGTGGGCGACACGCTGCTTCTGGAGGGCGCGCCGGAGGACATCTCGCGACTGGCCACCGACATGGACCTCGTCGACATCACCAAGCCCGCGATCCGGCCTTACCGCCGCGGCCACGCCCCGATCGCGATCGGGGCGCTCGCGGGCGTCGTGGCTCTCGCCGCCTTCGGCGTCGCGCCGATCCTCGTTTGCGCCGTGATCGCGGTGGCGGTGATCCTGCTCACCCGCTGCATCGACGCCGAAGAGGCGTTCTCCTTCATCGAGGGACCGCTGTTGGCGCTGATCTTCTCGATGCTGGTGGTCGGCGCCGCGCTCGACCATTCCGGCGCGGCGAGGCTGATCGTGAGCTGGGTGGAGCCCCTCCTGATGCAGCTGCCGCCGTTCCTGGTGATCTTCTGCGTCTACGCGCTGGCCTCGACCTTGACCGAGCTGGTGTCGAACAACGCCGTGGGCGTGATCTTCACGCCGATCGCCATCGAGCTTGCGCTTGCTCTCGGGCTAGACCCTCGTCCGCTGGTCGTGGCGGTGATGTTCGCCGCCTCCGCCGCCTTCTCGACGCCGATCGGCTATCAGACCAACATGCTGGTCTACGGCCCCGGCGGCTACCGCTTCACCGACTATCTCAAGGTGGGGGTGCCACTCAACATCATGCTCGGGATCACCGCGAGCCTGCTGATCCCGCTTATCTGGCCGGTCTGACCGGCCGGCGCGAAGGGCGGCCGCTCAAGCGCCGTGCTCGGCGATCCGCCGCGCCTCGTCGAGAAGCGCCGCGAGCACCGGGGTGAGCGGGTCGCGATGCGGCGCGACGAGGCCGACGGCATGCTCGGCCTCGGGATCCACCAATGGGATCGCGCGCAGGGCCCCCGGCGCCAGGAACAGCTCGGCCGCCTGCTCGGGCATGATCGTGGCGAAGCGGCCGGTCTCGACATGGGCGATCAGCGTGACGAAGGAGTTCGACTCGAGCCCCGGCTGCACCTCGACCCCGGCCTCGGCGAGGTGGCGGTCGACGATGCGGCGGTTCTGCATGTCGGGCGTCAGGAGGCAGAGCGGGACCGCGGAAAGGTCGGCCCAGCGCACCTGCTCCTGCCGGGCTAGCGGGCTCTCCTCGGAGACGATCAGCCGGTAGCGCTCGCGGTAGAGCGGCACCGTCGCGACCCGCGGCAGGGGCGCGTCCTCGAGATAGGTGAGCCCGGCATCGACCTCGAGGTTCTCGATCATCGCCAGGATCTCGGCGAAGGTGCGCGAGAGCACGGTGAAGCGCACGCCCGGATGGCGGGCGAGGAACGGTGCGGTGAGGCGCGGCACCATGGCGAGCGCGGTCGGGATCACAGCGAGCCTCAGGTTGCCGGAGAGGCCGGAGCGCGCGGCGCGCATCTCCTGGCGCAGCGCGCGGGCGTCGCCGACGATCCGGCGCGCCCAGTCGAGCACCCGCGCGCCCTCGGGCGTCAGGCCCTGGTAGCGCGTGCCGCGCCAGACGAGCATCACCCCAAGCTCAGCTTCCAGGCTCTTGATCGCCGCCGAGAGCGTCGGCTGGGTGACGCCCATGGCCTCGGCGGCGCGGCCGAAATGTTCCTCGGTCGCCAGCGCGATGAACATCTCGAGCTTGTCGATCATGTGCCCTCTCCGGCGCCCATCAAACACCGAATTGGCGGCGGGCGCGAGCGGCGGGCCGGGCTCAGCCCTTGGGCCGGATCACGAAGAAGTCGATGCCGGCCAGGATCACCGTGATCGCGAGCACGACGCCGAGATCGACGCGCGGCACCCAAATGAAGAGGATGCCGAGGAAGGCCACCAGGAGCGCGAAGGCGAGAAGTTTCAGGATGATTTCGGTCATTGGGGTCAGCCCTCCGCTTGGGCGAGGTGTCGGTCGAGCCAGCGGGCGGTGCGCAGGAGCCGCGCGTCGTCGCCCTTGCGGCCGACGAGCTGGACGCCCATCGGCAGTCCGTTCCCGGCCTCCAGGAACGGCAGCGTCACCGCCGGCAGGCCGAGATAGGTCCAGAGCCCGTTGAAGATGGAGCTTCCCGTTGCGCTGAGCCCCTCGGGGGCGGGCCCAGGCGCCGCGGGGCAGAGGATCGCGTCGGCGCGCTCGAAGATCTCCTCGATGCCGGAGCCGAGCACGCGCTGCCAGTCGAGCGCGGCGAGGTAGTCCTTGGCGCTGACCTTGCGCCCGGCGTCGAGCGCGGCGCGGGTCTCGGGCGAAAGCTCGGCGTCGGCGCGGTCGTAGCGATGATAGGCATGGGCCATCTCGGCGAAGTTGATCCGCTCGCGGAGCGCGACGGCAGCGTCGTAGGCCCGCGGCAGCGGCGCCTCGAAGCACTGTTCGCCGAGATGGGAGGTAAGCTCGACGAAGGCTTCCTGAGTGTCGGCGTCGGCCGCGTCGAAGCCGGGCATCCGGACGAAGGCGAACATCGGTGTGACCGGCGCCTCGGAACCGGCGATCTCGAAGAGCCGCGGCGCGGGGCCGGGACTGGTGGCGGGATCGGCTGGGTCGTGGCCGAAGAGGACCTCGGCGATCAGCGCCGCGTCCTCGGTGTCGCGGGCGAAGACGCCGACGGTGTCGAGGCTGGCCGATTGGCGCAGGATGCCGGTGCGCGGGATCGCGCCGAACGACGGCTTGAAGCCGGTGATGCCGCAGAATGCGGCGGGGCGGATCACCGAACCGCCAGTCTGCGTGCCGATGGCCAGGGGCGCCATGCCGGCCGCCACGGCCGCCGCCGAGCCGGAGGAGGAGCCGCCAGGGGTATGGGCCGGATTCACCGGATTGCGGGTTGCTCCGGGATGCATGTAGGCGAGCTCAGCGGTGACGGTCTTGCCGACGAGGAGCGCGCCCTCTGCCTTCAGCCGGCTGACGATCCAGGCGTCCTTGTCCGGAACCCGCCCCTTGTCGAGGAGCGTGCCGTTCTCGGTTGGGATGCGGGCGGTGTCGACGATGTCCTTCAGCGCCACCGGCAGGCCGTGGAGCCGCCCCACCGGCCGCCCGGTGGCCCGCGCCCGGTCGAGCTCGGCCGCCTGGTGGCGGACGAAACCCGGGTCGTGCCAGGCGAAGGCGCGGATCTCGCCCTCGCGCGCGGCGATCTGCGCCAGGTAGGCCTCGGCCACCTCGGCCGCCCGGAGCTCGCCCTTGGCGATCCGCGCCCTGAGCTCGCGCGCGGGAAGCGCCCGGATCGCCGTGGCCGCGGCCTGCGGCTGCGTGGCCAGGGAGAGCGCCTCAGTCATAGAACAGCTCCGGCAGCCAGAACACGACCTGCGGGAAGGCGTACATCAGCGCCATGCAGAGGAAGACCATGAAGAGGAAAGGCATGCAGCCGCGGAAGATGTCGGTCAGCATCACCTCCGGTGGCGCGATGCCCTTGAGGTAATAGGCGCTCATCGCCATTGGCGGGGTCAGGAACGAGGTCTGCAGGTTCAACGCCACGAGGACGCCGAAGAACAGCGGGTCGATGCCGAACAAGGGCAGCAAGGGCAGGAAGATCGGCACGAAGATGATGATGATCTCCGACCACTCGAGCGGCCAGCCCAGGAGGAAGATGATGATCTGCGCCATGATCAGGAACTGCCAGGGCTGCAGGCTCAGCCCCTCGACGAACTCGCCGATCACCTGCTCGCCGCCGAGATAGGAGAACACCGAGGAGAAGGTGTAGGAGCCGACGAAGAGCCAGCAGACCATCGCGGTCGTGCGCACCGTGAGGTAGACGCTCTCGCGCATCCGGTCCCAGGTCATCGCCCGGTACGCGAAGGCCAGCACGATGCCGCCGAGCGCGCCGATCGAGGCGGCCTCGGTGGGCGTGGCCAGCCCCAAGAGGATCGAGCCGAGCACGGCGAGGATCAGGAAGGCGAGCGGGAAGAACGAGGTGAGGATCATCGCCATCAGCTTGGCGAAGGGGATGTCGGGGACCTCGTCCGCGGTGGGCTTCGGCGCCACCGAGGGCTGCAGGATCGAGCGGCCGATCACGTAGGCGAGATAGAGCCCGACCAACGTGAAACCCGGCAGCAGCGCGGCGGCGTAAAGCCGCACGATCGAGACGCCGGAGGCGGCGGCGTAGACGATCAGCATGATCGAGGGCGGGATCAGGATGCCGAGCGTACCGCCGGCGCAGATGATGCCCGAGGCGAAGGCGGTGTCGTAGCGCACCTTGAGCATCTGCGGCAGCGCCAGGAGGCCCATCAGGGTCACCACGGCGCCGACGATGCCGGTGGCGGTGGCGAACAGCGCGCAGGTGATCAGCGCCGCCACGCCCATCGAGCCCGGCATGTTCTTCGAGGCGATGTTCAGCGTGCCGAAGAGCCGGTTCACGATGTTGGCGCGCTCGACGATGTAGCCCATGAACAGGAAGAGCGGCACCGCGGTCAGCACCTCGTTCGCCATCACCGTGTAGGTCTGGTTAATGAAGAGGTCGAAGATTCGGTTGTTGAGCCAGCCCTCCAACCAGAGCGAGAAGGTTTCGCCGAAGCCCGCGGTCTCGTCGAGGCGGTTGAAGCCGCGCCACATCCGGCCGGCGTCGTAGTAGGCGTAGTATCCGAAGCCAAGGCCCATCGCCATCAGCGTGAAGGCGATCGGAAAGCCGAGGAAGACCACGACGATGAACAGCCCCAGCATCAGCAGGGCGATCTGGGGGTCGGTCATATGTTGTGGCCTCCGGTCTCGACCTCATGCGCCTTCTTGATGAGCATGTCCTCGGTTTCCAGCACGTCTTCCTCAGCCTCGATCCACTCGTTGTTGCGGATCGCGAGGATGCAGCGGAAGATCTGGGCGACGCCCTGGATGACGAGAAGGAGACCGGCCGCGACCAGAACCGACTTGAACTGGAAAATCGGGATCCCGGCGGGGCTGTTCACCGAGACCTCGGTGTAGCTCCACGAGCGCGAGGAGTATTTCCAGCCGGTGAACACCAGGGCGAGTACGCCGGGGAAGAAGAAGAAGATGTAGAGCACCAGGTCGACCTTGGCCTGGGTCTTGGGCTGCCAGGTGCGGTAGAGGAAGTCGCCGCGCACGTGCTGGCCGCGGGAAAGCGTGTAGGCGCCGCCCATCATGAACAGCGTGCCGTACATGATAAACGAGACGTCGAGCGCCCAGGGCGTGGGACTGCCAAGCACGTAGCGCACGAAGACCTCGTAGCTGGTGCCGAAGGTCATCAGCACGATCAGCCAGGCAAAGGCCTTGCCGAACCAGGCCGAGACGCCGTCGGCGAAGCGAATGTAGCGGATCATGGGCTACCCTCCCCTGGGACCCGTGAAGAACCCGGCAGGCGGACCTGCCGGGTTCCCTTCTAGCACATCGCGGTGCGCCGCGTCAGAGCGCGAGCTTGCCCGGGAAGTAGTGCTCGTAGGCGAGCGTGTAGTCGGGCGCGTTCATGAGCTCATAGTAGGTCACCCGCTCGACCCATGCGCGCTGGCTGTCCATCACCCGCTTCATGTACTCGTCCTGCCCGAGATCCTCGATCAGCTTGTCCCAGGCCTTTAGCTGGGCGTCGAGGATCTCCTTCGAGGTGCGGTGGACGGTGACGCCGGCCTCGGTCTGCAGCTTCAGCAAGTCGGCCGAGTAGTTGTCCATCGCACTCGCGGTGTTCGAGGTCGAGGCCGCCTCGACGCCGTATTTCAGGATCGCCTGCAGGTCGGGCTCGAGATCGTCCATGAAGTCGCGGTTGAACAGGAATTCGAAGCTCTCGGACGCCTGATGGTAGGACGACAGGAAGTAGTTCTTGGCCACGTCCTGAGCGCCGAAACGGCTGTCGGAGGACGGGTTGTTGAACTCGAAGGCGTCGATCACGCCGCGCTCCATCGCCGGCACGATCTCGCCACCCGGAAGCTGGGCGACCGACATGCCAAGTTCCTGCATCAGGTCAGCCGCGAGGCCCACCGTTCGGTACTTGAAGCCGTTCAGCTGGGCCACCGTGGTCACCGGCTCCTTGAACCAGCCGAAGGGCTGGGCGAACATCGGGAAGCCCATGTAGCCGTAGACGTTGAGGCCAAGGATGTCCTGGGTGAGCTCGCGATAGAGCTCGGCGCCGCCGCCCTTGTAGAACCAGCTCAGCATCGTCGTGGCCGAGCCGCCCCACACCGGGCCGGTGCCGAAGAACGAGGCCGCCTTGTGCTTGCCGTACCAGTAGACCGGCACCGTATGGGCGGCGTCGAGCACGCCGTCGTTCACCGCGTCGAGCACCTGGAAGGCGCCGACCACGGCACCGGCGGGAAGGAGGTCGATCTTGAGACGGCCGCCGGACATCTCTTCGACGCGGGTCACGTACTCGCCGGCGAAGTCCATCCAGATGTCGGCCGCGGGCCACGAGGTCTGCATCTTCAGCACCATCGGCGATTGCGCGAGGACCGCGGGCGCCGCCAGCGTCGTGGCCGCCGCGGCGCCGCCGCCGAGCGCGCCCTTCCTCAGGAACGACCGGCGCGAAAGCGACCGGGACTCACCGGATTTGGTCATGGTCTTTCCTCCCTTTGAACCTTCCCGCCGACTCTCCGGCGCGATGACCCCGGAACTATAGCGAGGGTACCCTGTAAGGCAATACTTGGTCAGGTTTTTTTACCAAAATCACCGTTTGCGCTACCAGCGGGCGGCAGGCGGCCTTGATTGGCCCAAACGCCCGGCGAGATTCTTCCACTGGCCGCCGACGCTCGTGCTCTGGCGGCCACAGTTCGGGCCGCGAAGGTTGCACGTTGGTAACGATCAGGCGATATAGCGACAAAACCGGAGCACCCCCGGCAAAGGGGCGCACCACGAGGCAGGACGCTGGATGACCGAAGCCGAGCTGGAAGGCGCAACGCTGCGCCACCTGAAGTACGCGATGGGCAAGACGCCCTCGCACGCCACCGTCTACGACTGGCGGATGGCGCTGTCTTACGCCGTGCGCGAGCGGATCATGGATCCCTGGTTCGCGGCGACCCAGCAGACCTATCGCGAGGGCCGCAAGCGCGTCTACTACCTGTCCATGGAGTTCCTGATCGGGCGGCTCCTGGAGGACGCGATCGTAAATATCGGCCTCGGCGAGGCGGCGAAGAACGTGATCGAGCGGCAGGGGCTCGAGTTCCGTGCGGTGATGGCGACCGAGCCCGATGCCGCGCTCGGCAACGGCGGCCTCGGGCGTCTCGCCGCCTGCTTCCTCGATTCGCTTTCCACCATCGGCTGCCCCTCCTATGGCTACGGAATCCGCTACGAGCACGGCCTGTTCCGCCAGAGCTTCGTCGACGGCCGCCAGGTGGAGGAGCCCGAGGACTGGCTCAGCCAGCAGCATGCTTGGGAATTCGAGCGCCCGGAGGCGGCCTACGAGATCGGCTTCGGCGGCGAGGTGCGCGAGGCCGATGGCCGCGCCGCGTGGGAGCCCGCCGAGCGGGTGATCGCCCAGGGCTGGGACACGCCGATCGTCGGCTGGCAGGGCCGCTGGGCCAATACGCTCAGGCTCTGGGGCGCCCGGCCGGTAACCCTGTTCGACCTGGCCAGCTTCAACCGGGGCGATTATGTCGCCGCCGCCGAGCCGGAGGCGCTGGCGCGCACCATCAGCCGGGTGCTCTACCCCGACGACACCACCGAGCACGGCAAGGCACTCAGGCTGAAGCAGGAATACTTCTTCACCGCCGCCTCCCTGCGCGACATCCTGCGGCGGTTCCGCAGCGAGTATCGGGACCTGCGCAAGCTGCCGCAGAAGGCGGCGATCCAGCTCAATGACACCCACCCCGCGATCGCCGGGCCCGAGCTGGTTCGGGTGCTCGTCGACGAGCACGGGCTGGGCTTCGAAGAGGCCGCCGACACCGCGCAGGCGACGTTGAGCTACACCAACCACACACTTCTTCCCGAGGCGCTGGAGCGCTGGAGCGAGCACCTGATCGGCGCGCTCCTGCCGCGGCACATGCAGATCATCGGCCGGATCGACGAGCTGCACGCCCGCCGCAATCCCTCGCGCCGGATGGCGATCCGCGAGGACGGCCAGGTCAAGATGGGCGATCTGAGCTTCGTGATGGCGCACCGGGTGAACGGGGTCTCGGCGCTGCATACCGGGCTGATGAAGCAGACGGTGTTCTCCGAGCTGCACCGGCTGCACCCCGAGCGGATCGTGAACCAGACCAACGGCGTGACGCCGCGGCGCTGGATTCTTTCGGCGAACCCGCGGCTGTCGGCGCTGATCACCGAGACCATCGGTCGCGGCTGGGAGGATGACCTGGAGCGGCTTTCCGAGCTCGAAAACCACGTCGGCGACAACGGCTTCACCGAGGCCTTCGACACGGTCAAGCGCGCCAACAAGGCGGGCCTCTCGAACTGGGTGCGGGCCAAGATGGACGTGGCGATCGACCCAGAAGCGATGTTCGACATCCAGATCAAGCGTATCCACGAGTACAAGCGTCAGCACATGAACATCCTGCAAGCGATCGCGCACTGGCAGGCGATCCGCGACGAGCCCGGCGCCGACTGGGTGCCGAGGGTGCGGCTGTTCGGCGGCAAGGCGGCGCCCGGCTACCAGCTCGCCAAGGACATCATCCGGCTGATCAACGACGTGGCGGTGGTGATCAACGCCGATCCGGTCAACCGTGATCGCCTGAAGATCCTCTATCTGCCGAACTACAACGTCAGCCTCGCCGAGCGGCTGATCCCGGCGGCCGACCTCTCCGAGCAGATCTCGACGGCGGGCAAGGAGGCCTCGGGCACCGGCAACATGAAGTTCGCGCTGAACGGCGCCCCCACCATCGGCACGCTCGACGGCGCCAACGTGGAGATCCGCGAACGCGTCGGGGCGGAGAACTTCTTCCTGTTCGGAATGACCGCCGAGGAGGCAGAGGCGCGGCGCCGGGTGCCGGACCACGCGGCCGAGGCAATCGCCGCCTCGCCGGCTCTGGCCCGCGCGCTCGATGCGGTGGAGCGCGGCACCTTTTCGCCGGACGAGCCCGGCCGATACCACAACATCGTGGGCAACCTCCGGCACCACGACTACTTCCTCGTCGCCTCGGACTTCGACGTCTATACCCGAGCACAACGCGAGGCCGAGGCAGCCTTCGCCGACAAGGCAACCTGGCGGCGGATGGCGGCGCTGAACGTGGCGCGTTCGGGCTGGTTCTCGTCGGACCGGGCAATCCGCAGCTACATGGCCGATATCTGGAATGCGGAGGCCGCGCTCTGAGCGACACGAGGGCGTTGCAACCTGTGCAAAGCCCGCTAGGCTGAGCCCATGGCTGCGCGCTCGACCAAGCCGACCGAGTTCCTGTCCGGCGACGATGCGCGCCGGATTGCTAACGGCCAACACGACAACCCCTTCGCAGTACTCGGCCCGCACAAGCAGGGCCGGGCCACCGTCGTCACCGCGTTCGACCCCGGTGCCGAGCGGATGTTCGCGCTAACGGCCAAGGGCGAGGCCGAGCTTCATGCGCATCCGGAGGTCACGGGGCTGTTCCAGGGCAAGGTGGCTGCGGGGCCCTACCGGCTGAAGGGCCAAGGCCACGGCACTGAGTGGGATTACGCCGACGCCTACCGCTTCGGCCCGGTCATAGGCGAGATCGACGAATACCTCCTCGGCGAGGGCACGCACCGGCGGCTCTGGACCGCGCTCGGAGCGCACGCGCGCGAGCACGAGGGCGCGCGCGGCACGCACTTCGCGGTCTGGGCGCCGAACGCGCGGCGGGTCTCGGTGGTGGGCGCGTTCAATCACTGGGACGGCCGCCGCCACCCGATGCGCCGGCGCGGCGCGACCGGGGTCTGGGAGATCTTCGTCCCCGAGGTCGGCGAGGGCGCGCCCTACAAGTACGAGATCATCGGCGCCGACGGCCGGGCGCAGCCCCTGAAGGCCGACCCGGTCGGCTTCGGGGCCGAGCATCCGCCTGCAACCGCGAGCCTGGTGCGCGACATCTCGGGCTACGGCTGGAAGGACGGCAAATGGATGGCGGAGCGGGCCGAGCGGAACCGCCGCGACGCGCCGATCTCGATCTACGAGGTGCACCTGGGAAGCTGGCGGCGGAAGTGGGACGAGGGCGGGCGGCCCCTCTCCTACAAGGAGGGAGCGAAGGACCTGGTCGACTACGCCCACGGCATGGGTTTCACCCACCTGGAGTTCCTGCCGCTCTCCGAGCACCCGTTCGACGGCTCCTGGGGCTATCAGCCCGTGGGTCTCTTTGCCCCGACCGTTCGCCACGGGCCGCCGCACGAGTTCCGCGACCTGGTCGAGGCCGCCCATGCGAAGGGCCTCGGCGTGATCCTCGACTGGGTGCCGGGGCATTTCCCGACCGACGCCCACGGGCTCGCGCGCTTCGACGGAACAGCGCTCTACGAGCACCTCGACCCGAAGGAGGGCTTCCACCAGGACTGGAACACGCTGATCTACAATTTCGGTCGCAGCGAGGTGGCGAACTTCCTGATCTCGAACGCGCTCTACTGGCTCGAGGAGTACCACGTCGACGGGCTCCGCGTGGATGCGGTGGCCTCGATGCTCTACCGCGACTATTCCCGCCAAGAGGGGGAATGGGTGCCGAACGTCCACGGCGGGCGCGAGAACCTGGAGGCGATCGCGCTGATGCGACGGATGAACGAAACCGTCTACGGGGAGGTGCCGGGGATCCTGACCGCGGCCGAGGAATCGACGAGCTTCCCGGCTGTCAGCCAGCCGGTCGACGCCGGTGGCCTCGGCTTCGGCTACAAGTGGAACATGGGCTGGATGAACGACACGCTCGATTACATCAAGCGCGAACCGGCCCACCGCAAGTACCACCACAACCAGATGACCTTCGGGCTGATCTACGCCTTCTCCGAGAATTTCATCCTACCGATCAGCCATGACGAAGTGGTGCACGGCAAGGGCTCGATGCTGGGCAAGATGCCGGGCGGCAGCGACGCCGAGCGCTTCGCCAACCTGCGCGCCTACTACGGTTTCATGTGGGGGCACCCGGGCAAGAAGCTCCTGTTCATGGGCCAGGAATTCGGCCAGCAGGCGGAGTGGAACCATGCCGCCGACCTCGACTGGCACGCCGCCGAACACGGAAAACATGCCGGGCTCCAGGCGCTGGTGCGCGATCTCAACACGCTCTACCGCACCACCCCGGCGCTCTACCGACAGGATTGCGACGGCGCGGGTTTCCGCTGGATCGAGGCGGACGCCTCCGACATTTCGGTCTTCGCCTGGGCACGGTTCGGGGCCGAGGGCGACCCGCCGGCGGTGGTGATCTCGAACCTCACGCCGGTGGAGCGCACGCTGTGGCGCTGCGGCCTGCCGGCGCCGGGACGCTGGCGCGAGGCCCTGAACACGGACGCCGGGATCTATGGCGGGGAGAACCGCGGCAACATGGGCGGCGTCGTCGCCGAGGAGGTGGCGAAGAACGGCCTTGCGTGGTCGGCCGCCGTCACCTTGCCGCCGCTTTCGACGCTGATCCTGGTGCACGAGCAATGACCGGCAGACCCGCAGCGAGGAGGACTGAGATGAAACCGATCCGGCTCACCAACAGGTCGATGGCCTTCGTGCTGGCGGGCGGTCGGGGCAGCCGCCTCAAGGAGCTGACCGATACCCGCGCGAAACCGGCCGTCTACTTCGGCGGAAAGACCCGGATCATCGACTTCGCGCTGTCGAACGCGCTGAATTCCGGCATCCGCAAGATGGCGATCGCCACGCAGTACAAGGCGCATTCCCTCATACGCCACTGCCAGCGCGGCTGGAACTTCTTCCGCGCCGAGCGCAACGAGTATCTCGATATCCTGCCGGCCTCGCAGCGCGTCAGCGAGGACCAGTGGTACCTGGGCACCGCCGACGCGGTGACCCAGAACATCGATATCGTCGACAGCTACGGCGTGGACTATGTGCTGATCCTCGCCGGCGACCACATCTACAAGATGGACTACGAGATCATGATCCGCCAGCACGTCGAGACCGGCGCCGACGTGACGGTTGGCTGCCTCACCGTGCCGCGCAAGGAAGCCTCGGCCTTCGGCGTGATGGCGGTCGACAAGACCGGCCGGGTCACCTCGTTCCTGGAAAAGCCTAAGGACCCTCCGGGCACGCCCGAGGACGCGAGCGTGGCGCTGGCCTCGATGGGGATCTACGTCTTCGCCTGGCCGTTCCTTCGCCAGCTTCTGCTCGACGACGCGGAAGATCCGAATTCGAGCCACGACTTCGGCACCGACCTGATCCCGGCGATCGTGAAGAACGGCAAGGCCCAGGCGCACCGCTTCGATGAAAGCTGCGTGCGCCATGCGCCCGACGCGCCCGCCTACTGGCGCGACGTCGGCACGATCGACGCCTTCTGGAAGGCCAACATCGACCTCACCGACTTCACCCCCGATCTCGACCTCTGGGACCGTCAGTGGCCGATCTGGACCTATTCGGAGAGCACGCCGCCGGCGAAGTTCATCCACGACGAGGAGAAGCGCCGCGGCTCGGCGGTCTCCTCGATGGTCTCAGGGGGATGTATCATCTCGGGCACCGAGGTCAGGAACTCGCTTCTGTTCACCGGCGTGCACGCGAATTCCTATTCGGTGCTCGACCACGCGGTGGTGCTGCCCTACGCGACCATCGGCCGGCATGCGCAGCTGAAGAACGTGGTGATCGACCGGGGCGTGCAGATCCCGCAGGGTCTGGTGGTTGGCGAAGAGCCGGAGAAGGACCGGAAGTTCTTCCGCGTGAGCGAAGGCGGCGTCACGCTGATCACCAAGAGGATGATCGAGGCGCGGGCGAAGGCGCTGGGCTAGAGGGGTATCCCACCTGCTTCGCCTTGCGGCGAACTCACCCCCGACGAAAATTGACAACCGGAAGAAGCGGACGTGGCCGGAAAGACGATGCGACAGGTGCTTTCGGTGGCCTCCGAGGTGGCGCCGCTGATCAAGACCGGGGGACTGGCAGACGTGGCCGGTGCCCTGCCAGCGGCGCTGAAGCCGGAGGGCTGGTCGATCCGCACCCTGTTGCCGGGCTATCCATCGGTGCTGGAGAAGCTGAAGGGCGCCCGCGAGGTCTGGAGCGAGAGCGACCTCTTCGGCGGCCCGGCGAGCGTGAGAGCCGCGCGGGCGGGCGGGCTCGACCTCCTGGTGCTGGTCGCCCCGCATCTCTACGAGCGCGACGGCGGGCCTTACCTGGGCCCGAACGGACGCGACTGGCCGGACAACCCGGAGCGCTTTGCGGCGCTGTCCTGGGCCGGGGCGGCGATCGCCTCCGGCGAGGCCGGCGGCTGGCAGCCGGAGGCAGTGCACGTGCACGACTGGCAGGCCGGGCTGGTGCCCATATACCTCCAGGCCCGGGGCGGCGGCCCTGGCACGCTGATCACGATCCACAACATCGCCTTCCATGGGCTCGCAGACCCGGGCAGGCTGGCCTGGCTGAGGCTGCCGCAGTCGGGCTTCACGCCCACCGGCTTCGAGTTCTGGGGCCGGATCAGCGCGCTGAAGGCGGGGCTGGTCTATGCCGACCGGATCTCGACGGTGAGCCCGACCTATGCGCGCGAGCTCCTGACGCCGGAGTTCGGCATGGGGCTCGACGGCGTGCTGCGCGCGCGGGCGGCCGACCTGACCGGCATCCTGAACGGCATCGACGAGGCCGCCTGGGATCCCTCCGCCGACCCGGCGGTCAGGCCCTACAAGACCCCTGCGGGCAAGGGAAGGAACCGAAAGGCGCTCTGCGAGGAACTGGGGCTCGAGGAGCCTGATGGGCCGCTCGCGGTCGTGGTCTCGCGGCTTTCCGAGCAGAAGGGGCTCGACCTCCTGATCACCTCCCTGCCCCGGCTACTCGCGGCCGGAGGCGCGCTAGCGCTCCTGGGCGCGGGGGATGCCACGCTTGAGACGGCCCTGCGTGAGGCCGCCTCGGAGAACCCGGGACAGATCGCCGTGCGCTTCGGCTATGACGAGGTGCTGGCGCACCGGCTGATCGCCGGTGGCGACGCGATCCTTGTTCCCTCGCGCTTCGAGCCCTGCGGGCTCACTCAGCTATATGGCCTGCGCTACGGCACGCTGCCGGTGGTGGCGCTGACCGGCGGCCTTGCCGACACCGTGATCCCGGCCAACGACGCCGCGATCCGGGCCGGGGTGGCGACCGGCCTCCAGTTCCACCCGGTGACCGCCGGGGCGCTCGGCAATGCGCTGGAGCGGCTCGCCGCGCTCCACGCCGAGCCGGCGGTCTGGACCCGGATGCAGCGCAACGCGATGCGCCACCCGGTGGGCTGGGCCGCCTCGGCGCCGGCTTACGCGGCGCTCTACGAGAGCCTGGCGCGGCCGGCATGACCCTGGCCCAGACCCTCGGACCGGGCCGGGCCCATCCGCTCGGCGCCACGCCCGATGGCGGCGGGGTGAACTTCGCCGTGTTCTCCGAGAACGCGACGGGGATCGAGCTCTGCATCTTCGACCGCGGCGGCCAGGAGACGCGGTTCGAGCTGCCCGAACGCGACGGCGACGTCTGGCACGGGTATCTCGAAGGCGCCAAGCCGGGGTTGCGCTACGGCTACCGCGCGCACGGCCCCTGGGCGCCGGCCGAGGGCCACCGCTTCAACCCCGCCAAGCTGCTCCTGGACCCCTACGTCCGCGCCATCACCGGCCATCCGCGCTGGGCGCCCGAACTGATGGGCCACCGCGTCGGCGACCCCGGGGCCGACCTCGTAATCGACCCGCGCGACAGCGCGCCGTTCATGGCCAAGGGGATCGTCGTCGCCGCCTTCGAGAGCCCGGCCCGGGCGGGTCCGGAAACGCCCGTGGACGAAACGGTGATCTACGAGGCGCACGTCAAGGGACTGACCTGGCGCCACCCTTCGGCCGCGCCGAAGGGCACGTTTCTCGGCCTCGCCTCGGACCCGATGCTCGAGCACCTGACACGGCTCGAGGTGACCGCGGTGGAGCTTCTGCCGATCCACGCCTTCATGACCGACGGCTTCCTGGTGGAGCGGGGCCTCAACAACTACTGGGGCTACCAGACGCTGAATTTCTTCACGCCCGACCCGCGCTACCTGCACGGCGACGACATCGGCGAGTTCCGCGCCATGGTGGCGCGGCTGCACGAGGCGGGGATCGAGGTGATCCTCGACGTCGTCTACAACCACACCTGCGAGGGCAACGAGCGGGGGCCCACGCTCAGCTTCCGCGGCCTCGACAATGCCAGCTACTACCGGCTTTCGCCCGACCGCCGCCATTACGTGAACGACACCGGCACTGGCAACACGCTCAGGCTCGACCACCCGATGGTGCTCAGGATGGTAGTGGACAGCTTGCGCTACTGGGCGGGCGAGATGGGGGTGGACGGCTTCCGCTTCGATCTTGCTGCCACGCTGGGGCGCCGCGACCACGGCTTCGAGGCGACGGCGCCCTTCTTTCAGGTGTTGCAGCAGGACCCGTTGCTGGTGCGCAAGAAGCTCATCGCCGAGCCCTGGGACATCGGCCCCGGCGGCTACCACCTCGGCGGCTTCCCGCCGCCCTTCCTGGAATGGAACGACCGCTACCGCGACGGCGTGCGCCGGTTCTGGCGCGGCGA